>CAMCHD010000251.1 GCA_945874545.1 Akkermansia muciniphila | reverse complement strand
CCGGGTTTCGCGTTGGCCCTCGCGGGCTGCCTGCAGGCGCTCTTCGGGGTGGCGGGCTACCGGTATTTCCGGCCGCTGGTGGCGGGGTTCACCGCGCTCATCGTCATCATCCTCGCCTATCCGCCGCTCGACTGGCCCCTGCGGCAGCTGGCGGGGGTGGGGGCGGCGTGGGTCTTGAACGCGGCGGAGATCGCGCCGCGCCTCACCCTGACCGGCACGCAGGCCGACCCGCAGCTCATCCTCACGGTGGCGGGGCAGAATTTTCTGGTCGCGACGGAGTGCAACGGTTTCGGCCTGATCACCTCGGCCGGTCTGGTCGCCATCCTGGCGGGCGGGATCGCGGGGCGGCGTTGGTGGGTGGTGGCGATGCTGGTGCCGCTCGCGCTGCTGACGGGCTTTGCCGCCAATGTCGGGCGCATCCTGGTGATCTCGCTCAGCGCCCCGTATTTTCCGGGTCGATACGACGAGATGCACGAGGTGGTCGGCACGCTCGCGCTCTGGGCCGGGCTGGGCCTGGTGGGATGGCTGGCGTGGCGTCCGGCGGCGGGGGCGAAGGCCGTCGGGGGCGGGGTTTGAGACCGGCCAGACGCAGAACCAGACCGGCGGCCCGGGCCAGGGCGGCGGGCGCGGACGCTCGTGCGGCCGCTTCGCAGGCCAGGCCGGCATGCATCAGCGAGATCTCGCCGAGCAAAATGGCGTTGTCGACCACGTGGTGGGCGATGGTGGCGACGTCCCTGCGTCGCTCCGCGCCGAGAGCGGAGCGGAGCTGTTTCAGGAGGCGTCGCAGATCGCCCCGGGCGGCCTCGCGGAACTGATCGACGACGGCCGGCTCAAGCAGGCTGGTCGCCAACAAACCGTGTCCGCGGGGGGCGCGGTCGTGCGGACCGGCGTCCGATGCGACGGGCGGGGCGCGGTGGTGGTTTTGCGAGGGAGGGAGGGGTTTGCTTTTCATACGACGGCCGTGTTGTCGGCCGGATCGCCTGATTCGGTTTTTGCCGGGCTCATGCAGTTGCTCGGGTCGCATCGAGGCGAACTGGCGGCACCTTTCGGTGGGGCCCTCGCTCAAAATACTCTCCGAGTATTCCTTCGCTCGGTCCGCACCGAAATGCGCTCGCCATTTCACCCCGCTGCTCCGCCGCTTAACCGCATGAGCCCGGGCCTATACGCATCAAAGAAGCCGCCCGCGCCGATTCGGCAACGGAGCGGCCCTCGGGACCTGCGATTTACGTTCTTTTCTTCAGGCGCTGTCTTCGAAATCCCCCGCTCGCGACGCCGGCGGGCTCAGGCCGCGAAAGGTCCGAGATCGCAGGAGGCGGGAACGAAAAAACCTCTGCCAGGCACGTCGGCAGAGGTCTTGTTTCGATCCGACGTGACTCCTCTGACTTTAGGCGCGGCGACGGCGAACGGCGGCGAGACCGAGGACGGCCAGGCCGGCGAAGGCGGCATAGGAGGAGGGCTCGGGAATAACCGAGGACGCGGTCGACACGGAGATGCTTTGCAGGGTGGCGGCCACCGCCTGGGTGTTGGTGAAGGACAGATTGAGCGACTTGTTCTGGTCGAACAGGCTGACATTCACCGAGGAGGGAAGGCTAAGGCCGGTCACCGCGTTCAGGTTTGGGCTGCCCAAGCCGTGAAAATTCGTGACCAATTGGAAGTTCAGCGAGCTCACGCCGCCGCCGAGGTCGGCCGTGCTCGTGCTGAAGTTCGTGGCGGAATTCGCGATAAAGACATCCGCACGTGCGGAAGAAGCGGACTGGGTGAAGCGGCGGTTCTCATTGACCGAAGTATCACCGGCGGCCGTTCCGGTGCCGGTGCCCACGATCGAGACGTCTTCGTGTTGGAAGCTGAAATACTCCACGGAATCGACGTAGTTGATCACCTCGCCAGGAAAGCCCCAGCCTCCGTTGTTTGTGCTGGCTCCCTGGTTCACGAAGACCTGACCGGTGATGGTGTCGCCGGCGTCGAAGCTGATCGTGCCGCCCAGGCCGTCGTTGACGGCGACGGTGCTGTTGACCGTGGCGGTGTAAGTATAGACCGAATAGGTTTGAGCGATGGCCGAGGTGGCGGCGGACGCGGCGGCGAGGGCGAGGGTGAGGGCGAGGGTCGATTTCATGGCGGTGATGTTTTTGGTATGGTTGAGTTATGGATGTGAGCTTTTCAGCGTCCCCATACTACCCGATCGCCTGCCTTGATTGCGCGGGAGGCCTTCCCGCGGGCCGGGAAGAAATCCCGTTCGCGCCGGATCGCTCCGCCAATTGCGGACTTGATTTTGGCCGCCCTTTTGGGTGACTCGACGCCTCGAAAGCGCGATGAAGCCACCCCGCATCGTCTTGGTGGAGGATCACCTCCTGGTTCGTCAGCTGTATGGGCTGGTCGTGCGGGAACATCTGGGGGTGGAACCGGTCGGCGCGGTGGGCACGGTGGGCGAGGCTTCGGCGATTCTCCGGAAAACAAAACCGGACCTGGTGGTGGCGGATTGGAGTCTGCCCGATGGCGACGTCGGGGCGCTGGTGCGCGACTGTGCTCCCGCGCTGCCGAAAACCCGTTGGCTCGTGGTCTCGTCGCGCGCGGACGAGAGCGTGCTCCGGGGGGCGCTCGCCCTGGGGGTGCACGGGTTGGTGCTCAAGCACTCGCCGTTGGAGATATTGCTCGAGGCCATGCGTAAGGTGCTGGCCGGAGAGACCTTCTACTGTGCTCGCAGCGCGCGGGTCGTGGTCAACTCGGTGCGCGCCGACGCCCGTTTGATGGGCGAACCGCTCACGCTGCGCGAGCGCGAGGTGTTGCGTGGGTTGGTGAGGGGGCAGAACCCCAAGGAGATCGCCGATCGGCTAGGCTCGAAGGCCAAAACCGTGCAGAACCAGATCAGCCTGCTGAAAGACAAACTCGGAATCCGGGAACCCGCCGGGCTGATTCGTTATGCGCTGCGCAGCGGGGTGCTGGAGGCGGAGGACGCGGGGCATTTCGCCGAGAAGTAAGGGGGCGGGCGACGCGCGGGGCGCCACGCGGCGCCGGGTGTCCGTGATCTTAGGGAGTGTCTGGGAATCAAACTCATCCCGCGCGCAGACCAGAGAAGAAACTTGCTGGTCCAGCGCTGCCCTCGGCGGCATGGATCGCCGGTCCAACTCCGCTTCCCGCGTCTTGGCCGAGCGGGGCTTCTCGCTTTCGCCTGCTCGTTTTATCTACAAGACACGTCCTCGGCACCGAGTTTGATCAAAGGCCGGGCGGGGAGGGTCGGAGGCTGAGCTTAAACACCACGGCGGCGTCGGAGGTCGCTTCGCCGGCGGGCAGGTTCAGGACGAGGTGGGTTTCGGTTTGTTCCCAGCGGACCGGTGCGGCGGAGCCGAGCAGGGAGACGGCGGTGACGTGACTGGCGGCTGGCTGGAGTCCGAGGGCGGCGAGGCGGAGAGGCGCGGCGGGCACCCCGAGGGCGATGACGTAGAGGGTCCGGCCGTCCTGGGCGGCGGTGTAGCGCACGTCCTCGCCGGTGAAAGGCCGGCCCTTGCCCTCGTTAAAGCCCTGGGCGCTCAGGGCGGCGCCGGCGCTCGCCGGACCTTCGCCGAAGACGCGCCAGGGCCGGGTGCCGTAGATGGCCTCGCCGTGCACCGCCAGCCAGGCGCCGATCGCCTCGACGATGGCGGTCTCCTTTTCATCGATCGTGCCGTCGCCCCGCACGGGCACGTTGAGCAGGAGGTTGCCGTTTTTGCTCACGATGTCGGCGAGCATGCGGATGACGGTGGCGGCGGACTTGTAGCGGTCGCGGGTGTAGACGTCGCGATCGTAGTGCCAGCCGCCGAGGCAGGTGTCGGTCTGCCAGGGCTGGGCCTGGGTGTCGGGCGGGACGCCCTTTTCGATATCCCAAACCAGCGCGGTCTTCTGGTCGGGGGCGAGGATCTTGCCGAGGAGGACGCCGGCGGAGCGGCCCTCGCTCAGGGCCAGGTTTTGATTGTAGAAATGCGCCGCCACGCGCAGGCCGGCGTCGCTGACCGGCCAGAGGGGAAGGGCGGTGTCGTCGAAGTAGATCAATTCCGGTTGGTAGCGTCTGATCAGATCGACGGTGCGGTCGTGGAAATCTTGGCAGTAGGCGGCGTCGGGCACGCTGGCGCCCGCGCCCCAGTTCCACCTCGCGTGGATGGCGCCCGCGTTCTCGAAGCCCGGGCTCGGGGTGTGGTCTTGGGCGTAGAGCTTGCGCGGGTCGAGGCCCTCCCACCATTGGCCGCGGCCGTCGGCGAGGGTGAGACGGCCGTCGTAAGGCACGCCGGCGAGGGGGCCGTTTTGATCGGCGCCCTGGGCCGGTTCATACCAGAGCCACGCGTGGGCGGAGTGCACGCTCACGCCAAAGGGCAGACCGGCGCGGCGGGCGGCGGCGGCCCAGCCCGCGATGAGATCCTTGCCCGGACCGACGCGGACCGAGTTCCACGGGTGATGGCGGCTGGCCCACAGGTCGAGGTTGTCGTGGTGGTTGGCCATGGCGAAGAAGTAACGCGCGCCGCAGCGACGGTAGAGCTCCACCAAGGCGTCGGGGTCCCAGCGTTCCGCCTTCCAGGCGTGGATCACCTCCTTGAAGCCCGCTTTGGAGGGATGACCGTAGCGGACGAGGTGGGTTTCGTATGAGGGGTGACCCTGGACGTAGGCGTGGCGGGCATACCAATCGCCCGCCTCGGGCTGGCACTGCGGCCCCCAGTGGGCCCAGATGCCGAACTTTGCGTCGCGAAACCAATCGGGGGCGGCGCCGTAACCGGCGAGGGAGCTCCACTCGGGGCGGAATGGTCCGGGCGCGGTCGGCTCGGCGGCGGTATCGACCCGGTGCGGTGGGATGAGGTCGGAGGGCAGTTCCATGGAGGCTGGGGCGGAGAGGGTGGACAGCAGCAGGGCGAGGCTGGACAGGGCGGGGCGTTTCATGGCGGGTGACTTAGGAGCCTAACGGTCCGCATTCCTGCCCGGTAGCCCTTCAGTTTCGATTCCAAATCGAAAGATTGAGGCAGGATGCGAACGCGACCCAGAGCACGTAGGGGGTCCAGAGCAGGGCGGAGGGCCGGTCGACGCGGGCGAGGCGGGGTTGCAGTCCGGCGATCACGAGCAGCAGGGCGCCGATCACCAACAGGCCGGCGGCCGGGGTGCGGAAATAGAAAAACGCCCATGACCACGCGCCGTTTAGCGCCAGCTGCACCCACCACCAGCGCAGGATCGACGCGCGTCCGTTCGGGTCGCCCGGGGCGGACGGCAGACGCCAGATGCGCCAGGCCACGATGGCCATGAGCGTGTAGAGGACGGTCCAGGCCGGGCCGAAGAGCCAGCCCGGCGGGGTCCAGGAGGGCTTGGCCAGGGTGGCATACCAGGTCTGCACACTGCTCGCGGTGGCCAGACCACCGAGGGCGGCGACCGCGTAGACGGCGAAAAGGAAACCGGCGAGGGCGAGGGTGGAGCGGAGTTTGGGCGGCATCGAAAAGGCGGAAAAGGGGAAACACTCCCGTCTTGGCGGGGCTTTTGGCAAGCGACTGGCGGGGTTTTCGTCGCGCGGTTTTTACTTTGGCGAGATGGTCCGGGCGCGGTTTGTGCCGTTAGCTCCTGAAATGAGACCAGTGGAAGAGCCGGGCGCCCTCCCGGCCGACGTGTCTATCGACGCGTCGGCCGATGCGCCCCTGCTCG
>CAMCHD010000250.1 GCA_945874545.1 Akkermansia muciniphila | reverse complement strand
TCGACCACGTATCAGTTGGTCTACACCAACGCCCTCGCGGCGGGTGATTACACCGTCTACGCGGTGGTGACCGACACCAATGGCAACATCGTGCAGTCGGCCACCCGTTCCGTCACATCGGTCGCGGTCACCGCGCCGACGGTGCGGATCATCAGTCCGACCACCGGATCCTACAACATTCTCGATGGCACCACCTTCGCGGCCGCCAGCGCCCGGGTGACAACCCGCGCCGCGACCAACCCGACCTTTAACGGTGATCAGGACATCACCGGGGTCGTGGTGGAGGACGAGGGGTTGAACTACTCCGCAGACGTGACCGCCTATATCGAAGTTCGCAATGATCCCGCCTTCGGAGGTGGAATCGCACGCACCGAGCCACTCACCGTCACTCTCGGGACCAACGGAATCATCTCCGAGCTGGCCCTCGCGACCGGAGGCAACGCGCGCCTGTTCTTCTATCAATCCGCCGTGGTGGTGATCGAGGATGCGTTTAATATTCCCGCCTTGACCGTGGTCACTTCGGCGACCGCCGCCTCGGGGGTGGAAACCGTCCGCCTCTACGCCAACGGAGTTCTGATCGGCTCGCGGGCCTCCGCGCCTTACACCTTTGCCTGGAGCCCCAGCCGCGCCGGCACGTATAAACTCCATGCCGAAATCACCGATTCGGACGGAATCACCTCCGCCTCGGAGCCCGTCACGATAGTCATCAACCCGGCCGAGGATATCGCGCCGGTCGAGACGCTTGCCGCGATCGAGAACGCCTACCAGGCCATCTTTGGTCGCTCGCCGACCAATGAAGAGACCAAGTCGGCCGTGGATCGTTTCGGGGTCGAACTCTCCTCCGGACAGGTGGCGGCTCTGCTCTTGCAGGCCTCCGACTTCCGCGACGACCAAGCGGAGCTGATCCTCTCCCACCTCGCGGTCTGGGGTGAGTATCCGACCGCCGCCCAATACGCGGCGCTCGAGACGCAGCGCGAGTTCGAGCTGACCGATGTGCAAATCGTGGACGCCCTGCTTTCGTCGGTGGCCTACAAGGAGCGCTACGGCGACATCGCCGACCTCTCCACGGTCAACGCCAACCAATACAACCGTATCCGTGCCCTTGCCCTTCGGACCTACCGCAATCTCTACGGCAAGAATCCCTCCAGCTCGGCCACGGCCAATGTGGTGGCCAAGCAGTTCTTCTACTCGATCGCCACCCTGCTCCAGACGCCCGGACAGGCCGTGGTGGACTTCATCAATGAGAACTTCTCCGGCGGCAAGGGCGGTAGCACCCTCACTCGGCTGCGGGTGGCCGGGGCCATCCTCCTGATCGGCAATGAGCAGCCCACCAAGGCCCGCATCGATGCCTTCGTCCGCCTGCCGCTCGCGGCCGTCGCCGATTACTACTTCGATGGCGGCGATCCCTTCTCGGCCGGCACCGTGGTCTCGATCGAGACCGCCACGGGCGAGGAAGCCGCCGGCACGACCTACTACGCGTCCGGCTTGCCCAAGGGCCTGACCATCAACCGCACGACGGGCGTGATCAGCGGACGCCTGCCTTCCAGCGCCAAGGCCTACTCCATCACCACCTGGACGCAGGTGAATGGGGTTCGCAGCGCCTCCGCGACCCACTTGTTGGTGGTCGACCCGCTCGAGTCCAAGTTTGTGGGCACCAATGAAGCCATCTTGCTGGATGAAAATGGTTTGCCCGCCGGCAAGCTGATCGTGAAGGTCGCCGGCACCGCCTCCTACACCGGCACCCTCGCTTACCGCGACGGCCGCAGCTACTCCTTCAAGGGCGTGCTCTCCGTGGTCTTCGACGAGGACGATGTCTCCACCGCCTTTGGCGAACAGAGCCCGATCAAACGCAAGGCGCCGCTCACCGCGTTGCAGCTCGGCTTGTTCTTCGATGCGACCGGTCAGCTCACCGCTTCGGTGACCGAAGGCGAGGACATCGCCCCGGTGGCCGAGGGCGCGGCGATCCGCGTGTTCACCTTTACCAAGTCCGCCCCGGCGCCTTGGCTGGGTAGCCATAAGGTCGAGCTGTCGGATGTTTCGGACGATGCGTTCTTCCCGGAGGGTGCCGGCTCGGGCACGCTTAAGGTGGTCAGCAGCGGCGTGCTCAGCGTATCCTTGAAGGGTGCGGATGGCGCCAAGATCACCGGCTCGGCCCGCGGTTCGACCGCCAGCGAGTATCGCGTCTACAGCCGGCCTTACTCGAAAAAGCCCGAGGGCTACTTCGGCGGCTCGATCCAGTTCTCCGAGGAGGCCACCCCGGCCCTGATCGAGTTCCCGACCGAAGGCAACGAACTCCACTGGTTGCGCCCGGCCGGTCTCGCCCCCTATGCGGATGGGTTTGGGCCGCTGACGATCGAGCTCGATTACGTGCCGCCCGTATTCTGATCGCCGACCCAACCCAACCTTCGTCCCGGCCGCCAACAACGGCCGGGACTTTTTTTGAACCCACCTCCCGACTCCCATGGCGCGCTGGCTCTTGATCGACGGCTTTAACCTCGCTTACCGCTGTTTCTATGCCACGCCGGCCCTCTCTCGCGCGGACGGCTTCCCCACCAACGCCTTGCATGGCTGGGTGAAGTCGCTCTGGCGGCTGATCGACCAGGAAAAACCGACCCATACGGTGGTGTTCTTCGATCTTGGCGGATCCCAGGAAAGGCTCGCCCTCCATCCGGAATACAAGGCCCAGCGCGCCGAGATGCCCGACGACCTGTCGAAGCAGATCCCCGGCGTGAAGGCGCTGACGCGTCTTCTTGGCCTGGCGGCGGTCGAGATCGAAGGGGTGGAAAGCGACGATCTGCTCGCCACCTGCGCCGTGCGCCGTGCGGCCGCCGGCGACGAGGTGCTGATCGTGAGTTCGGACAAGGACTTCGCCCAGCTCGTGGGCGAACGTATCCGCGTATTGCTGCCTCCGCCCAGCGCCCAGCCCCGCCTCGGCTGGCGTTTGCTCGATGCCGCCGGGGTGCGGGAAAAATTCGGCGTCGGGCCGGAACGGATCATCGACTACCTCGCCTTGATCGGCGACACATCCGACAACATCCCCGGGCTCAATGGCGTCGGCCCGAAGACGGCGATCAAGTGGCTCGAGCGCCACGGTGACCTCGAAGGCGTGCTCGCCGCCGCCGGCGCGATCGAGCCCGAGCGTTTTCGCGCCCCGCTAGCCGAGGCCGGTGCGCGACTGCGGCTGAACCGTCGTCTGGTCACGCTGAACCTCGCCCACGAACTGCCGCCGCTGGAGCAAACCCCGGCCGACCTGCCCGGTCTGACGACGTTCTTGAGCGAGATGGACATGCGCACGACGCTCGCCGAAGCCCGCGCACGCTACGGCCAGCCCGAGTTGTTTTGACTTCCCGGCGGGCGCGAACGCGGGGTGGTGGGTCAGCGCTTTTTGTTTAGCGCGGCGCTGAACCAGTCGTTGTTCAGGGACTGCGGGGCGGCCGGTTTGGCGGCGGGGGTGTTGTTGAAGGTGCGCGGACCGTGGTTGCTCCCGGAGGACGGACCCCGACCAGCGGTCGGGGCTACACCTTTGGCTCCGATCTGCGGGTTGGCCTTCATCGAAAGGGCGATGCGGCCGCGGGCGAGGTCCACCTCGGTGACCGTCACGTGGACCTTTTGGCCGGGTTTGACGATCTCGGCGGGGTCCTTGACGAAGCTGTCCGACAGTTGGCTCACGTGGACCAAGCCGTCCTGGTGAACGCCGACGTCCACGAAGGCGCCGAAGGCGGTCACGTTGGTCACCAGGCCGGGGAGTTTCATGCCGGGGCGCAGGTCCTCGGGTTTGTTCACGCTGGCGTCGAAGGCGAAGGCCTCGAACTTCGCGCGCGGATCGCGGCCGGGTTTGGCCAACTCGGCGAGGATGTCTTTCAGGGTCGGCAGTCCGACGGTGTCGGTCACGTAGGCCTCGGGTTTGATTTTGGCGCGGAGTTTGCCGTCGCGCAGCAGGTCGGGGACGGTGCAACCGACGTCGGTCGCCATTTTTTCCACGAGGGCGTAGCGTTCGGGGTGGACGGCGGAGGCGTCGAGCGGGTGTTTGGCGTCGCGAATGCGGAGAAAGCCGGCGGCCTGTTCGAAGGCCTTGGGGCCGAGGCGGGGAACCTCGAGCAACTCGGCGCGGGAGGCGAAGGGACCCTTTTCGTTGCGGCGGGCCACGATGGCGGCGGCGGTGGTGGCGTTCAGGCCGGAGACGTAGGCGAGGAGTTGTTTCGAGGCGGTGTTCAGTTCGACGCCCACGCCGTTGACGCAACTCATCACGGTGTCGTCGAGGGAGCGTTTGAGGCCGGACTGGTCGACGTCGTGCTGGTATTGGCCGACGCCGATGGATTTGGGGTCGAGCTTCACGAGCTCGGCGAGGGGGTCCATGAGGCGCCGGCCGATCGACACGGCCCCGCGGACGGTGAGGTCGTGGTCGGGGAACTCCTCGCGGGCGACCTCGGAGGCGGAGTAGATCGAGGCTCCGGACTCGTTCACCATCACCACCGGAATGGAGGGCGGCAGGCCGACGGCGCGGACAAAGGCCTCGGTCTCGCGACCGGCGGTGCCGTTGCCGATCGCGACGGCCTCGACCCCGAAGCGCGCGGCGAAGCCGAGGATCTTATCCTTTGCCTCGGCGGCGTGGCGGTCCGGGTAGAGCACGTCGTGGTGCAGGAGTTTGCCCTGGCGATCGAGGACAACGGTCTTGCACCCGGTGCGGAAGCCCGGGTCGAGGGCGATCACCGCTTTCTGGCCGAGCGGGGAGGCGAGCAGGAGTTCGCGGACGTTGTCGGCGAAGACTTTGATCGCGGCGAGGTCGGCGGCTTTTTTCGACTCCAGCCGCATCTCGGTCTCGAGGGCGGGGGCGAGCAGGCGTTTAAGGGCGTCGGCCACGACCAGGCGGAGCTGGGCGGCGGCGGCGGAAGAAGCCGCGAGCGTGGAGCCGGGAGCGTGGGGTTTGATGACGAGGCGCTCGAGCTCGGCGAGGGCGAGGGTTTCGTCGGGCAGGGTGATGCGCATCATCACAAAAAGCTCTTTTTCGGCGCGGCGCATCGCGAGCAGGCGGTGGCTGGGGCACTTGGCAAGGGGCTCGGTCCAGTCGAAGTAGTCCTTGAACTTGGCCGCCTCGGGCGAGGCGTCCTTGCCGTGCAGGACCTTGGACGAGACGACGGCGGAGGCGCGGTAGAGGACGCGGAGTTTGGCGCGGGCGGCGGCGTCGTCGGATAAACGTTCGGCCAAGATATCCCGCGCGCCCGCCAGGGCCTCGTCGGCCGAGGCGATTTTTTGCGGCGGAGTGGGGGGCTGTTTGCCATCGTCGGGGGTGTAGACCCGTCCGACCAGGGCCTGGGCGGCGGCAGCGAGGACCTCCGGCGTGGTGGCGGCATCCTGGGCCCAGAGGAGCTCGGCGAGCGGTTCCAGGCCTTTTTCGCGGGCGAGGGTGGCGCGGGTGCGTTTTTTCGGACGGAAGGGCAGGTAAAGGTCCTCGAGGCGCGCGAGGGTGTCGGCGGCGGCGATCTGGCCGGCGAGGGCATCGGAGAGAAGGCCGCGTTCTTTGAGCGAGGCGAGTATGGTGGCGCGACGGTCGTCCAAAGCGGCGAGCTGTTCGAGGCGATCGCGAATGGTGGTGATCTGCACCTCATCGAGTTCGCCGGTGACCTCCTTGCGGTAGCGGGCGATGAACGGCACCGTGGAGCCTTCTTTCAGCAATTGGGCGG
>CAMCHD010000249.1 GCA_945874545.1 Akkermansia muciniphila | reverse complement strand
CGCGATGAATTCAAATCGACCTACGAGACCATCCACCTCGCCCTCGACGTCCTTGCGACGCTGCCCGGCCGGCGGGTCGTGGTCATCGGGGGCGTCGATGCCGTGCCCAATCCCCAGCGGGTCGCCTACCACACCGTCGCCCGACGGCTGGCCGAGATCGCGGATGAAGTGGTGATCGTCCAGGGCACCTGGCGGAACTACTACAGCGCCGAAATCAATCGCCAGCTCCGCCAAGGGGCCCGGCTGCGGCAGGTGCGATTGGTCCGGTCGTCGGCCGAGGCGATCGCCGCGCTCCGGGGCCGGCTCGGGCCGGGCGACACCGTCCTGATCAAGGGGCGCTCGGTGGAAAAGCTGAGCGACGTGGCGGACGGCCTGATGGAGTAAGCGGTCGGCGGATTTTCTCCGGCCGGGTCCGGGCGCTGTCGTCGGGGGGGCGGCGAGCCGAGGCTCGCCGTCGAAAGCGGAGCCGAGGCTCCGCACTCCGAATTAGAGCAGCTCCAGCTGGGCGGCGTCGGCGGCGGGGGCGACGGTGAGTTTCTTCTTGGGTTTGGCGACCGGCGCGGCGGGCAGCTCGACCGAGGTCTCGTCGCCTTCGAGCCTGGCCAGGATGGCGCGGGCGCGGGCGATCACGGACGGCGGCAGGCCGGCCAGACGGGCCACCTGGATGCCGAAGCTGCGTTCGGCCGGGCCGGCCACGACCCGGCGGAGGAAAACAATGTCGTCGTTCCACTCCTTCACCGCCACGCTGTAGTTGCGCAGCCGTGACAGGTGTTTCTCCAGCTGGGTCAGCTCCTGGTAATGGGTGGCGAAAAGGGTGCGCGGGCCGCGGTCGGGGTCGGCGTGGAGGTGCTCGACCACGGCCCAGGCGATGGACAGCCCGTCATAGGTCGAGGTGCCGCGGCCGATCTCGTCGAGGATGATGAGCGAGCGGTCGGTGGCGTGGTTGAGGATGTTGGCGGTCTCGTTCATCTCCACCATGAAGGTCGAGTTGCCGCGCGCGAGGTCGTCGCTCGCGCCCACGCGGGAGAAGATGCGGTCGACCAGGCCCAGGCGGCAGGAGGTCGCCGGCACCCAGGAGCCGACATGGGCGAGGAGCGCGATCAGGGCGATCTGGCGGATGTAGGTCGATTTGCCGGCCATGTTCGGGCCGGTGAGCAGGGCGAGTTGTTCGGCGTTGGCGGACAGGCGGGTGTCGTTCGGCACGAAGGCCTGGGAGCCGGCGGGGCGGGAGGGATCGCGCAGCATCTGCTCGACCACGGGGTGGCGGCCGGCGGTGATCTCGAGCACCGCCTCGTCGACAAACTCGGGCGCGCAGTAATCCCACTCGCGGGCGAGCTCGGCCCAGCCGGCGAGCACGTCCAGCTCGGCCAGGGCGCGGGCGGTGCGGGCGAGGGCGACGGACTCGTCGAGCACGGCGGCGACCAGGACGGCGAAAAGCTCGTGTTCGCGGGCGAGTGCGAGGTCGTCGGCGGAGAGGATTTCCTTCTCCTTTTGGCGCAGGGCGTCGGTGACGTAGCGCTCGCCGTTCACGGTCGTCTGGCGGCGCACGTAGTCGGCCGGGACGAGGTGGAGGTTGGCCTTGGTCACCTCGATGTAGTAACCGAAATTGTTGGTGAATTTTACCTTCAGGCTGCGGATGCCGGTGCGGGCCTGCTCGGCGGCCTCGAGTTCGGAGAGCCAGGCACGGTTGTCGGTCTTGAGGGTGCGGAGGCGGTCCAGTTCCGCGTCGTGGCCGGGGCGGATGAGGTTCCCGTCGGCGAGATCGGCGGGGAGCTCGTCGGCGAGCGCTTGATCCAGGATCAAACGCAAAGACGCGAAGTCGCCGAGTTCGGCCGCGAAGGGCCGCAACGGGGCGTCGAAGGCGGCGAGGGTGGAGCGGAGGGCGGGGAGTTGGGCGAGGGTATCGCGGATGCCACCGAGCTCGCGCGGATTGCGCAGCCGGTTTTGCAGGCGGCCGAGGATGCGCGGCACGTCGCGGATCTGGCCGAGGGCGGCGCGCAGATCGGCCAGTGGTCCGGGGGCGGCCAGCAGGGCCCCGACGGTGGTGGAGCGGCGGCGGATCTCCGCGAGGTCTTGGGGCGGCGCGGCGAGCCAGGCCTCCAGCAGGCGGGCGCCGGGCGCGGTGCGGGAGCGGTTGATCGCCGCGAGCAGCGAGCCGCCCCGTTCGCCGCGGGTGGAGGTGAAGATCTCCAGGTTGCGCAGGGTGGCGGGGTCGAGCAGGAGGGTGGAGGCGCTGCGGTGGAGTTGCAGGCGGTGGAGGTTCTCCGGCTTGGCGCAGAGGTTTTCCGTGACGTAGAGCACGAGCGCGCCGGCCGGGCCGAGGGCGGCGTGGTCCGGCGCGATGCCGAAGCCTTCCAGATTCAACACGCCCAGGGTCGAGAGCACGGCGCGGTGGCCGGTGGCGGACTCAAACTGGAAGGCGGGCAACTCGGTGAGGGCGCGGCCGGCGGCGAAGGCGGCGAGGGCGTGGGCGGCGGCCTGGTCGTGCGGGGCGGAGCGCCACCGGTCGAGCTGGCCCTCGGGCAGCACGACCTCGCGCGGATCAAGGGCGGTGAGGACGGGCAGGAGGTCGGCCGGATCGGTCTCCGAGGCCAGGCGAAAATCGCCGGTGGAGAGATCGAGCCACGCGGCGTGCAACCCGGCGCGGTCGAGGTGGAGGGCGACGAGGTAGTGGTTGCGGGCGGCGTCGAGCTGACGGGCGTCGAGGGTGGTGCCGGGCGAGAGGATGCGGGTCAGCGCGCGGCGCACGAGTTTGCCGGCCACGGCGGGCTCGGCCTGGTCGCAGATCGCGACCTTCCGGCCGGCGGCGAGGAGTTTGTTCACGTAGCCGTCGGCGGCGTGGAAGGGCAGCCCGGCCATGGGGTGGTCGCCGCGCTTGGTCAGGGTGAGGCCGAGCAGGCGGGAGGCGTCGATGGCGTCGTCGAAAAAGAGCTCGTAGAAGTCGCCCAGGCGGAAGAGCAGGAGGGTGTCCTTCGGCAGGCCGCGCCGCACCTCGAAGTATTGCTGCAACATCGGGGTGAGCTTGGGGGCGGAAGCGGAGTCGGACATGGGCGCGGTTGGAAAGACTCATGGCCGCAAAAAGCGGCGGCGGGTGCAAGAGGCGGATCAAAACGCGGGGCAGGGGCGGGGGCGAAGGCGCGGCCAGTCACCCCCTAAAGAATCAGCATCGCGTCGCCGTAGCTGAAAAACCGGTATTCCCGGGCGATGGCTTCGGCGTAGATTTCCTTCAACCAGGCCACGCCATCGGTCGATCCCGGGGTGAGAAACGCCGCCACGAGGCAGAGCAGGGTGGAGCGGGGTTGGTGAAAATTGGTCACCAGCGCGTCGATCGCCGCGAAGCGGACCGGAGGGTAGAGGTAGATCGCGGCCTCGTCACGGAAGGCTTCACCGCGCGGGACCGGGCGAGCCGCGTGTTTTCGGCAAAAATCCTCCAGGGTCCGCACCGTGGTGGTGCCGATGGCGACACGACGGCAGCCGGGCTCGGGCGCGAGCACCGCCTGTTGGGTGGCAGGGGGGACCTCGTAGATTTCTCGGTGGATGGCATGGGCGTCCACCGTGTCGGTCGCGATCGGTTTAAAGGTGCCGAGGCCGACGTGCAGGGTCACGTCGGCGGTGCGCACGCCGGAGGTCCGGAGGGACGCGAGCAGTTCGGGGGTGAAATGCAGGCCGGCGGTGGGGGCGGCGGCGGCGACCTGGCGCGCGTGGTCGGCGTAGACGGTCTGGTAGCGGGCGAGGTCGGCGGCGCGTTCGTCCGGCGTGTGTTGGCGGGTGATGTAGGGGGGCAGCGGGACTTCGCCGATGCGGTTGGCGACGGCCACGATGGAGGCCTCGGCGGGTTCGCAGGCGAAGGCGACCCGGGCCGCGCCTTCGGCGTCCTTCTCCAGCACGGTCGCGTCGAAGGCGCCGGGCCGCCCGAAGTGCGCCCCGACGGGCAGTTTTTTACCCGGCCGCAGCAGGCACCACCACTCGTTTTCGGCTCCCGACGCGGCGGGTCGGAGCAGGAGGCACTCGACGGCGCCCCCGGTGGGGCGGGAGGCGAGCAGGCGGGCGGGCAGCACGGCGGCGTTGTTGCGCAGCAGAAGGTCGCCGGGCCGGAGATACTCCCCGAGATCGGTGAACACCCGGTGTTCGATGCGGTGGGTCTCGCGATGCACCACGAGCAACCGTGACGCGTCCCGGCGCGCGGCGGGGGTCTGGGCGATCAGGGACTCCGGGAGGGTGTAGTCGAAAAGGGCGGTGGGCAGGGGCGGCATGCGCGACGGGGGGACGTGAACGGGCCGGCACGAAAACCCCTCCGCAGGTGGGGCGCGAGTCTCTTCCCGGCGGCTGGGAACGGGCCCGGGGGCGGAGCCACGATTGTTACAGGTTCGGGTTACCTTTTCGGCGCTTAACAGATCGGAACCGGAGAAACCCGGCTTGGCGGTCGCGGCCAGAAAAACAGGTCAGAAAAAGACCAATGAAAATGGGTTTCGGTCGTTTCGCTCTTATAACCCGTTAATTTTAAAGTGGTGCCAGAGGCCGGGATTGAACCGGCGACCAAAGGCTTATGAGTCCTCTGCTCTACCACTGAGCTACTCTGGCGTTTGCCTTGGGTTGGGGAGGAAGCCCGTGACGCGCGGCGGTGTCAAGGCGGCGCATCGGCCCCGCTGCGGAAGCGGTTCTCGAATTACGGCGCGGCCGTTTCGGGCACCGGGATGAGCATCAGGTCGAGGCTGGCGCCGCCGGTGAGCATGCCCGATTGCACCAGGACGCGG
Source organism: Akkermansia muciniphila (assembly GCA_945874545.1). Lineage (GTDB taxonomy): Bacteria > Verrucomicrobiota > Verrucomicrobiia > Opitutales > Opitutaceae > IMCC26134_A. Next base: position 932 of record CAMCHD010000249.1, on the reverse strand, counting down.
GTGCCGTCGGGGCTGAAGTTGGGGTGGGTGTGGTCGGGCTTCATCACGTGGCCGCTGGAGATGAGGCGGATCTCGCCGGTGCGGCGGTTGAGCAGGAAAACCTCGCCGTCGAAGTTGTCGCCTAGCGCCCAGCGGCCGTCGGGCGTGCCGTGGCTGTGCCAGAAACCCTGGCCGCGGGTGATCTGGCCGAGAGGGGTCACGTCGCCCGTCCGCAGATCGAGGGCCATGATGCCGGTCGGGCGTTGGCGGAGCGCGGGGGTGTGCCCCATGAGGTTAAAGATGACGGTGTCGCGGTCGACCACGACTTCGTGCGTCACCCAGTCCTCCGCCTGTTCGGGAAAGAGCGGGCGGTCGCCGGTGCCGTCGGCGCGCACCGTCCAGATGCGTTGCGGGGCGTCGCCCCCGGTCTCGTTGCAGTAGATGATCTCGCCCGGCACCCAGGGATTCACCTGCACGTGGCCCATCAGGAAGGGCGTGCGGTGCACGATGCGGTAGGCGCCGGTGGTGAGGTCGACGGCGGCGATGCCGCTGGGGACCTGGGGGATGGGCTTGCCCGGCTCGCGCGGGGGGCCGTCGGCGAAGCGCACGCCGAAGTAGGCGGCGCTCTCGTCGGCATCGATGTCGAAGCCGCCCGCACCCTTGTGCTCCGCCGGCAGGGTGGCGAGGAGGCGCTCGTAGGCGGCGCGTTCCTTCACCGCGCCGGCGGTGCTGTCGGCGAGGAGGGCGGCGACGTCGAGCACCACGAGGTGTTGCGCGCCGGCGGTCGGCTTGCCGCGAAGGTAATACAACTTCATCGCACTCCGGGAGACGTTCAGCGAATAGGTATCCACGTCGGGCCCGTCGGTGAGCTGCGTGATCAGGCCGGTGGTCTCGTTCACCGCGTAGGCCTGGGGCGTCTTGGCCGGGTTGCGGTCGATGGAGCGGAAGATGAT
>CAMCHD010000248.1 GCA_945874545.1 Akkermansia muciniphila | reverse complement strand
GAGGTCGACGCCCTGGTGTCGGAAGTCGCGAGCGCTTCGCACGAACAGAGCGAGGGCCTGATTCAAATCAACACCGCCGTCTCGCAGATGGACAAGGTCACCCAATCCAACGCCGCCAACGCCGAGGAGACCGCGTCCGCCGCCGAGGAGCTGAACGCCCAGTCGCAGGACCTGCGGAGCGCGGCCGGACGGCTCGCCGCGCTGGTCGGCGCGGTCAAGGCGGCGAACGTCGCTCCGGCGGCCGCCCACGCGTCGGAGCGGAGGTCGCCGAGAGCGCCGGCCGCGACCACGGCGCCTGAATCACGAAAGAGGAAATCCGCGCCGTCCGCGGCCGAGGCGGGTTCCTTCGCCGGCTGACCGAGGCGCCCTCGCTTCCGGGCGGCCCGCCGCTCAATCCCGGCGCCAGACCGTCACCTCCTGCCACCGGGTGCGGCCGGGGTTAAAGCCCGTCAGGGTCTGGCGGGTCCAGCCCGGGCCGGTCAGCAGCGTGGCCGGGGTCTTTTGCGTGCGCCAGCGGTCGAGCCCGGTGAAGAGATGGAGCGGGTCGATCTGCCGCTCCACCGTCACCAGCACGAGCGGACCGGGGGTTGCGACCTCGGCCTCGATGGCTTTTGGGGAAAGATCGTTCAACCAGCGGCGGTGGCTGTAAAACACCAGGCTCGGCTCGGAAAAACCGGCGCCGACAAAGCGGGTGTCGGCCGGCGCGCCGGCCCACAGCGCGGGCAGGCGCACACTCAGGCTGGCGTCGCGCAGGCCGGTGGCGAGCTGCCCCGCGCCGCTCGCGACGACGAAGGCGCCCAGCACCAGACCGGGCCGCAGCCAGCGATCCCCACGCACCACGCCGCTGGCGATCAGCACGAGGCCAAACACGGCCGCCAAGGCCCCCGCGAAGGCGGGCCGGAGCGCGGACGCGTCGGCCGGCAGGGGGCGCACCAGCACCACGACAAACAGCGCCGCCACCAAGGCTCCGATCACCGCGAGCGCGATCGCCCCGCCGCGTCGCCAGCGGTTTTGGCCCAGGCCGAGACCCTCGCCGAGCAGCAGGAAAAACGCGGGAAAGGCGGGCAGGACGTAGTGGGGCAGCTGGGTCGCGTAGAAGGTGAAGATCAGGTAGGGCGCGGCCAGCCAGCTCGCGAGCCAGCGGTGGCGGATGTCCTTCGCTTTAAGGGCGAGGAAGGCCAGCGGCGCGAAGCAGATCCAGGGGAACAGGCTGAGCGGGGCGGTGGTGAGGTAGAACAGGGGATTGTAGCCGCGGCCGTTGAATTTCTCGTAGCCGCGGGCGACCACGTGTTCGCCGATGCCGACCGCAAAAAAACGCCCCTCGGTCACGATGAGCGCCGGCACGCCCCAGGCGGCGATCAGGGCGAGGGCGAGCAGCGCGCCGCGGCCGGCGGCGAGGCGTGCCCAGGGGAGCGGTTGGCGCCAGAAGACAAAACGCAAAAACAGCAGGCTCACCACCGGCACGGCGAAGGTGATCGGTCCCTTGGCCAGAAAACCGAGCCCGACCGCTAGCCACAGCGCCCACCACCAGCGGCGGGCGGCGCGGCGCGCGGCGGCGGGATCGGCCGCGTCGTCGGCGGGCGTCCAGGGGCGGTTGGCGGGAAACAGCAGGGCGGCCAGGGCGAACTGGATGACGGTGATGGCGAGGATCATCGGCATGTCCGCCAGGGCCAGCCGGCCGTGGATGAACAGTTGCAGGCAGGAGGCGATGCCGATGCCGGCGAGCAGACCCGCGCCCGGGCCGAACCAACGCGTGCCGAAGAACCACACCGTCAACACGAGGGCGGCGGCGCACAACACGGTCGGCAGGCGCGCGCCGAACTCGTTTTGCCCGAACACGGCGTAGCCCGAGCGCATCAGCCAGTAGGACAGGGCGGGTTTGTCGAAGCGGTCGCGGCCGTTGAAGGTGGGCTTTATCCAGTCGGAACGCTCGGCCATCTCGCGGCTGGCGGTGGCGAAGCGGGGCTCGTCGCGATCGAGCAGCGGCACGGTGCCGGTGCCGGGTAGCAGCAGCAGGAAAACGAAGGCGAGCAGGAGCAGCGGCGCGAGCCGGCCGGAGAGCGGTGCGTTCATGGGCGGGGGCGGGGCGGGAAGCGTCCGAGTTGGCGGTTGAGTTCGAGCGCGGCCTGGCCGAAACACAGGCCGCAGATCAGGCCGAGGGTGGCGCCGGCGAGCACGTCGGTGGGGTAGTGGCGGGGCACGAGTATCCGCGCGGCCATGACGGTGGCGGCGAGCGGGGCGATGCCGGCGGCGAGGCGGGGCGAGAGCATCCACAGGGCGCCGACCAGGGCGGCCCAGTGCATCGAGTGGCCGGAGGGAAAGGAGTCCCACTGGGGGTTGAACCAATCCAGCTGGTCGGGCACGCGCAGGTGGGGGCGGGGGCGGCCGAAAACCGGTTTGATCAGCTGCACCAAAACCCCGCTCACCAGCATCGCGAGAAAGGCGGCCCCGAGCGGGATGCGTTGATCTATGCGGGCGCGCCACTCGGCCAGGCCCCAGACGGCGAGCAGGATGCCGAGCGGGGCGAGGTGCAGCTCGCCGAGCAGGCTGAGCAGTTTGGCGGTGTCGACCACGGCGGCGGTGCGCCAGCCCGCCAGCCAGCGCATGAAGGGGTGGTCGGCGGGGTGGAGCAGCAGCAGGGCCACGGCCAGCCCGGCGAGGACCAGCAGCAGGCCGCGGCGGCGATCCCAGGCGACGGTCCAAGCGCCGCGGCAGAGCAGGCCGGCCACGCGTAGCGGCGGCGGCACGGCCGGCGGCAGCGGGATGGGCAGCGTGCTCAGGCCGCGGCGGCGGACCGGTTTTTTACGTCCAGCCATAGGTTGTAGGCGGCGGTGAAGGCGGGGAAGAGATTCGACAGCACGCCGACCGAGTCGTTTTTGCCGACGATGAAATAGGTCAGGAGCAGGAGGCTGCCTGCGACGCTCATATACCAGAAGGCCCGGGGCATGACCGGGCGGCCGGCGCGGCGGGAGGCGAGCAATTGCACGACCCAGCGGCCGGCGAAAAGGAAGACGCCGATGTAGCCGACGAGCTTCCAGCCGGTGATGACGAGCTGGAAGGCGCCCAGGTCGAGGCGGAGGAGGATTTCGTTCACGGGAGGGGTGGGGGGCTTCAGGCGCGTTCGTCTGCCGCGGCGTCGAGCACGCCGACGGGGAAGCGGATCTGGCGTTTCAGCAGCCAGGACACGCCGAAAAGGTCGCGGATGCCGCGCAGGGCGCGGCCGCCGATGGTGTATTTCGACACCCCGCGCAGGCGGGGGCGGTGGTTGACCGGGACCTCGACCAGGCGGAGGCCGGCGTTGCGCATCAAGGCGGGAATAAAGCGGTGCAGGCCGTTGAAGGGCACGAGCAGGTCGACGTGTTCGCGGCGGAGGGCCTTGAGGGAACAACCGGTGTCGCGGATGCCGTCGTTCAGGAAGGCGCGGCGCACCCGGTTGGCGATGCGCGAGGCGGCGCGGCGGTTCCACGTGTCGCGCCGGTTGCGGCGCCAGCCGCAGGCGAGATCGGCGTGGGCGAGGGCGGAGACCAGCGCGGGGATGTCGGCGGGATCGTTTTGCCCGTCGCCGTCGAGCATCACGCAGATCCGGCCCCGCGCGCGGCGCAGGCCGGCGTAGAGCGCGGCGCTCTGACCGCGGTTGGCGGGAAAAAAAACCGGGCGCAGGCCGGTCTCGGCGCGCAGCACCTCGGTGGTGCCATCGGTCGAGCCGTCGTCCACCGCCACGATCTCGGCACCGGGGCAGGCGGCGCGGATCTCGCGCAGGAGTTCGCCGACGTTTTCCGCCTCGTTGTAGAACGGCACGATGATCGAGAGCTCGGGTAGGGACATGGAAAAACGCGAGGGCATCGGTTGTGCGGGCGAGCGACAAGCCTTTCTCCGTGGCGCCGGTTTCCCCGGTTGGCGGCGATTCGCAGCCGGCTGGCGATTTACCTCGGGCGCGGGGCGCGGATGGAAAAGGGATTGCCGACCGCCGCGGGGCGCGCCGTGGTCTGCCGGGTGCACTCCGTTTCCCACATCGACCGCCGTTGGCGCGACCTGGCGGTCTGGTTCGTTTTGGCGGCCGCACTCACCCCGATCTTCTGGCTCACCGATCTCGATCTGCGGGCGGCGGCGGTGTTTTTTGAGCGTGGGCATCCGGATGGCTCGTGGTTCTTGGAGCACGCCGGGTGGGTGCAGTTGTTTTATTACGCGCCGCCGGTGCTGGTCGGCGCGCTGGTGGTCGCGGCGATCACGGGTTTCGTCGTGGGCACGCGGCGGGTCGAGGCGCGCCGCTGGCGTGGCACGGGGGCGTTTTTGTTGATCACCCTCATCCTCGGGCCGGGGGTCTTGGTGAACGCGGTGTTCAAAAACCACTGGGGGCGGCCCCGCCCGAAACACATCGTGCAATTCGACGGCACGCAGGCCTATCGGCCGCCCCTGCTCAAGGGCGAGGCGGGCACGGCCAAGTCCTTCCCGGCGGGCCATCCTTCGCCCGCCTTCGCCTACGCGGCGGTGTTTCTGCTTTTGCGCCCGAAGCGGCCGCGGCTGGCCTGGACGGTGTTCGGCGCCTCGACGCTGCTCGGCGCCGGCATGGGGGCGGCGCGCATGGCGGCCGGCGGGCACTTCCTCTCGGACGTGTTGTGGTCGGCCTTGATCACCTGGTGGGCGGCGTGGTTCGCGTATTATTTTATCGTGAGGCTCGAGCGACCGCCGGGCGCCTCCGCCGGTGCGGAGGCGGATCGTCGGGCGGAGCGTTGGAAAAACCTCGCGATGGCGGCGGGCGTGCTGGTCATGGTCGCGGGGGTGCTGCTGGCCACACCGACCCACAAAAACGCCACGTTCCGCTGGCCGACGGGTGTGGCGGCGCCGGCCGTGGTGGAGGTGGTGGCGCCGGGGGCTCAGGTCCGGGTGCGGGTGGCGGCGGACGCCGCCGCGCCGGCGCTGGTGGTGCGCCAGGCCATCCATGGATTTGGGCTGCCGGGCAACCGGCTCAAGGTGACGACGGACGCCGTCTCCGCCGCCGCACCGGTCTGGCGCTACCGCGGCCAGGCGAAGGGTTACTACACGGAATTGGAAAACCTGCTCGAAATCACGGTGCGGCCGGGGCTGCGGCCGGAGTTCAAGCTCGAGGTCGGCGCCGGGGGCCGGGTGGTGGTGGAGCCGGGCGCGGCCGGTCTGCCGGTCACGGCCGATGTGCCGCTCTCGCGGGACGCGGCGCCGGCGGAGCTCGACGGCGACGAGGATTGAGGCTCGCGCCCCGGGCACCAAGGCGCGGAACTTCTGGCTCAAGATGAAAGTATTGGTCACCGGCGCCGCCGGTTTTATCGGCTACCACGTCTGCCGCCGCCTCCTCGAGGAAGGCGGCCACGAGGTGCTCGGGCTGGACAACTGCAATGAATACTACGCGGTGTCGTTGAAGCGCGACCGCCTGGCGCGGCTTTCGGCCCACGCGGGTTTCCGCTGCGTCGAGGGGGATCTGGCCGAGGGCGAGGTCTACGCCGCGGCGCACCGGGATTTTCGTCCCGACGGCGTGGTGCACCTCGGGGCCCAGGCCGGGGTGCGCTTCAGCCTCGAGCAACCCGAGGCCTACGTCGCGAGCAACCTGCTCGGCTTCACCAAGGTCCTGGAGGCGGCGCGGCGCCAACCCCCGGCGCACCTCGTCTACGCCTCCTCCAGCAGCGTCTACGGGGCGGGCGCGGTGTCACCGTTTCGCGAGGATCAGGCGGCGGACCGGCCGGTC
>CAMCHD010000247.1 GCA_945874545.1 Akkermansia muciniphila | reverse complement strand
CACAACGTCGGCGGCGGCGAGGGAGCGGGTGAACCGGAAGACCAACTCGCCGCCGGCCGTGCGCTGGAGCGCCGGGATGGCGGCGGACGAGGCATCGGGCGAGGCGGGATCGAGGCCCAGGGCGTATTCCACCAGGAGGGGCAGGCCATCGCGGTCGGTGTCCGCATCGAAGGCGGCGTCCGGCCCGGCGAGGCCGCGCGCGGCGGCCCAGGCGGCGAAGCCGGAGGCGGGAGGGTCGGCCAAGGTCAGCAGGGCGGGCGCGCTGACGACCGAGCCATAGGAATTGGTGACGCGCACGGAGTAGGCGCCGACGTCGTCGGGCGCGAGGTCGGTGAGGGCCAGGACCGGCGCGACCGCGCCCGTGATCGGCTCGCCGTCGAGCAGCCATTGGTAGCCCGGGGCGGGCACGCCCTCGACCATGACGGAGAAGGTGTGAGAGGCGCCGGCGGCCAGGGTGACGGAGGCGGGAGATGACAGCACGGCGGGGAAGCGGTCGCCGGCGGGGTAGGCGGTTTTTAGCCAGTTGGTTTTCTCCCACGCGAGCGTGCCGGCGCCGGCGCCGACGGCGAGCAGGGCGGGCAAGGCCTCGGGGTCGTCGGGCGTGTAGGCGTAGGGCAGGGTCGTGAAGCCGTTCCAGGAAAACGGCAGGATCTGCGGCGCCTGGGTGGGGCCGAGCGGATGGCCGGCCTGGTCGCTGCCGCCGCGAAAATCGACGGAGCCGAAACGGAAGATGACATCCTCGCCGCGAATCCTGCCGGTGTAGGCGGGATTGGTGACGTCGGTCTGGTTGTTGCGCAGGGCGTAGCGCACGCCCTCGAACACGCTCTTTTCGAGCAGGACGGCGCCGCCCTCGGTGGAGATGGCGCCGTTTTGGGTGACGCCGAACTTGTAGCTGCCGTTGGAGAGCTTGAGGGCGTTGGACGCGCTCATGGCGGCGACGCGGGCATCGTAAATCGCCCGGGCGGCGACGGCGTTGCGGTTGTCGACCACGAGATTAAAGGAGTGGGCGTTGCCGCCGCGCAGGCGGGGCAAGCGGTCCTGCATGCCGACGTAGAGATTATGGTGAAGGGTGAGGCTGAGGTTAGCGTTGGAGGCGTCGAAATTGTTGGCGCCGACGAGATGTCCCTTCTTCTGCGAGCGCACCACGGCGATGATGTCCTCGACGGAAAAACCGTTGGAACGAAGAAAATTATACATCGCGTGGGAGGAGCGCGAGGACTCGAGGGCCTCGATCTGGCGGCGGACCCAGCTCTGCGGGCCGCCGTCGTCCTCGAGGAAACGGCACCAGGAGATGGTGACCTGGTTGGAGCCGCTCTTCACGTCCACCACGCCGTCGTAGGCCTTGCTGAAATCGCAGTGGTCGATCCAGACGCGGGTGCTGGCGATGTCGACGGTGATGAAGTCCCAGTCGTTGCTGTCGTAGTCGCCCTTGCTGGTCTCGTCCCACTCCCAGAGCTCGTCGAAGCGCAGGTTGCGGATGATGAGATTATGGCAGCGCTTCACGTTGAACTCGGCGTGGCGAATGGCGGCTCCGGAGGCGGAGAAGATGGTGAGATCGGTGAAGTCCTGGATGTCGATGGTGGTGACGCCGGACGCGAGCAGGACGGGGTGGAGCTTGGGTGCGGCGTTGGAGCGGAAGCGGCCGGTGCGCTCGGAAGCGGGGATCTCATTCCAGCCGAGGTCGAGGTCGTTCATGATTTCGATGACCTTGGTGGTGCGGCTGGAGAGGGCGGCGCGGAAGTCGGCGGCGTTGTAAACCTTGCGGTAGTTCGGGTCGGTTTCGGCGGGGAGACCGCCGCCGGTGGTGGCTTGGGCGAAGCCGCGCACGCCGAAGGCGGAGGGCGGGGGCGAGGCGGAGACCTCGAGGGTGGCGACGACGCTGGTGGCGAAGCCGAGGGCGTTGGTGACGACGACGCGATAGGCGCCGGCGTCGGCCGGGGTCAGGGCGACGAGCTGCAGCACGGGGGCGTCGGGCGAGCCGGGCAGAGGGACGCCGTCCTTCAGCCAGGCGTAGGAGAGCGGCGCGGTGCCCGAGGCGACGACGCTGAAGGAGGCCATGCCGCCGAGCACGGCCGAGCGGGAGGCGGGCGGGGTGACGATGGCGGGCGGGGCGGGCGGGAGGATGACGACCAGCCCTACGGCGGCGGATTGGACGACGCCGGCGGCGTTGCCGACGCTCACGGAGTAGAGGCCGGCGTCGGACGCGGCGAGGGCGGCGAAGGCGAGGGTGGCGGAAACGGCGTCGGGCACGGGCTGGCCGTCCTTGAACCATTGATACGTGAGCGGGGCGGTGCCGGAGGCCGCGACGGCGAGCGAGGCGGGTTGTCCCAGCGGCGCGGATACGGCGGCGGGCGGAGTGACGACGGCGGGCGGGATGACGACGACGACCGCGACCGGATCGCTTTCGACCGAATCGGCGGGGTTGGTGACGGTGACGCGGTAAGCGCCGGCGTCGCCGGCGGAGGCGGCGGCGACGGAAAGGGTGGCCGAGGTGGCGCCGGGCAGGAGCACGTCGTCGCGATACCATTGGTAGGCGAGCGGAGAGGAGCCGCCGGCCTCGACGCCGAGCTGGAAAGGTTCGCCGAGGTTGATCGTGACGGCTGCGGGCGGGGTGAAGATCCGGGGCGGCAGCGGCGTCGGGGAAACGGTGAGGGTGGCGATCTGGCTGGGCACGGAGGCGAGGGAATTGGCGGCCACGACGTGGTAGTCGCCGGCGTCGGCGAGCTGGACGGAGGCGATGGTGTGGGTGGCGGAAGTGGCACCGGGAATGGGTTCGGTGCCGCGCATCCATTGGTAAGAAGGCGCGGGCCGGCCGGCGGCCTCGGCGGAGAACGTGACGGGCTCGCCGACGGCGATGAGGCGGGAGCCGGGGTGGCGGAGGAAGGTCGGCGGCGCGTCGAGCTCGGCGGCGGCGGCGGAGAAGGTGACGTTGTCGATGGCGAGCAGATCGTGCGAGGAGGTGTCGGACGCGGCGCTGTTGGTGAAGACCCAGCGGAACCAGAGCGTCTGGCCGGCGGGCACGCTGACCGGGACGGCCTCGGCCGCGCGCGGAGCGGAGGCTCCGACCGAGCCGTTGAGGGTGGAAAAACCCATGCCCGGGAGGACGGTCCAGCCGGCGGGCGAGGCGAGGTCGGAGGCGGTGGCGCCGACGCGGTAGTGGACCTCCACCGTGATGGTGCGGGCGTTGGTGTTTTCGCGCCACTGCTCGGGGGTGTAGGCGAGGGAGAAGGACAGCAGCTCGCGGTCGGACTGGTTGACAAAGCCAAGCCCGAGATAAACGGGGACGGAGGCGAGGCGGGTGTGGTAGGCGAGGGCGCGTTCGGGGTCGCCGGTGACGCCGACCGAGGCGAGCGCGAGGTGGGCGACGTTGGAGCCGCCGTTGGCGACGAGGGCGGAGGCGTTGAGCGTGCCGGTGCCGGGAGCGGCATGCCAACCGGGCAGCGTGGTGGTGTTGGTCCAGGTGAACGCGGCTGCGGGCAGGGTGTCGAAATCCTGTGCGTAGGCGTCGCCGGCGAGACCGTAGGTGTCGGCTCCGGTGCCGGTGCCGGAGAGGATGGGCAAGGTGGCGCGGGCGGGGCAGAGACCGACGCAGGCGAGAACGAGCGCGGCGAGAAAGCGGAAGGGGCAGGAAAGCATGGGCGTAGGCGCGATGGCGGACCGACGGATAAAAAAGGCACCGTCGGGACGGACGGTGCCTGGGGGGATACGTTTGGACGCGGTGCCGCGCGGGCGCCGGGGGCGATCAGGCCGCGCGGCGGCGGCGGGCGAGGGCGAGGCCCAGGACGCCGAGGCCGGCGAGCGAGGCGAAGGCGGAGGGCTCGGGGATGGCGGAGGCCGAAGTCACGGTAAAGGACGTGAGATTGATGTCGGCGAACTGAGCGCCACCGCCGAGGCGAAGGGCGATGGAATTGAAGTTGGTGGTGGGGCTGACCGCGTCGATGGTGCTGTAGGACAGGCCGGAAAAATTGCCCCCGGACAGCGTGGTGTTGATGGTCAGGGTGCCGGCGTCCAGCGACATGGCGATGGACAGATTATAGGCCGTGTTGGCTTCGAAATAGCCGGTGGCGCCGGAACTCGTGGCCATCGCGGTGGTGGTGGCGGCGTTGTCGCCCCACTCGCCCGACGTTCCCAGCAGATTGTTGCTGGTGGTGGTGTTGCGCTGGTAGGTGCGGAGCGAGAGGTTGGTGGTGTTGCCGCCGCCTACGTTGGAGGAGCCCGAGAAGATGGCGTAGCCGGCGTCGCCGACGTAGCTGGCGTCGGTCGAGCTGAAGCCATCGGTGGTGCGGAAGCCGTTGGCGGTGCCATCGACGAGGGCGATGCGCAGATTGCTCGCGGTGGCGCCGTTGGCGCCGGTGGTGAAGGACAGGCTGAAGGTGGTCTCGACGTCGGAAATCGCGACGGTGGGGAAATGACCGAGCACCATGCGATTGCTGGCGGAAGTGGTGTTCCACAGCATGCCGGTCTCCGAGGCAGTGAGCGTGCCGTTAGCGACCCACTGGGTGTTGGTCGAAGTCGGGGAGCTGAGGCGGTCGGTATCGGTGAAGGTATCGTTGACCAAGGTAGCCGAAAAGGCGGGAACCGACAGGGCGGCGGTCGCCGAGGTGAGAAGGCATAGCTTACGCAGGCGCGAGGGCAGGTGCATGACGTTTTTAGGGTAGGGGGTTGGGAAGAGGCGGGGCGCTTGCGAGACGCTCCGCACGGGAAAGCATTAATAACGTAGCACAGACCGGCGCATGTGCGCGCCCGGAGTTGGGCGCATTGTTGCGCAAGGCAGGCGCGGCGGCTGCCGTCGACCGGCAGCGGGGCGGCCCGAGGCAATGCTCCTCAAGCGCCGATGTCGGCGAGGAAACCGGCCAGGGTATCGACCGCTTCGAGACGGGCGCGGGCGGCGGCGACGCGAGGGGCGGCGGCGAGGCCGGTGGTCTCGGCGAGGAAGAGCAGGTAGGCGGCGATGTTTTTGGCGAAGCCCAGCCGGCCCTCCTCGCTGATCGCGTAGAAGCGCGCGGGCTGGCGGTAACCGGCGGCGGTGTGGTCGCCCAGCACAAGGCCGGCCTCGTCAAAATCCTCGGGCAGAACCACCAGTTCATTGGCGTGAACAACGCCATCACCGCCTCTCTTGAAGCGCGGCGTCAGTGCCCGCGCATCGGTGCTCACCGCGATCAAGGACACGTTGGACGAAGGTCTGCCGCGCGCCTACACCCCGGAAATCTACGAGAAAAAGTGCCCCACGCTCTTCGAGCACATCTACGAGGTAGGCGTGGCGTGAGGGAGTGAAGGAGTTAACCCATCTAGAGCATTTTCTGAAAAACTGTAGCCGAAATTCAATAGACTGTTTTTCGCCGCTAAAGAGCGCAAAGAGCACAAAGAAAAATTTTACCTCGGCACTTTTTTGCGATCTCTGCGTTCTTTTGCGGCTACACTTCCGGTTAAAATGCTCTAGCCGGCGTGGCTCAGGGCGCGGGCTGGGCGCGTAGCCGCACAAAAAGCGCCCGGACCGGCGCGGGGAACGTAAACGCGAGCGTGCGGGTGGTCCCGGTTTCGGACTCGATCACCGGGGCGACGGCGGTGGCCGTCCAGGCTGCGTCCAGCGCATCGGTGGTTTCGACACTCAGCACAACGTCGGCGGCGGCGAGGGAGCGGGTGAACCGGAAGACCAACTCGCCGCCGGCCGTGCGCTGGAGCGCCGGGATGGCGGCGGACGAGGCATCGGGCGAGGCGGGATCGAGGCCCAGGGCGTATTCCACCAGGAGGGGCAGGCCAT
>CAMCHD010000246.1 GCA_945874545.1 Akkermansia muciniphila | reverse complement strand
CGCACGATGCTGGAGGTCTGGCCGTTCAGGCCGGAGTCCATGCTGCTCATGGTCGCGGCGAACATCGCCGCGATGAGCACGCCCATGAGCCCGTCGGGCAGGAGATGCCGGGCCGCGACGGCGTAGGCGATGGTGGCGGGATCGTTGATGCCGGAGCCGAGGACCTCGGCCTCGTAAAGGAAACGGGCCACCATCGGCGGCAGGAACCAGACAAAGCTCCCGACGGCCATGAGGATCATGCCCATCAAGGCCGCCCGCGAGGCCTCGCGACCGTCTTTCACCGCGAGGTAGCGGCCCGCGCTGCCGAGGTGCACCTGGCCGATGAACTGCATCGCGAAAATGGCCAGGGCCCAGCTCCAGGTGTAGCGGTCGGACGGGAACTGGCCGGCGGGCTTGATCCACGCGAAGTCGGCGGCGAAGCGGGGATCGGCGGCATGGTGCAGAAAACCGGCGACGCCGCCGATCTCCACGAAGGCGAGCACGGCGACAAGCACGGTGATGCCGAGGAGGATGACGCCCTGCACAAAATCCGTGGCGATCACCGCCCACGCGCCTCCGCTGGCGGAGTAGAACACCGTGATCGCGCCGATGGCCACGATGGTGCCGACCAGCGGAAAACCGAAGACCGAACTGACGAACACCGCGAGCGCCCAGAGCTGCACCGCCGAGCCCAGCGGTCCGAGGATGAGCCCGAGGTAGATGTTGAACTGCTCCGCGGCGGTGCCGAAACGGCCGTGGATCACGTCGGCCGTGGTGTAGGCGCGGGTCTGGCGGTAGCGGCGGGCGAGGTAGAGCCAGCCCAGGCCGAAGCCGAGGACGTTGGCGACGTAGATCACCAGCAGCGAGGGGCCGGCCTCGAAAGCCGAGGACGCGTTGCCGGTGAAGGTGAACGCGCTGATGCCCGCCATCAGGATGCTCATGCCCACCATCCACCAGGTGAGCTGCGAACCGCCGCGCGCGAAGTCGCTGAGGTTTTTGTTAAATTTCGCGAAGACGCCTCCGAGGATGAGGAGAAAGGCGAAATAAACCGCGAGGGTGAGGTATTCGAGCTTCATGGGGTGACGACGACAGGGAGGGCGGAAAAACCGGTGCGCGCACCGAAAAAGTGCGCCCGGATCGTCTTTGACCCGCGCCACGCCGCCGAGTGCCGGAGGAACCGGCCGGGATCAGGCCGACCAGGGCACGGCGTGGTAAAAATAGACCGAGCCGTAGGTCCAGCTGTGGTGCGGGATGTCGGGGTGGTTGAGCCGATCCATCGTCAGCATCACGGCCGGGATGGCCGACCCGGCGGGCAGGGGGATGACGGCCGGCCACACCCGGGTGCCGGAGCCCTCCCGCCACGGGGGCAGGTCCATCTGGATGGTCTCGAGCAGGGTGAGGTCCTCGGCGGAGGCCACGTGCAGGCAGCGCTCGGCGCTGCCGTAGAGCACGACCGGCCGGCCGTTCAGGTTCAGGATCTGCATCCCGGTGGCGTCGGGCGCGGTGGGACCGGCGACCTGCTGAAAATCGCTGTCCGGGTGATCCGACTCGAACAGCATCGCGTGGTAGAGCGGCTTCCGGCCGATGCACACGGCCAGGCGCCACTTGCCGGTGCCGGCGTCGCGAAAGAGGGCGGGGTCCTCGTAGTCGCCCACGATGCCGGACTGCCGGGCCGCCACCACGGAAAAGCCGAAACGCGGGTCCCGCCGGGTGCGGAAGGACCGGATGATCTTCGCGGTGGGCGGATCGTCGCCGAAGCAGGAAAAGCCGGTGGTCAGCCCGAACCAGTCGCCGGTGGCGGGATCGTGCATGAGGTGGGAGGCCACCTCGTTGCGCCAGCGGCCGTCGCCGCAATCGAAGACGATCACGCCCTCCAGGCGCAGATCGCACAGGCTGGGATCGAAACTCAGCACGCCCTGGAGCGAGTGCGGCAGGCCGCGTCCACGCAGGGAGGCGGTGATGAACACGCGGTTGCGCTCCAGCAGCGGAAGGCCGTCCGGCGTGGTGATGGCGCGGATGTCGGCGATGCCGATGCCGGCGCTGAAATAGTGGCGCACGGCGCGCAGGCAGACCGGCTCGGCCACGTCCGGCGGCACGACCGCGCCGACCACGACCTGGGTGTTTTGCGCGAGCCGCACGCGGCGGAAATCGAGCGCGGCCGGGTAGTCGGCGCTCAGGGCGTGGCGCGGCAGGGTGTCGCCGAACTGGGCGAAAACCAGGACCCCGGAGCCCTGGCCCTGGAGGATCACCCGCTCCAGCACGGCCGGGGTGCCCGCCGAGAGGGTGGCGGTGCGCCGGATCAGCACCGTGTCGCCGGACACGCCGGAAAGCTCGAAGACCCACGCGTCCGAGCCGGTGCGCCGCAACTCGAGGGTGAGCGAGACCTCGTCGTCCGCGGCCAGCGCGCTCCAAAAGACCGAGGCGCCGACCGGCACCCGTCCGAGCGCCAGCTCGTGGCAGGAAAAGGCGTTGAAGGCATACATCCAGCGGCCGGAGCCGGGATCCACGCCGCGCAGCTTGAAGCAGCCATCGGTCGGCTGCCACTCGGTGGTGCCCGGTCCGACCACCGGATGCATGGTGTCCAGGTCGTTGACCCGGGAGGGGACGACCTCGGCGAGGAGCAGCCGGGTGTGGGAATCGAAGGCGGGCCGGTAGACCGCCTGGCGCACGAAGCGCCAGGGTAGCACGCGGGCGGCGCTTGTTTCCGGCGATTGCGGACGCGGCAGGGAGCCCAGGACGGTCGGAGACATGGAAACGCGGGGGAAAGGGCGGACGGTTCAGGGCGCGGCGGGCGCGGGTGTAATCAGGGTGCGGATACGAACGGACGCGGCGGGGCGGGCGAGGTCGAAGCCGACCCGCAGGCCCTTGGCCGGCGCGCCCGGCACGATGCCCCGGACGGGCTCCTCGGCGCGGACGAGGCCGGCGTCGGAGCTCACGACCACGCGCACGCGGCCGGCGCCGCCTTCGACGAGATGGCCTCCGGCCCCGTCCTCCACCCAGCGCTGGGAGGGCAGGATGGCGAAGGCGACGCCGAAGGCCCGGGGCGAGGAAAAGGCGGCCTGGTCGATGATTTCCAGCGAGCCGCCGTCGGCCCGGTCGAAGACGAAGGTGCGGGTGACGCGGGTCAGCTCCGGCACGGCGTAGGCGGAGGTGAGGTCGATCTCCCACAGGTCGCGCCCGGGGGTGAACTCGGTGCGCACCGTCACCGCGCGGGCCTCGACGCCGGTGGTCTGGAGCCTGCCTGCGACGATCGGCACGGAGTGGCCGAAGGAATTCATCACCCCGCTGGTGTAGCGCCGCGCGCCGAAGGTCTCGCGGACGTAGTCGTCCTTGCCGAGTTCGGGCAGGGCGACCTCGCCGTCGGCGACGACCACGAAGGACCCGAGGTCGTTGTGGTTGTGCGGCTCGTCGTTGTGGCCGCCCTTGAGCGCGACCGACAGCCCGACGCCGGGTTTGGACCCCCGGCAGACTAGCGCCCCGCCGTCGGGGAACCAGGTGCGCGCCGGCAACTCCTGCCGCGCGGCGCCGTCCACCGACGCGCGGTCGATGACGAGGTCGAAAAGCGCCACGTGCATGCGGCCGCCGAGGATGTAGGGTGCCTTCAGCGCGGGCGTGCCGCGGACCTTGCCGATGCCGAAACGCGCGGCGGCGAAATCGAGCAGATTGGTCTCGGGCCGGGTGCCCAGGGCGGTGTCGCTGAAGGCGGGGAACTGGCGGTTGTCCATCTCCATGCCCGGGCCGTATTCCATGATGCGGCGCACATGCTCGCCGGTCAGGGTGTCGATCCGGCCGCCGCTGACCTGCCGGACCAGTTCGCTGGCGATCACAAAATGGCCGAAGCCGTAGGTCCAATACCCCACGCCCTCGGCGCAGTAGCCGTCGGGGGTGAAGCCGCCGAGGAAGAAGGGGTTCAATCGCTCCCACGCGACCACGTATTCGGCCCGCTCCAGGGGATCCTCGAGCAGGAGCAGGGCGGACCCGAGCACGCCGGCGTTGCACACCGCGCTCCAGTTCATCGGCGCCTTCATCCACCACAGGTGTCCGGAGTCGCCGGCGCGGACACGCGTGATCCAGGGCCGCAGGATACGTTCGCCGACCTCCTTGCGGATGCGGGCGCGGGTGGCGGCGGGCAGGCGGTCGGCGAGCAGCCAGTCGATGTTGGCCAGCGTCCAGCCGCGCGCGCTGGCGGCGAGGTCGATGAACTCGCGCGCGTCGTGCCAGGTGTCATACCGTTTGGCGTGGGCGGGCACGGACCAGGTGGGCTCGTCCAGGACGCCGTTCACCTCGCGCACGATCTGGGCGAGCCGGGTCTCGTCGGGGGCGACGCACTCGGCCAGGACGAGGGGGACGAGGCGGCTGGTGCGGATGCCGTTCGGCACCTCGTAGGGGCGGCGGTTGCCGGTCAGGGCGAAGTCGTTGAACAACTCCTCGGTCAGCGCGGGCGGCTCGGTGCCGAGCAGCTCGGCGGCGGACCGGAGCAGTTCCGGCGCGGCGGGCAGGCGGCCGACTTTTTCCCAGAAGGGGCGGTCGGTCCACGCCGGGGCGACGTTGACCGGCCGGGCGGTGAGCAGGGCCGCCACCTCGCGCACCCGCTCGGCCGGGATCGGGGGCAGGGCGCTGTCCTCCCGCTCCGCGGCTTCGGCGCCAACAAGCGAAAGCGGGGTGGAGGCGGGCACGGGTTCCATGGTGAAGTCGTCGAAATCGAGCGGGCCGCGGGTGCCCCAGGCGAACAGGGCGGGGCGTGCGCTGGCGGCCTGCGCGGGAGCCTCGATCACCGCCTCGATCCGGTGCCAGGCGGAGGGCAGGGAGGCGGGTCGGGGGAGGGAGGGGGACACGCCGACCACGACGCGGCCCTCGAGGTCGACGTAGAGCGACGTCTCGACCTTCGAGGGCGGGGCCTCGCGAAAGATGATCCGGATCAGCGGCCCCGCGCCGGGTTCGGTCTCCGGGGCGGCCTTCACCCACACCGCCACGCGGTAGCGCTGTCCGCCCGTGACGACGAGGGGGTCGTGGACGGCGGCGAAGCGGGCGGGCGAGGCGGAGGCGAGGCGCAGGTGCCTTTGGCCGGCGCGCGCCCCGTCCCTCACGATCGTCAGCGCGGGTGCGGCGGCGCGGGCGCTGGCGGGCGTGAACAGGCTCCAGGACTCCTCGCCCCGCTCGAAGCCGCCGTTGGCGACCGGCGTGCCGGCGCAAAGGGCGGCCGGCGGCGCGGGCAGAAGGGCGAGGCAGGTCAGGGCCGCGAGGGGCCGGAGGCGAAAGGTCATCGGGGATGGGGGCGGCGGGGCCGGGCGCGGATCAGGGTGTTTCGGGCGCGACCTTCTCCACCGCGAGGTCGTCGAAAAAGACCGAGCCCTTCATCCCCCACGAAAAAAAGCACAGCGAGAGCGCCTTCGCGTTCACCGGGGACTCGACCACCGCCTCGACCTTCTCCCAGGTCGTGGGCAGCCAGTTCGGACGCTTCACCTCCTTGTAGTCGCTGGCGGTGTGGCCGCCGAGACCGACGTAGTAGTCGGTGTCGCTCTCTTCCCCGGACGAGCGGAAGTTCAGGCGCACGATCGGGCCGTGTTTATACTCCACGCCCTTGGCGGCCTTGAACCAAAACGTGACGCGGTAGCGGGTCCAACCGGTCACCGGGATGTTTTTCTGGGCGAGCCCGCAGCGGCTCACCACGGTCGAGGTCAGCTTCGCGGCCGCGCTCCCGCCGACCCCCTCGGCGGGCACGACCACGAACTCGTTGCCGTGGTCCCTGGAGCTCTCGGGGATGAAAAAATCCCAGCGGGACGCGTT
>CAMCHD010000245.1 GCA_945874545.1 Akkermansia muciniphila | reverse complement strand
TGGAACGCCGACCCGCGCAGCTCGCAAAACCACTTCATGCTCGGCCAGATCATCGAGTGGTTTTACCACGACCTCGCCGGCATCCAGCCCGATCCCTCCGCCCCCGGTTTCCGCCGTTTCGTGATAAAGCCCGCCTTCGTCGGCGACCTCACCTGGGTGCGCGCCTCCTACGATTCGCCGCAGGGCAAAATCACCTCCGCCTGGCGACGCACCACCGACCGGCTCGAACTCGAGCTGATCATCCCGCCCAACACCTCCGCCACCGTCCACGTCCCCGCCGCCGACCCGCGCCAGATCAAGGAGTCCGGCAAAACCGCCTCTCGCGCCAAGGGCATCAGCCTGCTCCGCCACGAATCCGGCCGCGCCGTCTTCACCGTCGGCTCCGGCACCTACCGCTTCATCGCCCCGCTGCCTGCGCTCAACCCATGACGCCCGGCGCCTCACGTGCATGCTCCGTCGTTCGGACGCTGAGCTCCCTCACCCTGCTCGGCTTGTTCCCATCCGGTTGCCGCCACGCAACCCCCGCGCCCGCCGTCGTCGATTCCGCCACTGTCGTCGGCCTCGTTTGCGACTCCCTACCCTCACCGCCCGCCGTGGGCTCCGCTCTGCCTACGCTAGGCTGGCGCATCGGGAGCAAAGCTCGCGACTGGCGCCAATCCGCATACCAAATACGCGTCGCCAGTAAGGCCCATCTGCTCGCCCTCGGCCAAGCCGATCTCTGGGACAGCGGCCGCATCGCCAGCTCACGGACTCTCGACATTCCTTACGAGGGTCGCCCGCTGGCCTCCCGCCAGCGCGCCTTTTGGAGCGTGCGGGTCTGGGACGAAACTGGCCGTGCCTCCGACTGGAGCGAACCCGCCGAATGGATCACCGGCATCCTCGACAACTCCGACTGGCAGGCCCGCTGGATCTCCGCCCCCGTCGCCCACCCACGCGCCGCAGCTCCGCTGCTCCGTCGCGAGTTTTCCCTCGACCGTCCACTGCGCCGCGCGACGGCCCGCCTCGCCTGCCTCGGCTGGAGCGAACTCACCATCAACGGCCGGGTCATCGGCGACGACGTGCTCGGCCCGCCTTTCACCGACTCCACCCGCCGCATTCTCTACGTCACCCACGACGTCACCGCCGCCCTCGTTTCCGGCCCCAACGTCCTCGGCCTTTCCCTCGGCAACGGCCAACACAGCCCGGTCGTCGCCTTCGGCGGCCGGCCGAACGAAGTCGTCGTCCCGGGCGACGAAGGCACCGGCTACCACAAACGTTTCGGCCGCTTCGGGCCGCCCGCGGCCTTGCTTGAAGTGGAACTCGAATTCACCGACGGCTCCGTCGCCTTCGTCGGCACGGACTCCGAGTGGCGCGCCGGCATCGGGCCCGTGACGTTCAACGACCTCTGGCGTGGCGAAAAACAAGACCTCCGCCTCGCCCCCGTCGGTTGGGATCGCCCCGGCTTCGACGCCTCCGCCTGGGCCGCCGCCCGCTCCATCGCCGCCCCCACCGGCCGCCTCGAACCCAATCAGCTCGCCCTCCCCCGCCGCCGCGGTTCCCTGCGACCCGACCGCGTCACCGGCGATACCGTCCATTTTACCGAAACCGGCGCCGGCTGGCCGCGCGTCCAGGTCAACGGCACGCCCGGCCAAAAGATCGTCGTATCCGGCACGGTCGGCGACCGCTTCAAACTTTACCCGCTCGAATACATCCTGAGCGGCGGACCCGAGGTGCTCGAACCAAAGTGGTTTTTCAACGAGGCCGCCAACACCGTGAAGGTCGCGGGCCTCGGCCGCCCGCTAGAAAAAAGCGACGTCACCTTCCAGCTCGTGTTTTCCGACCCGGGCCGCGTCGGCGACTTCGCCTGCTCCGACGCCTTCCTGAACTCCCTCCACGCCGCCCTCCTGCGCACTCACCAAAGCTACTCCTTTGGCCTGCCCATGGATCCTTCCCGGGAAAAGCAATCCTGGACCCAGGACGTGCAGAACATGATGGACAGCGCCGTCTACCTTTCGGACTCCGCCGCGCTCTACCGCAGTTGGTGGCGCGACATGCGCGCCAACCAGACACCCGATGGCAACGTCGGTGCCATCGTTCCCGTCGCCGGTATTCAGACCCAGGATTGGAACTGCCCGTGGTGGGGCGGCATGATCGTGTATTTGCCGTGGAAACACTACGAATACTACGGCGACCGCGCCTTCCTCGCCGAGGCCTACGAGCCCATGCGCGCCTACGTGGACTTCCTCGGCCGCCGCGCCGCCGAGGGCGTGCGTGCCAACGGCGGCACCCTCCGCGGCCTGCCCGATCCCGGCCGCGATGACCAAGCCATGGCGGACGGCCTGCTCGCCTGGGGCACCGGTGACTGGATGGGCCTCGCCAAACCTCCCGTCACCCTCACTTCCACCGCCGCCTGGAGCCACTACGCCTACATTGTCGCGCGCACCGCCGCCCTCTTGGGCAAGCACGAGGACGCCACCCGCTATGCCGCCCTCGCTTCGGAAGTCTCCGGCCATTTGAACCGCCGTTTCTTTGATCCCGCCACCGGCCGCTACGGTGCCTCGGACCGGAGCCAGTCCGCCCACGCCATCCCGCTCGCGCTCAATCTCGTGCCCAACGCCCAGCGAGACCTCGCCTTCGCCCGCTTGCTCGACGCCGTCGACGCCACCAACGGCCACATCAACACCGGCTTCGTCGGCACGCCTTTCATCCTCCGCGTCCTCAGCGAAAACGGCCGCCCCGATGTCGCCGCCCGCCTCGTCACCCAACGCGACTATCCCGGCTGGGCCACTCTCATGAAGGAGGGTGTTTTTAAGGAAAACTGGAAAGGCGAGCACGCCCTCATGCCGTCCCTCGGCGGCCCCGTCGGCGCTTGGTTTTACCGCACTGTCCTCGGTATCCGCCCCGCGCCCGACGGTCCCGGATTCTCCCGCATTATCCTTCAACCCGAACCCGTCGCCGGTCTCACCTGGGCGCGTGGCCATTTCGACTCCCGCCACGGCCGCATCCTCTCCGACTGGCGCATCGCCCCCGAAGGCACTTTCCACCTCGAAATCGAGATACCCGCCAACACCTCCGCCACCGTCTTTGTCCCCGCCACCGACGTGGCTTCGGTGCGAGAATCCGACACACCCGCCGCATCCGCTCCCGGCGTGCGCTTTCTCCGTCACGAATCCGGCCGCGCCGTGTTCGCCGTCGGCTCCGGCACCTACCGCTTCACCGCCTCGCCGGCCAAGGCCACGCCCGCTCCCGCCCGCTAATCCTTTCCCACCATGCCCCTGCCCCGTCTCGCCTTGCTCGCCGCCGCTGCCGCCTTCGCCGCCTCCGCGCTTTTCGCCGCCGCGCCGCCCCCACCCGCCACCACCCTCCGATGGCTCGAGGCCTCCGCACCCGAGGCCGCCACCGGCGTCGCCTTCGGCGTGCCCTGGCCTCGCGGCACCCTGGATCGCTCCACCCCGCTCAAACTCGCCGATTCCTCCGGCCGTTCCGTCCCGGTCCAGTCCTGGCCGCTCGCCTATTGGCCCGACGGATCGGTAAAGTGGACCGGGCTCGCAGTAGCCGGTGACCCGACCCTCGGCGACAACCTCGCCCTTTCAGTCGGCGTGCCCGAAACCCCTGCCACTCCGATCACCGTCACCGAAACCGCCGACGCCTTCGTCATCGATACCGGCTCCTACACCTGTCGCGTTCCGCGCTCCGGCTCCGCCCTCGTCTCGTCCCTCACCGTCGGCGGCCGCGAGGTCGCCCGCGCCGGCCGTCTCTTCGCCATCCTCGAAGCCCGCTCGGTCGAGGGCGGCCGCCGCGTCACCCGCGAGGAGGATTTCACCGGCTCGGTTGAGCACGTCACGCTTGAGCAATCCGGTCCCGTCCGCGCCGTGCTAAAACTCGAGGGGCACCACCGCGCCGCGCTCGGCGACCGCGCCTGGCTGCCCTTTGTCGTCCGCCTCTATTTCACCGCCGGCACGGACTCCATCCGTCTCGTCCATTCCGTGGTCTTCGACGGCCGCGCCGACCAGGACCATGTCCGCGGCCTGGGCCTCGTTTTTGAAGTCCTTTTCCGTGAGGAATTGCAGAACCGGCACATCCGACTCGGCGGCGACTCCGGCCTTTTCGCCGAACCGGTCCGCGCCATCCCCGGCTTCCGTGCTTCCCTCGTCGCCGGCGCGAAGGAAATGGCCGCCGAGCAACTCGCCGGCCGCCGCGCCCCCGACCTCGCCTCCCTCGACGCCAAGACCCGCGAACAACACGAGAGCATGGCAGCGTGGGATGCCTTTAAACTCACGCAGCTCGCCCCCGATGCCTTCGCCATCGACAAACGCACCGGCTCGCATTCGACCTGGGTCAACGCCCACCGTGGCCGCCGCTCGCTCGGCGCCGCCTACGTCGGCGATGTCTCCGGCGGCCTCGGCGTCTCCATCCGCCGCTTCTGGCAAAAACACCCCACCGCGCTCGAGATCGAGGGTGCGACCACCTCCGCCGCCACCCTGCGCGCCTGGCTCTGGTCGCCCGACGCCCCCGCCATGGACATGCGCCATTACGACGACAAGGGCCACGCCCTCTCCATTTCCTACGAGGACTACGAGCCCGGCTTCAGCACCCCCGAGGGCGTCGCCAACACCTCCGAACTCACCTTCTGGCCGCTCGCCGCCACCCCCTCCGCCGAGGCCCTTCTCGCCCGCGCCCACGTCGCCGCCACCCCGCCCACCCTCGTCTGCACCCCCGCGCGTTACGACGCCGCCAAGGTCTTCGGCGCCTGGGCCCCGCCGGATCTCACCGACCCGCTCGCCGCCCGCCTCGAAAAGCACCTGGACCACGCCTTCACCTTCTTCTCGGGCGAGATCGACCGGCGCGGTTGGTATGGCTTCTGGCACTACGGCGACGCCATGCGCACCTACGACGCTGCCCGACGCCAGTGGCAATACGATGTCGGCGGCCACGCCTGGAACAACGCCGAGCTCAATCCCGACACCTGGCTTTGGTATCAATTTCTCCGCACCGGCCGCGCCGACTACTACCGCCTCGCCGAGGACTTCACCCGTCACTCCTCCGAGGTGGACGTCCACCACATCGGCCGCTTCGCCGGCCTCGGCTCTCGCCACAATGTCGTCCACTGGGGCTGCGGTGCCAAGGAACCGCGCATCAGCGAGGCCGCGCTCAAACGGTTCTTCTACTACCTCTCCACCGACGAACGCACCGGCGATCTCATGCGCGCCGTCCTCGACGTGGATGCCAAGACGGTCGAGATCAACCCGCTCCGCAAGGTCATGCCCGCGCCCACCGCGACGCCCGGCTTCGTGCGCAGCGGTCCCGACTGGCTCGCCTTCGCCAGCAACTGGATGACCGAATGGGAACGCACCGGCGACACCCGCTATCGCGACTACATCGTCACCGGCCTCGACGACCTCTCCGCCGACCGCGAGGCCTTCCTCAAAAACCTCGTCTACGGCTACGATCCCGCCACCAAACGCCTCACCGTTTTCGGGGAACCCAACATCCCGATGGGCCACTTTATCGTGATTTTCGGCGGCGACCAGATCGTCGAAGAACTGCTCGACCTCGTGCCCCATCCGGCCTTCGCCGCCACCTGGCTCGCCCTTCAGGAAAAATGGGCCGCCTCCCCGAAATCCGCCGGCTACGCCCCGGCTCGCGCCGCCGCCTACGTCGCCCGCGCCACCCGCGACCCCGCGCGTGTCACCCAGGCCCGCGCCGCGCTGGATAAAACCCTCGCCCCGGACGGCCGGGCCGCCCGCCTCGCCGCTCCCGAAACCTATACCGGGCCCGACACGCCGAGCCC
>CAMCHD010000244.1 GCA_945874545.1 Akkermansia muciniphila | reverse complement strand
GAACACCCCGACGCCCCGCGCCAGCAGCAGAAAAAGCCCGCCTTTCCGGTCGGCGATCCGTTGCGCACCTACCTGCGCCGGACCCGGCGCGAGCGGGATCTGCCCGTCACCTACGAACGGCTGCGACGCTTCACCGACAGTGTGCCGCTTTCCGACCGGCGGGGCAAACCGTCGCTCTGGGAAAGCGTATTCTATGACCGGCTGGAAATGCAGGCCCTGCACGAGGACTTGAAACGCGTCTACGCCATCCTGCGGGTGGACGGCGACCTGTCTGTCATGCAACACCTCTACATCGACCGCATCGACTTTTGCGCCTTCGGCAATTCCGCCCCCTTCCGCGTCCGCATCGTCAACGCCTACAACGACAATCCCGACCACTTCTACGTGAAGCGCGGCGACGCGTCGCGCATCTACGGCCTTGAGCTCGAACACCTGCTCTCGCCCAACCGGCTCAACTTCCTCACCTGCGGCGGCACCCTGGTGGAGGAACACATTGCCGGCATCCCGGGCAACGAATTCATCGACCGCTGGCTGCAAAGCCCGGAAATCCGCCCGGTGCGCCTGGCGAAGGAGTTGGTCAAATTCAACGAGCGCTGCTTCGTGCGCCTGCTCGGCGATATGCGCGCCTACAACTTCGTGGTGGTCGTCACGCCGGACTTCGAGGACGCGCAGATCCGGGTGCGCGCGATGGACTTTGACCAGCAGAGCTACGAGGGCCGGCTCAACCTCTACAAACCGCAGTTTTTCAAGGACAACGCCCCGCTCGCGCTCTTTTGCGCAAAACACCTCCGCATCGAGACCGCCCGCCAATACCAGCGCGAGGAGCAGGTGATCATCCTGCAACGCGCCGCCATCATCGAGGAGCGGCTGGCCCTGCTGTTGACCGCGATGAGCGCCGACCCCATCGCCCCGCCGGACCACGTGCGCGAGCTACGCGAAGGCCTGGCGGAGTTCTACAAACGCCCGGCCTACCTGCGTTGCGAATCGATGGGCGCGCTGGTGCGGGAAAATCTCGAAAGCATCCGCCTGGCCGTCGCCGGCGCCGACGCCCCGGTGCGGTCGGGTTTGGGGGTGTAGGCCAAGGCTGGAACTTTGCGCCGTCTCTCCCAGATTTTACCCCATGCCCACGCCGCCTGCGCCCGAAAACCCTGTCGCGTGCCACCACGAGGAGGCCCGTCACCTGCTCGCGATCGGCGGAGGGCTGGATGGGGCGCTGCGTTTGCTCATGGCCCAGTTCAGCGTGCTCCAGACCCGGTCGCAGCTCCTCCTTACCGTCGCCACGCTCGCTCTCACCATCACCGGCTTCTCCGGGCCGCGCATCGCGGCGGCGGGGGATTTCCAGCGCTTCGCCCTCGCGGGGGGGCTGGCCTTGGTCCTGGGGTCGATGCTGCTCATTCTGGGCGGATCGCTGCGTATCCGCTGGGTGACCCAGTTTCGCCGGCCGGAGGGCGGAGACGACGCCGCGCTGGTGGCGCAGATCGTGTGTTACCGGGATCGCAAGACGCGGCTGTTTTTCACCGAGGTCTGTCTGCTCCTCGCCGGGCTCACCACCTACGTCGCGGCCATCATCGGCTATTTTCTGGGCGACCGGTTGTGATCCCGGCGGGCCTGGGCATTTTTTGTTCGGTTTGCGTTTGGATGAAACATATCTCTCCCTTTGGCGTCTACTCCACGCAACCGGGGTAGTTAATCCCGGGTGCACACCCAAACCCACCCACATATCCACATGAAAAAGATCATCCTCGTCGCCTCCGTCCTCTCCATCGCCACCCTCGGCTACGCCGGTGAAGGCTGCGGCAGCGGCTGCGGCGGCAAGAAGTCCACCGAGACCTCCGGCCCGGCCAAGCCCGCCGATCAAGCCCCCACCGCCCCCAAGGCCTAAGGTCCTCTCCTCGGCCAGGTTGGCCGCGATCCGAGTCAAGCCGATCTCGTTGTGGAGATCGGCTTCTTTATGCGCTTACCCAAATCCGCTTGAATCTTCAGGATGTATTTTGATAACTATCAAAATGCTCGGGTCCACCCCTCCCATCGGCCTTTTTTTGGTTCTCCTGTTCGGAGCGGCGGCTTTGCCCGGGCAGGTGACGCCCGGGCGCTGGGTGACCCTCTCCGCCGGTGGCGACCTGGTGTATGAGCTCGATGAGCGTGGCCAGCGCGTCCTCGATTTTTCCCAGTGCGGCTACGGCGCGGGTGACGAGCCGTTGCCCGAGGTCGTGGCCACCATTCCAGCCGATCGCTGGCTGGCGGTGACGCCCGGGCCGGGCGACGACACCGCCCTTATCCAGACCGCGATCGACACCGTGTCCGCGCGCCCGCCCGACGCCGCCGGTTGGCGCGGGGTCGTCTATCTGGCCGCCGGCGAGTTTCAAGTGGCCGACACCCTTCGGATCCTGACCGGCGGGGTGGTGCTGAAGGGCGCGGGTTCCGATCCGTCGACCGGCACGCGGCTGCGCGCCACCGATCCGCGCCAATACACCGTGATCCAGGTGACCGGCGCCGGCGGTCGCAGCGTCGTGGGTGGCACGATCCGCAACCTCGTCCAGACCCTCGTGCCGGCCGGCGCGCGGAGTTTTCAGGTCGACTCCACCAACGGTCTCGCGGTGGGTCACACCGTCGTCGTCAAGCGCCCCAGCCCGGCCAACTGGATCACCGACCTCGGCATGGATCAACTCGGGCCGGCCAGCGGCGGCGATGCCGACGTCGTGCCTTGGGCGGCCGGATCGAAGGATCTTTTCTTCGACCGGGTGATCACCCGCATCGAGGGCAAGTGGATCACGGTGGACGCGCCTCTCCCGCAGACGATCGAGGCCCGCTACGGCGGTGCCCAGATCTGGCGCTACATCTGGGCGGGCCGCATCCAGCGGGTCGGCATCGAAGGTTTGTATGGGTTCTCCGACTACGCCTCGCCGACCGACGAGGCGCACGCCTGGACCTTCATCGCGCTGGGCAAACTCCAGCACGGCTGGGTGCGCGACATCACCGCGCAATACTTCGGCTTCTCCGCCGTCTACGCCGGCGCGGGGTGCAAATGGGTGACGGTGGCGGACTCGCGTTGTCTCGACGCGGTGTCGATCATCACCGGCTCCCGCCGCTACTCCTTTCACATCGACGACGCAGAGTTGTGCCTCTTTATCGACAACTTTGCCCGCAACGGTCGCCACGACTTTGTCCTTGGTTCTCAGGTCGCCGGACCCAACGCCTTCGTCCACTGCACCGCCGAATCGGCCAAGGCGGACACCGGACCGCACCACCGCTGGGCGGTCGGCACGCTTTTCGACAACGTCGCGATCGGGGGAAACGAACTCAACATCCAGAATCGCGGCAACTCAGGAACCGGTCACGGCTGGGCCGGCGCCTACTCGGTGGTTTGGAACTCGACCGCCGACGCTTTTCGCGTGCGCAATCCGCCGACCGCGCGAAACTGGCTGGTGGGTTCGACCGGGGCCCTGCTCACCAGCGGATTTCCGGTCGGGGCGGACCCCGAGGGCACCTACGACAGCTCCGGTCCCCTCGGCCGGCCGGTTTTTCCCCGTAGCCTCTACCACGGGCAGGTGCAACAGCGCCTGAAACGGCCGCGTTCCGATTTTCGCGAGGTCTGGCTCGGGGACATCGACCAGCAACTCGGCTCCGGCGGAGTGGGTGAAGCCGTGACCTGCGACGCCGCCTGGCTCGCGCGCGTCGAGGCCTTGGACACGCTGCCGGCCGCGGCGGTGTTCGACGGAGCGCCGGAGCGCCGGCACACCGCGTTCAGTCTGGCCTTCCCCCTCGATCCGGGCGACACCGTGGTCGCGGCTGCGTTGACGGTCGGGCTGCGCGCGGTGGGGTCGATCGCCGATGCGGCGGACGACGTTCTGCGGCTCGACGACGCGGATGCGCCGATCGGTTTTGCCGAGCCGGGATGGGCGCCGTTGTCGCCCGATGGATCGACCTCGCGCACGATCGCGGTTGATCCGGGCCTGCTTGCCGACGGGCGCCTCGACGTGGCCCTGGGGCCGGACTGCGTGGTGGACTACGCCTGTCTGTTTTTGCAGGTCGCGAAAGCGCTGCCGCCCGCCCGCATGGTGGAGGTGGCCCCGGTGGCCGACGCCTCCGTCCGTGGCGGGATTTCGCATGCGGCGGCCAACTTTGGTTCCATGCCGACGCTGCTCGTGCGTGACGCCACTCCCGGGGCGACCAATCAGGAAACGTATCTGCGCTGGGATCTCGCCGGGCTTGAGGGCGAAGTCCTTGACGCGCGGGTGCGGCTCGCCGGTGTCTCCACCGCGCGGGCCGGCAATGAAAACGGGGCCGCGCTCGTCGCCGGCGACTGGACGGAGGACACCCTTGTCTTCGACAACAAGCCCTTGTCCGGCCCGCTCTTCGCCCAATGGCTCCCGGCCGTCGGCGCGGCGGTGGAAATCAACGTCGCCTCCCCGCTCGCCGCCGCCCGCCTGCGAAAGGAGCCGCTGGGCCTGCGTGTCTTCGCTACCGCCGATCACGGCGAAGGAGGCGAGGTAGGCTATGCCTCCCGCGAAAATCCCGCCGGGGAACAACGCCCTCGTCTCGTGCTCACCCTCGCGGGGCCGACGGCGACCATCGCGGACTGGCGGGCGATGCACTTCGGCACCTTCGCCGGTCTCGGCGCCGCCGCCGATCAGGCCGATCCGGATGGGGACGGTTGGAGCAACGCCCAGGAATACGTCCTCGGCTCGCCCCCCGTTTCACCCGACACCGCTCCCGCCCTTGATCTCGCGCCCGCGGGGTCCGGCCTCGCGGCCACATTTTTGGCGCGTGCGGCCGACGGGCCGGGGCACGCGGGCAAACTTCGTCGTTACACCCTGGAAACCGCGGCGGATCCGTCGGGCCCCTGGTCGGAGTTTCCGGATCGGGTCGGCCTGATCGGGAACGGCCAGATCTTCGCCACCCCACTGCCCTCGCTCGCCGGTCGAAGTTTTTATCGTTTGCGGGTTTGGTTGGAGTAGGCCCGCCAAAGGGCTCCGGAAATCGGGCTTTACTTCAGTCCGCGATTAATAATTATTATATTCTGTTTCAATGTTTGGTTTTACCCCTTTAGCCTTCTTTCGTCATTTGCCGGGCATCCTTGCCCTGACGGTGGGTGTGGCGGCGGAACCGCTTTCGGGCGCTTGGAAACGTTTTGCGGAAGGCGCCGGCGGCGGTGCCCCGGTGCCCCTGACCGATTTTTCTTATGCCGGTTATGCCCACGGTGAACGAGGAATACCCGATCTGGCGGGACCGGTCTTTCCGGTCGTTGATTTTGGGGCGATTCCCGACGACGACGTCTCCGACGAGACTGCGATTCGGCGGGCCATCGCGGCGGCTGAAGACGCCGGGGGTGGGGTGGTGTTGTTTCCTCCGGGCCGGTTTTTGGTTTGGACGGAGCGCGGTGCCGCGACGTCGATTCGGGTGCAAAAGGCCGGGGTCGTGTTGCGCGGCGCGGGTTCCAGTCGCGGGGGCACGCAGCTTCGGGCGGTGCATGCCGGCTATGGCGTTGGCCCCTACGTCGTGCCGAAAAAGGCGCGGGATTTTGAAGCGGTCCCGTATATCTTTGCTTTTATGGCGCCACCGGCGGTCCCGGACACACTCGTCGTCGCTGCGGTGAGCGGTCCGGTGGAGTGCGGCTCAGTTCGGGTGCCGGTCGCCTCGACCGTGGGTTTTAGCGTGGGCGACTGGATAAATCTGCACGCCAAATCGTTGCGGCTGAATGCACAACTCCTCCGCGGCCTGGCGCCGGACGCTACTTGGACGCGGCTCGACGAAGGCATCGAAATCAACGAAAAACATCGC
>CAMCHD010000243.1 GCA_945874545.1 Akkermansia muciniphila | reverse complement strand
CGTGCCTTCCGACGCCTCGCCCGGGCGTCGGCGGCCTTACTCCGCGTCCGCGCCGGGCCTAGCACCCGGCACTTGCTCGTTATCTGGCATGGACGATGGGGCGGCGCCAAAGGCCGCACCCCGCCGCTCGTGCGCCCGCCCGAGCGACTGCGCGATCGCGATCTCGATCTGGTTGCGCGCGTGCTGCAGGTTCTGGCGCAGCGCCCGGCGCGAGGCCTCCGGATCTCGTTTCTCGATCGCATCCAAAATCGCCAGATGCTCCCCCGCCGTGGTTTGGATACGGTGGGGGGTCGTGACGACCACCAGACGCACAAAACGCAGCCGGTCGTTGATATCACGCATCGACCCCACGATGTAGGGGTTGCCCAGGGCCCGCGCGAGGGCGAGATGGAAGGCCTCATCCATCCGCACCAAAAGCTCGCCGTCGGCCGGCGCATCCGCGCGCACACCCAAAAGCGGCTCCCAGTGCGCACGCTCCTGGGCCAGCCACTCCGGCGCCACCCCGGACCGCGCCAGGCGCTCCACCACAAAAAGCTCCAGGGCCAGCCGCAAATCGTAGAGGTGATGCGTCGCCTCCGCATCGGGCTGCTTCACAAAACACCCCTGGTTCGGGACTTTTTCGACCAGACCCTGCTCCACCAGCGCCCGTAAAGCCTCCCGCACCGGCACGCGGCTGGCCGCAAACTCCTCACTCAACTCCGGCTCGCCGAGATGATGCCCCGGGGGATAACGCCAACTCAGAATGCGCTGCCGAATTTCCAGCAAAATCCTGTGCCCCATTTGATTGGGAGTAACCTCGCCCTCCGGGGACAACCCGGCGGTGGGGTGCGGAATACGGCGCGAACGAGACATGCCCCTACCTCGTGGAAAACTCGACCCAAGCGCAAGAAGTCAGATTCCCGCGGACTGTATACTTGATCGTATACACTTTGGCACAAGCCGTGCTTCTCCCGTCGACGACCCGACTTTCTTTCCTTCGCCCGCCTTCCGCTTCTCCACCGTCCCATGCACACCACGTCTCCCTCCCGCACCGCCGCGCGCCGCCGCCGCGCCGTTCTCGGCCTCCAGGCCGCCCTGCTCGCCCTCGCCCACGCGCCCGCGCCCCATGCCCGCGCCGCCGAACCGGCGCCCGCCACGCCTCCGCCCGAGGAGGTGGTGACGCTCGAGGCCTACGACGTGACCGCCGCCGAGGCCGACCTTTACGACGTGTTGCCGACCCGGCCCTCCAGCAGCGTGTTCGGCACCGAGCACAGCCTGCAGGACACCCCTCGCTCGGTGACCCTGATCGAGAGCTCGCTCACGGACCTTTACGGGATCCGCAACGTAAACGATTTTGTCGCGGTGACCGCCGGTTCCTTCACCGGAAACTACTTCGGCGTCCCCGGCGCCCTCGACGTGCGCGGCGAGCGGGCGGACAACTTTTTCCGCGGTTTCCGCCGGGTCGAGAACCGCGGCAATTTCCCGACCATCATCGGCGGCACCGACTACGTGGAGATCATCAAGGGCCCGCCCCCGCCCGTCTACGGCGGCGGCAAGGTCGGCGGCATCCTGAATTTCATCCCGAAGACCGCGAAGAGCAAAACCGCCCAGTTCATCGAGGCCCCCACCGGCCAGGCGTCCGTGACCGTCGGCACCTACGAGAAAAAGATCGGCTCCCTCGAATACGGCCTGCCCTTCGAGTTGCTCGGGAAAAAATCCGGCGCCTACTTTTTTGTGCAGACCGAGGATTCCGGCAGCTATTACGACAACGTCTACAACAAGGGCACCCTCGGCCAGCTTTCGATCGACACCCAGCTGAGCGAGACCGCCCGGCTCGAATACGGCCTGATGATCCAGAGCGCCGACCTGAACCAGAGCCTAGGCTGGAACCGCGTCACCCAGCGCATGATCGACACCGAGGGCGAATACCTCGCCGGCAGCCCCGCCCTGAACCTCGACACCAACGGGAACGGTTTCCTCAGCCCGAACGAGGTCGACGCCTACGACCTCGAACAGTTCGCCTTCGCCAACCCCTTCCCCTACGACGCGCTCACCGCCGAACAACAGGAGGCCTTCGCCCTCGACCCCGCGACCGTGCGCACGGTGAAACTCGACCACCACACCGTCCAGGCCGAGGGTATCGACTTTTCCATGACGGAGGCCTACACCGGCTTCTTCGATTTCATCCAGGAGTTCTCCCCCGACCTGAGCCTGAAGAACCAGTCGTTCTACGACTCGATGGATCACACCAAGTATTCGAGCTACGGCTTCACCGCGGATTACGTCGCCTACGTTTTCGAAAACAAGACGACCCTGGACTGGAAATCCCGGCCCCTCGATTCGTTGAAATTGAACACCCTGCTCGGCTACTCCTTCCGCTACTCCGACGGCGACGAGAAGGAGTCGCGCGGCCGCGGTTTCCAGGTGCTCGACCGGCGCGACCTCTCCCGCGGCGCGAGCGGCAACGACCGCTTCGAGGGCGCCTACAACGGCTCCGGCAACGTGCCCTACAACTGGGTCCAATCCGGCAATTTCAGCGACTCCGGGATCTTCGCCCTGCTCGACACGACCTACGCCGAAAAGCTCAACCTGGTGCTGAGCGGACGCCTCGACGCCTACGACGCCACGACCTACGGCACCGATCTCGGCGGGAACTTCGCCAAGGTGTCGAGCGACGACACCGCCACGACCTACAACGTGAGCCTGAGCTACAAGGTCACGCCCGGCCTCACCCCCTACATCACCCACGCCGAGTCCACCTACCTCGAGCTCGGCCAGGGCGGCATGATCGACCGGCTCAACCTCGCCAACGGCACCTGGCTCCAGGATTCGACCCTGACCGAGATCGGCGTGAAAACCACCGCGCTGAACAACCGCCTCTTCGCCACCCTCGCCTACTACGAGCAGGAGAAGTCGTCGTTCGACAACACCGGCGGCGGCTTCAATTCCTACGAGTCCCGCGGCTTCGAGCTGGAGGCCCGCTACGCCCCGAACAAGCAGTGGAGCTTCACCGCCGCCGCCACCTGGCAGGAAACCCGCCTCGCCCAGGCCCCCTTCTTCCTCGGCGTGACGCCCTCCTACCTGGGCCTCGATCCCGCCCTCGCCTACGGCGGTCGCTACGTCGCGGTGGGCGGCCTGATCGGCGTGCCCAACGACCTCGAGAGCCCGACGCCGAACGAGGTGTTTTCCGTCGGCGCCACCTACACCCACCCCGCCGGTTGGGGCTTTTCTCTCGGCGAGACCTACGTGTCGGACATGTATGCCGGCTACCTGCAACAGATCAAACTGCCGGAGTATTTCGTGACCCGCGCCGCCCTCTTCTACAACACGAAGTCGTGGTCCTTCCGGCTCAACGCGAACAACATCTTCGACGAAAAATACTACACGCCGCAGTTCCTGTTCTGGGATACCTTCATCAGCCCCAGCCAGGGCCCCACGGCCGAGCTGACCGTGGCGTATAAGTTCTAGGTTTGCCCGCCCCGCCCCGCCGCGCCCGGGAGCTCCGGGCGCGTTAACCGCGGGTCCGCGCCCCACCCGGCGCGGACCTTGCTCAGCACCCTCCACCACCCTTCCGCCGCCTCGCGCATGATCCTGAACGACCCCGCCCTCGTCGCCACCCTGGCGGCGCTGCACGACGCCTATGAACAGGCGTTGACCGTCAACGACGTGCCCGCGCTGACCGCGTTTTTCTGGGACTCGCCCCATGTCGTGCGCTACGGTGTCGCGGAACAACTCTACGGGGCCGAGTCCGTGCACGCCTACCGCACCGGCAGCGCCCCGCGCTTCTCCGCCCGCCGCCTCGTGCGCCGCGAGATCGCCACCTTCGGACCCGACTTCGCCATGGTCACCGCCGAGTTCGAGGTGACGGTGAACGAGATCGTCCGCCCCAACCGCCAATCCCAAACCTGGGTCCGGCTGCCCGAGCTCGGGTGGCGCATCGTCTCCGCCCACGTGTCCGCGCCGCTGCCGCTCGAAACGCCCTGGGAGGCCTACGCCACCCGCGTGGCCGCCGCGCTCGACCTGCCCCTCGACCCCGCCCATCGCCCCGGCGTGGCCGCGAATCTGGAACGCACCGCCGCCCTCGCGGCGCCCTTCCTCGCCTTCCCCCTGCCCGACTCGGCCGAGCCCGCGCCGGTGTTCACCGCATGAATACCACCGACCCGCTCTCGCCCCACGCGGACGCCGCCACGATCGCCGCCGCCGTGCGCGCCCGTCGCGTGAGCGCCGCCGCCGTCACCGCGGCCGCGCTGGCCCGGGTGGACAACACCCACGCCCGGCTGAACGCCTTCACCACCGTCACCGCCGACCGCGCGCGGGCCGAGGCCGCCGCCGTCGATACCGCCCTCGCGGCCGGCCATGACCCCGGCCCGCTGGCCGGCGCTCCCTACGCGGTGAAGGACCTCTTCGACCTCGAAGGCGTCGTCACCCTCGCGGGCTCGAAAATCCTCCGGGACCAGCCGCCCGCCTCCGCCGACGCCACCGCCGTCGCCCGCCTGCGCAGCGCCGGAGCGGTGTGCCTCGGCGCGGTGAACATGGGCGAGTTCGCCTACGATTTTGTCACCGAGAACGCCCACGCCGGCCCCACCCGCAATCCCCGCGACCTCGGCCGCTCCGCCGGCGGCTCGTCGGGCGGCTCCGCCGCCGCCGTCGCCGCCGGCCTCGTTCCCTTTTCACTCGGCACCGACACCAACGGTTCGATCCGCGTGCCCTCTTCGTTCTGCGGCCTGTGGGGCCTGAAACCGACCTACGGACGCCTCTCCCGCACCGGCACGTTTCCCTTCGTGTCCAGCCTGGACCACATCGGCCCCTTCGCCCGCTCCGTCGCCGACCTCGCCCTCGCCTACGACGCGATGCAGGGCCCCGATCCCCTCGACGCCGGCTGCGCCCAGTGGGCCGCCGAACCCGCCACCCCCGGCCTCGAAACCGGCCTCGGCGGCGTCCGCGTGGCGGTGCTCGACGGCTACTTCGCCACCGGCGGCGATCCCGCCGCCCACGCGGCGGTGGAAACCCTCGCCGCCGCCCTCGGCGCGACCCGTCGCGTCACCCTGCCCGAGGCCGGCCTGGCCCGCGCCGCCGCCTTCACCCTCACTTCCGCCGAGGGCGGCCGACTACACCTGGACCGCCTCCGCACCCGCGCCGCCGACTTCGATCCCGCCGCGCGCGACCGCCTGCTCGCCGGCGCGCTGCTGCCCGCCGCCTGGTATCAACAGGCCCAAAAATTTCGCGCCTGGTGGCGCGACCGCTTGCGCGACGCCTTCGCCGACGCCGATGTGCTCCTCGCCCCCGCCACCCCGGTGCCCGCCACCCGGCTCGGCCAGGAAACCATGACCCTGGGCGGCCGAGAGCTTCTCGTCCGTCCCAACCTCGGCCTGTTTACCCAACCGATCAGTTTTATCGGCCTGCCCGTCGTCGCCGCGCCCGTCCCGAACGCCGCCGGCCCGCTGCCGCTCGCGGTCCAGTTGATCGCCGCGCCCTGGGCCGAGGCCGGACTGCTCCGCCTCGCCCGCCACCTGGAAAAAATCGGGGTGTGCGCCGCCCTGGCCAGCCCGCTGGAGTAAAGACCTCCCATGCCCGACCTACCCGCCGAGCCCTACCCTTTCCCGTTTCGCCCGACGGCGTGCGCCCTGCTGATCATCGACATGCAACGCGATTTTCTCGAGCCCGGCGGTTTTGGCGCCGCGCTCGGCAACGACGTCTCGCTGCTGCGTCGGGCGATCGAGCCCAACCGGCGCCTGCTCGCCGCCTGGCGCGCCGCCGGTCTGCCCGTGCTGCACACCCGCGAAGGCCACCGGCCCGATCTTTCCGACCT
>CAMCHD010000242.1 GCA_945874545.1 Akkermansia muciniphila | reverse complement strand
CGGGGATTTTGAGACCCGCGTCATCGATGCCACCGCCACGCTTGGAACCGCCTCCGGCCGCGACGCCTTCCGGGTGGACGCCGCCGCCTTCGCCACCGCCGGCCCTCGCCTCGTCCGCGACCCCGGCCCCGTCGATATCGCGGCCGACTCCGAACACCGGCGCGGAGGGTTCACCTGGTCCCGGCGTATCGATAGAACCACCACGCTGACCGCGGTCGCCCGCGCTTGGCGCGAGGAGCGTGGCAACGGCACGCCCTACCAGCGCAACGCCTCCGAGGAGACCTTTGTCTCCGCCACCCTCGCCGGCGCCGCCCCCGGCGGACCCGCCTGGTCGGTTTCGCTCCACGCCCAGCGGCAGGATTTCCGCAGCACCTTCGGCGCGATCAACGCCGACCGCACGGTCGAGACCCCCGCGAGCGACCAGTATGCGGTGCCGTCCACCGCCGCCGGCATCTCCGTGCAGGCCGCGTGGGGCGACCCCGCCGCGCTCGCCGACGGCGACGCTTCCCTCACCACCCTGGGCCTCGACGCCCACCGGGTGGACGGCGAGACCCGCGAGTATTTTTTCTACAACGCGGGCGACTTCACCCGCGAGCGGCGGGCCGGCGGCGCGCAGACGACCGGCGGCGTCTTCGTCAACCACGCCCGCCCGCTGGCCCCGGGGCTGGTCCTCACCGGCGGCGCGCGCTTCGACGCCACCGGACGCGCGGACGGCTTTCGCCGCGAAACCACCCGCGCCACCGGAGCGCGCCTGCTCGACGAAACCTACGCCGACCGCGAAGACCTCGCCTTCTCGCCCGGCCTCGGCCTCGCCTGGCGCGCGACCGAAGCCCTCACCGCCCGCGTCGCGGCCTACTCCGCCTTCCGCACGCCGACCTTGAACGAGCTTTATCGGCCCTTCCGCGTCGGCCCCGTCACCACCCAGGCCAACCCCGAGCTCGATCCCGAAACGCTGCGCGGCGGCGAGCTCGGCCTCGAGTTCGCTCCGCCCGCCGCGACCCACGCCCTGCGCGCGACCGTTTTCCAAAACGACCTTAGCGACGCGGTCGCGAACGTCTCCCTTTCCCCGACCCAACGCGAGCGCCGCAACCTCGACGCCGTCCGCGTGCGCGGCCTCGAACTCGGCGGCCGGTGGCAACCTTTTCCTGCGCTGCGCCTCGATGCCGACTACCTTCTCTCCGACGCCCGGGTGCGCTCCGGTGGTCCCGGCGCCGACGCCCTCGAGGGCAAACGCCTCGCCCAGGTGCCGCGCCACACTCTGTCCGCCGGCGCGACCTGGCGGGCGGCTCGCGCCCTCGACCTCGACCTGCGCATCCGCAGCGTCTCGGCCCAATTCGAGGACGATTTGAACACTCTCGCCCTCGCGCCCTCGACCCGGCTCGACTTCGCCGTCCACGTTTCCCCCACGCCCCGACTGCGGCTAACGTTCGCGGTGGAGAACCTGCTCGACGCCGAGACCCAGACCGGCCGCACCGCCGGCGGCGTGGTCTCCGTCGCCCCGCCGCGCTTCGCTCGCGCCGAGGTGATCTATTCTTGGTGACCGCTTCGAGGTTGGACCTCGGCGTCCGGCCCCGCCACCTTGGGGCGCACATGGAAAATCTTCCCCTCACCGCCGCGCAGAAAACCCGCCTGCGCGGGATCGGCCAGACCACCGAGCCCGCCCTCAAGGTCGGCAAGGCCGGGCTCACGCCGACCTTTTTCCGCGAGTTCGCCCGCCTGATCGAGGCCCGCGAACTGGTGAAACTCCGCTTCGAGGGCGCCGACCGCCACGAACGCGCCGCGTTGATCGCGCAAATCGAGACCGAGGGCGCCGCGCCCTGCGTCGGCGCGGTCGGCCACACCGCCCTCTTTTTCCGCCGCCACGCCGAGCCCGCCCGCCGCGTGGTCGCGCTTTGAGGCCCGCCCGCGCCGGCGTTTTGGCCGCCCCTTCCGCGATGTCCGAACCGGTTCCCGCGCTCCATCCGCTCGCACCCTACGGCTGGGACGCCGGCTGGCAGACCGCGTTCGCGCCCCACGCCGCCGCCGGCCTGGAACCCGCGCGCGTGGTGGTGGAGTTGCGCCGCCACTACTACGCGGTGGTCACCGGCACGGGCGAACTGCTCGCCGAGTGCGTCGGCAAGTTCCACCACGACGCCCGCCGCGACGCCGAGGCCTACCCGGCGGTGGGCGACTGGGTCGCCGTCTCGCCCAGCCCGGGGGCGGAGGGCCGCGCCCAGCTCCACGCCTTGCTGCCGCGCCGCAGCCGCTTCTCGCGCCAGTCGGCCGGCGGCGAGCAGTCGCAGCAGATCATCGCGGCCAACATCGACGTGGTCTTCCTCGTCAGCGGCCTCGACCGAAACCACAACCCGAAGCGCATCCAGCGTTTCCTCGTCGCCGCGCGCGATTCCGGCGCGCAGCCGGTCATCGTGTTGAACAAGGCCGACCTGCACCCCGACCCCGAGGCGGTGCGCGCCGAGATCGACCGCCTCGTGCCCGGCGTGCCCATCGTGGTGACCAGCAGCCACACCCGGCGCGGCCTAAAACTCCTGGGCGGCCACGCCACGCCCGGCCGCACCCTCGCCTTCGTGGGCAGCTCCGGGGTGGGCAAATCCAGCCTGATCAACCGCCTCGCCCGCGACGCCGAGCTGCCGATCGGCGAGGTGCGCGACAAGGACGCGAAGGGCCGCCACACCACCACCCGCCGCGAGCTGGTGCTCGCCCCCAGCGGCGCGCTCATCATCGACACCCCGGGCATGCGCGAGCTCCAGCTCTGGGACGCGGACGAGGCGCTGGAGGAGGCCTACGCCGACATCGTCGGGGTCGCCACCGGCTGCCGTTTCACCAACTGCCGCCACGAGGACGAACCGGGTTGCGCGGTGCGCCTCGCCCTGGAGGCGGGCACGCTCCCGCCCGAGCGGCTCGCGAGCTACCGCAAGCTCAAGGCCGAGCAGGCCGCCAAGGCCCCGTCCCTCCGCAAACCCGGCGCGGTCGCGAGCAAACCAGGCTGGAAAAAAAAGGAGGCCGAACGCGCCGCCAAACCCTTCCGCCACGCGCAGCACCGGGAGGAGTGAGGGCGAGAGAAACCCCTTTTGGAACGGGGAGTTTAACCGCGGATTACGCGGATGAACGCGGATGGCTAAATAGCCTAGTCCCCAGACCTTCAGACTTTGACCACGGATATCACGGATGGTCACGGATAGCGGCGGAGTGGTTTGGATCCGTGTTCATCCGTGCCTATCCGTGGTTAAAAATTTGAAAGCTTGAGGGTGGGCGTGCGCGTCCCTGCGGGCGCTGGTTTGACGTGTTCGGCCGATTCACGGGCGGAGGGACCCGCCCGTCCACCGTGAATCCAACAGCTCGGGGCATTTCGAATCAACCGCGTCAATCCGCGCCATCCGCAGCTAAAATTCAGGCGTTAGAGCATTTCAAATAGAGTGGTAGCCGTAATCGAAGGGCGTAAGGTGACAGGATGAAGAAGCCGCTATCGCTGGATTTAAGGGAGAGGATCGTGGCGGCCTACGTTGGGAAGGAGGGGACGAGGGAAGAGGTGGCAAAGCGCTTTAAGGTATCGGTGGGCATGGTGAAAAAGCTGTTGGCGCAGCAGGGACGAACGGGGGATTTGAGGCCGAGGTATCGGTTTTGCGGGCGGAAGGCGCGGCTGGAGCCCGAGCATGGCAAGAGCATGAGGCAACTGGTGGAGCGGGAGCCGGACGTGACGCTGGAAGAGATCAAGCAGCGGCTGGGCCTGGTATGCACGGTCGGCGCGATCCACCGGGTGCTGTCCAGGCTGGGGCTGACCTATAAAAAACGACGCTCCATGCGGCCGAGCAGACTCGGGCCGACGTCGCCAAGGCCCGGCGTGGCTGGAAACGCCGCCAAGGTGCGCTCGACCCCACCCGGCTTGTCTTCATCGGCGAGTCGGCGGCCAAGACGAACATGACGCGTTTACGCGGCCGCGCGCCCAAGGGCGAACGATTGGTCTGCCATGCTCCGCACGGACACTGGCGGGCCACCACGATGATCTCCGCGGTGCGGCTGGACGGGACGACCGCCTGCATGACAATCGAAGGGGCGACCCACACCGAAGTCTTCCGCGCATACACCCGCGCGGTGCTCGTGCGTCCGCTGCGCCGGGGCGACATCGTCGTGATGGACAATCTCGACGCCCATAAAAACGAGCGCACCATCGCCCCGATCAAAGCGGCCGGCGCCGAAGTCAGGTTCCTGCCTGCCTAGAGGCTATCCCAAAACCTAAAGGACACGGGAAAAGGTCCGCAACCATCCCGATCTGCTCGTCGCCGTCGGTTCCGCCCTCAACGCCATCAATCCTCAGGATACCCTCGGTTGGTTTGCCGCTTGTGGCTATACCTTCATTTTAAATGCTCCAGTGGCCGTGAAGAACCGTCTTCACGTCCGCGATGAAGGCGTCGAGGTCCGAAGCTTGGGTGTCCCACGAGCACATGAGGCGGTAGCCGTCCGCGCCGATAAAATTATAAAAATGCCAGCCGCGCGCGTGCAGCGCGGCGGCGACGGCGGGCGCGAGCTCGACAAAGACCGCGTTGACCTCGGGTTCGAGCAAGAGGCGCACCCCGGGCAAAGTCCGCAGCGCGGCGGCGAGACGCTGCGTCATGGCGTTGGCGTGGGCACCGTGGCGGAGCCAGGCGCCGTCCTGGAGCAGACCGACCCACTGCGCGCCATGGAAACGCATCTTGGAGGCGAGCTGGCCGGCCTGTTTGCAGCGATACTCGAATTCACGGGCTAGCTCGGGGCGGAAAAACACCACGGCCTCGGTCGTGTTCATGCCGTTCTTGGTCCCGCCGAAACACAGCACGTCCACCCCGGCGCGCCAGGTGAAGTCGGCCGGCGCGTGCCCGTGGCGCGCGTGCAACGCGGCGGCGGCGTTGGCGAAACGCGCGCCGTCCATGTGCACGGCGAGCTGGTGGCGTCGCGCCACGGCGGTGAGCGCGGCGATCTGGTCCCGCGTGTAGACGCTGCCCCACTCGGTGGACTGGGTGAGGGACAGCACGCGGGGTTTGGGAAAGTGGAGGTCGGTGCGTTTGAGCACCAGACGCTCGACCGCGTCGGGGGAGAGTTTGCCGCCCGGGCCGGCGCTGGTGAGGAGCTTGGTGCCGTTGGAAAAAAACTCCGGCGCGCCGCACTCGTCGGTCTCGATGTGGGCGGCCTCGTGGCAGATCACGCCGTGGTAACTCTGGCAGAGGGAGGCGAGGGCGAGCGAGTTGGCGGCGGTGCCGTTGAAGACAAAAAACACCTCGGCGTCGGGTTTTTCGAATACGGCGCGGAGCAGATCGCAGGCGCGGCGAGTCCAGTCGTCGGCGCCGTAGGACGGGTGGCGGCCCTGGTTCGCCCCGGCCAGGGCGGCCCACGCCTCGGGGCAAATCCCGGAGGTGTTGTCGCTGGCGAAATGGAAGTCGTGGCGGACGGCGGCGGGATTCGGCGCGGCGGCGGACGCGGTCGGGGCGGGCGTGGCGGACATGGGGTCAGGGTTGGGCAAAACGGTCGCCGGCGCGAGCGCGCAGCGCGGGGCGCCCGCCGGCTTCGGAGGAGGGAGAAGCCGGGCACGGGGACCGGCCGGCGCCGCGCGAACGCCGGTTTCCCGTTCACGCGCCCGCATGTGCCGGACGGGCCGGGCGGAGCAGGTCATAGACGTAGATCCCGAGCCCGATCCAGATCAGCGCGAAGGCCACCGCCCGGTCGGCCGCGAAAGGCTCGCGGAAGACGATCCAGCCCAGAAAAAAGTGCAAAGACGGGACGATGTAACCGAGCAGACCGAGGGTGGTCAGCCGGAGGTG
>CAMCHD010000241.1 GCA_945874545.1 Akkermansia muciniphila | reverse complement strand
TCGGCCGGTTCGATAAACTCCACGACAAACAGCTCGTCGGCGTCGCCCTGGGTTTTGACTTTAAACTCGGGCGCCTCGTCCGCGCGGGTGGCGTCGAGAAACTCGTCGAGCCCGGCGCGGGGGACACGGCGCACAAAACCCAGGCCGAGGGCGCCGGGCAATTCCTTCACCAGGTCGTGGTCCTTCACGAAGGCCTCGAACTCGGCGCGGGTCACCACCCCGGCCTTGGCGGCCCAGAGCGCGCCGGGGCCGCGGACGGCGGATTCCAGCAGCCGGAAATGGCGGGCCGCGGCGCTTTCCAGTCGTTTGCACTCGGCGGCGAAGCGAGCGCGGTCGGCCGTCGCTCCGCTCCTTTCGAGGTGCCCCACCAGCAGGGCGGTGATGAGCAGCCCCACGCCGCAGACAAGCGCGGCGAGCAGGCCGGGGGAGGGCTGGCGACGGGGGGACATGGTGTTAGCGGCGCATCCTCAAAATGCTCCGGTGACGTTCAAAACGTCACAAGCGGGGTGGGACTGAAGGTTTAACGAAGCGCACCGCCCGGGGGTTTGGCGTTGGGCTGGGCTTGTTCGACCACGGTGACGCGGCCGGCCTCGAAAGTCACGCGCAGACGGTCCTCGACCCGGGGGGCGTAGACCGGCTGGTAATCGGGGGTGTAGAAAACCTGATAACTCTTGGTGCCGGGATTAAACACCACGTCGCGCCGGTAGCCGACGAGGCGGGTGCCTTGGTATTCTTCCCAATAGGCGCTGTAGATCCAGGTCCCGGCCACGCCGGCGGCGGTGATTTTTTCCTGGGTTTCGTCCGGCTTGCCCAGGGCGATGTAGACCATGTCGGTGGTGTCGCCGACCCGGATCTCGCGGGCTTGCAGGCGGGTGCGGGTGGCGGGATCGAGGGCGGCGAAGGCGGCGGCTTTCTCCTTCGCGCGGGAGTCGAAGGAGGAGCAGGCGGGCAGCAGGGCGAAGGCGAGGACGGCGAGCAGGACGTTCAGGCCGGCGGCGGGGTGAATACGGCGCATGGGAGGACGCTGGGGCGGGAAGGGCGGCTCGTAAACAGTGGAACCGGGAGGGTGCGGCGGGCTCAGGGCGCGGGGTTTTTGAATTGCAGCCGGCCGGAGGAAGCTTCGGACGATGCGGCGCCGGGCAAGGCGGGCACGAGGGTGAAGCCCTCGGCGGTCACGGTGCCGACCTCGAGGTCCTCGGCCATGAGCAGGATGCCCTCGAAAGGGACCTTGCGGGTGGTGGTCTTGCCGGGCGCGCCGGGCGTCGGATCGACGAGCACAAACGACCCGGTCACCAGGCCCTTGGCGGGCGTGATGGTGCCGGTGAACTTGGACGCGTCGGGCGGGGAAAAATCGACGAACTTGGCCGCGTTGCCATAGGTCACGGAGAGGGCGCTCGGCAGATTGGTGGCGGAGGCGCCGAGGTTGGCGCCGGAAAGCAGCACGTCGGTTTTCCCCTTTTTGGCGTCGGAGGTGTTGGCGATGCCGAAGTCGGAGAAATAATTGGGATACCACGGCTCGAGGCGGGCGGTCAGGCCGAGCGGCCCGAAGCCGGCGCGGTAGTTGGCGGATTTGGGCAGGGCGGGTTTGACCCAGTGGGCGTCCTGACCGGCGGCGCCGCGGATCGAGTAGCGGGGAAAAGTCGGGCTGGCCGGGCTCAGCGGGAGCAGGGCGGCGACGGCCGCTCCGGGCGCGGCGGCGTGGGGGCGGAGGAAAAGACGGTAGGTGGCGTCCACGCCGGTGGCGACCAGGGCGGTGAACTTCTCGCCGTCGGCGAGTTTGCCGGTGAAGGCGAGTTTGCCGTCCGGCGCGATCGTGCCGCGAGCGAAGCCGCTGCCGGCGGGGTGGGGCCGAGCGTCGACCGTGGCGAGTTTCACCGGGCTGGTCAGCGCGAGGTGGTAGGCGTCGACATTGGCCCAGGGGGCGGACCGGGCGGTCGAGTAGGCGGCGAGTTGCACCCCGGGATTGCCCGGGGCGCCCGGGCCGGTGGCGACGGCGGTGGCGGCGGCGTAGGCGACGGGCTCGGCGCTGGCGGACGCGCGGCTCAGGACGGTGGCGGAGACCTCGGTCTCGTCGGTGGCGAGGAACTCGGATAGCACGTAGGAACGGCCGGCGGCGGGGGCGAGGCGGGGCAGGCTGA
Organism: Akkermansia muciniphila; assembly: GCA_945874545.1. GTDB lineage: Bacteria > Verrucomicrobiota > Verrucomicrobiia > Opitutales > Opitutaceae > IMCC26134_A. Next base: position 3,660 of record CAMCHD010000241.1, on the reverse strand, counting down.
GCGGGGCCTTGAGGGTCAGATCGCCGGTGAGGTTGTTCCTTACCAGCGCGCCTTTCAGCGGGAGGGGTTTTACGTCCTCCAGGGTGGTCAGGGTGCCGGTGAAGGTGCCGTCTCCCGACACGAGCAGGGCCAATTTTGCCACCGGGGCTTGGTCGGGCGGGGCGAGCAGGGCCTCGAAGCCTGTGGGGACGTTGTTGAACAGGCCCACGACCTGCACGTTGAACACGAAGGACTGGGTGGCGGCGCCCTGGCGGGAGGAGGAGGTCACGACGTAGAGGCCGGGTTTGGCGGTGGTCGTGCCGGACACGATGCCGGTGGCGGGATCGAGGGTCAGGCCGGCGGGCAGGCCGGTGGCGGTGAAGGTGCGGCCCGGGGCGGCCTCGGGCTGGCCGGGGAAACGAAAGGTCTCGGCCGTGGCGAGGGTCACGAGTCCGGCGATCACCCGCAGGCGCGTGCTGGTGCTCGTCGCGGTGCCGGCGGCGGGGCCGAAAGGCGGGGCCGCGGTGGTCAGGGCGTTGCGCAACACGCACCGGTAATCGGTGCCGTCGAGGGAATAGCCGAACCCGGGGGCGAAGTTGGCCTCGAAGGGCAGGCGCACGGTCAGGGTGGCGGTGGTCGTGCCGAGGTAGGCGGTGGGGGCGGCGGTGGTATGGTCGACCAGGTCCACCCAGGCAGCGGCGGCGGAGCCGGGGGCGCGGGCCTGCCATTGGTAACGCACGGGGGTGTTGGCGGCGGCGGGTTTGGCCACGACCGAGACGGTGGCGGTGCGGGACGCGCCCGGCACGGTGGTCAGCAGGCCGTCGAAAGTGGCGGGCGGCTGGGTGGCGAAGCCGACGGCCGAGGTGGTGATGCGCAAGGTGGTGGGATTGCCCTCGAGGCGGACGGGGCCGGCCCCGCGGTCGTGGGTGACGACGCAGCGGAACTGGCTGCGATCGAGGGCGAGGGTCTGGGCGGTGGTGAGGTCGGCGGCGGTCTTGGCCGGAGTCTCGCCGGTCAGGCGTATGGTCAGCACGGCGGTGGTGGCGCCGGAGTAGGGGCTGGCCACCACGGGGGCGGACGCGGACGAGTTGACCAAGGTTTCCCACGGGGCGGACGGGGACGCGCGTCGTTCCCAGCGGTAGGTCGGCTTGGGGTAGGTCGCGGCGGTGACGGGTTGGGAAAGGGTCAGGGTGGTCCCGAGGCTGCCGTTGGTGGTGGCGGGCAGTTTGGCCTGAAACGCGAGGGCGGTGGTGATCTTCAGGGTGGTGGGTTTGCCGGTGAGCGGCGCGGTGGGGCCGGCAAAATCGTTGGCCACGATGAAACGAAATTGGGAGCCGGCCAGGGCGAGGGCCCGGGCGACCTCGGCGGGGGTGGCGCCGGTCAGCTTGATGGTGAGGTTTTCGCTGGTGGCGCCGGAAAAACGGGCGTCGTCGGCCGGGATATCGATCCACGGGGCGGAGGCCGAGGAGCGTCGCTGCCACTTGATCGCGAGGGGCCAGCCGGTGACGTCGGCGTTGATCACCGGGCTGGTGCCGAGGGCGGCGGTGGTGCTGGCGGGCGGGGCCTTCACGATGGCGGCCGGGCCGTTGCGTAGCACGGTGAGGGTGGACTCGACAAAGGCTCCGCCGCCCTCGGAGGCGCGGACGGTCACGATGGAGCGGCCGGGCTTGGTGCCGGGGGTGACGGTCAACACGCCGTTGGCGAGGGTGGCGGTGGCGGCGACGGGGTTGTCGTTGGCCACGGTGTAGTTCAGCACCGAGGGGCCGGTGCCGGTGGCGGGGGGCTGGAGCGGGACGAGGCGGACGGTGTCGAGGAAAACGAGGTTGTTCACCTGCACGCCGGAGCCGGAGGTCCAATTCCGCAGAGGGGTCTCGTAGAGCAGGTTGTTCACCCCGAGGTAGGTCGGACGGGGCAGGGCGGAGATACGATCGACCACGTCCATGCCCTTGCCGAGCACGCGGGCGAAGACGGTGAAACCGCCGTTTTGGTCGTCGAGGTCGGCGCGGTTGTCGGCGAGGTTAAAGAACCACTGCGAGGTGGCGGAGTCGGGGGCGCCGTCGCGCTTGGCCATGGCGAGGGTGCCGCGGGTGTTGGCGTAGTGGAACTCGTTTTGCACCGGGGGCTTCGTGGTGACGAGTTCCAGGTCGGGCACGGCGTTCACCCGGTAGCCGCCGCCCTGCAGGGCAAAGCCCGGGACGAGGCGGTGGAGGTAGGAGCCGTCGTAGGTCTTGATCCTGTCGGCGGCGGGCGTGGTGTCGGTGGCGAGGTAGGATTTAAAATTCGCGACGGTCAGGTCGGGATCGGGGTCGGCCGGGCCGGCGTCGACGCCGTCGGCCAGGAACTCGATGTTGATCACGCCGAGGGAAGTCTTGAACTGCACGAACTCGCGGCCGCCGCCGAGCAGGCCGGGGATGGTGAAGTAGCTTCGCAGGTCGACGCTGAACGCGCCGGGCCGGGCGTCGAAGTCGCGGTTGTTTTCCGCCAGGCTCTTTCCGGCCGCCAGCGCGGGCGCGAGGCCGCTGGTCGGGACCACGACGCCGACCGCGTCCTGGGCCCGCGCGAAGGGGGCGAACAGGGCGAGGGTGAACAGGGCGAATTGTAAGCGTGCGCGACCGGGAGAGGCGGGGGAGGGCATCGGAAAAAGGGGGCGAGCATGGGTCGGGCAGGGGGTGGCGACCACGCAAAAGAGCGGCGGCTACGGTGACGATCCCGCGCCGGCGGCGGGGGCGAGCCCGACGGGCGAACAAACCTGGGATCGTGTTTTGAGCGAGGGCCCCACCGAGAGGGTCGCCGGTTCACCTCCTTGCGACCCGCCCGACGGCACGACCCGTATTGGTGTTCCGCCGATCCAAACCCCATGGGTTTCGGGGAAGGGCGCAGGGGCGGCCCCGACAGGCCCCAACCCCGCCCGAAACCGAAGACCGGGGGTGGAAGGCAGGAAGGCTCCGGAGCTGCCGGCCTTGGGCTAGGCCCCCGATTTGCCGACCGGTCGGGGGACGACTGCTGATCCCGTTCTCGCGGCGAAATTGCGCCATGCAATCGCCCGCGACGGGAAGGCATCGGGAGCGGCCATGTCTACTCGGCTACCGGCGTCACCGAAGAAGCAAGCGATACGACCCGCCGTCCGGGCCCGCCAACCCGATACACCCTACACCACCCAACCGGCTCAGACGTCCGGGCAGAAGCCGTAGAGCAGGTCGTCGCGGCCCTTGCCGGGCCAATCGACCTGGTTGCTGCGCAGGCGGCGCATCACCGCGAGCACGAGCTCGTTGAGCGCGGCCTCATATCCGAAGATCGAATACAGGGGCGGGGCCTCGACCCGCACGACAAACGCGGCCAGGCCGACCTGCTGGAGCATGCGCACGCTGCGGTCCACCATCTCCGCCTCGGCGGCGGCCGCGCCCTGGAGGAAAACCACGGGTTTGGGCGACGCGTTCATCTGCTGGAAGGGACCGTGGGCGAACTGGAGGAAGTCGCTGATCGGCGGGCAGGGCCAGTAGACGCCCTCCATGAACTTGCAGGCGAGATTCTGGCTGAAGTCGGAGATGGGGGCGGCGGTGACGAGGTTGAACCCGCCCGACCAGGCGCTGGGCAGGCGGGTCATCGCGTCGAGCAGGTCCTGCGGGGCGGGGCTGGCCAGCAGGCGGGCGAGCAGATCGGGCGTCGGCGGGGCGGCGCGGC
>CAMCHD010000240.1 GCA_945874545.1 Akkermansia muciniphila | reverse complement strand
CCCTCCTGCGCGAACCGGGCGTGCACCTCCACCTCTACGGCAAAAAGGAACCCCGCCCCGGCCGAAAAATGGGCCACTTCACCGTGACGGGAGACACCCCCGACGCCGTTCTCGAACGCGCCCGCCGCCTGAAGTCCGCCCTGTGACGCGGAGCCCGGCTCCGGACGCGCCCGGCGTCACTTGCCCAGCAATTTGTTGAAGACGCCCTTGGCGGCGTCGCCCGCGCCCTTGGCCGCGCCCGACACACCGTCCACCGCGCCGCCGAGCGCGCCGGCTCCGACGTTTTTCAAAGCTTCCGCCGCCGCCGGGATCATCTGGGCCAGCACCTGCCGGAGCACCTTGCCCGCCACCTGGTCGGCGGTGATGCCGCCCTCCGCCACCCCGAGATCGGTGATCGTCAGCGGAGGCAGCGGAACCGACAACGCCTGACCGGCCACCATCAGGGTCATCTTGGCGTTCTGCAGCCGAAAGCTTTTGACCGAGAATTTGAGCGGCTTGCCGGCGGGCGCGCCCTCCGGCGGCCGGGTGCCGCCCCCGGTGTTGGCCTCGATCTGCTTCAGCAGGCTCTCGATGTTGCTCCCCCCGGTGAGGCTCTTCTCAAAGACGAACTCCGGGCCGTCGACAAAGACCTCGTTCACCTCGATGCAATCACCCAGCAACGAAAGCGGCCGCACGCTCGCGCGCAGCTCGCCGATGTAAAGCGCCCGGTCGCCCGCCCACCCTTGCGGATTGCCGACAAAAAGCCCCGCCAGGGTGCCTCCGCCCGACAAGGGCGCGAGCTTGGCCGCGTCCAGGGTGACCGCCGTGCCCGTGACCCGCGGCCCGATCGTGTTCACCGCCTTCACGATGATCGGACCGATAAAAAAACCGACCGCCACGACCGCGATCAACCCGAGCAAAACGAGCACCGCCGCGATTTTCAGAAGGAGTTTCATTTCCCGAGCAAAGCGCGGACCGCGACCCGCGCAACACGTTTGCCCTCGCCCCCCGTTCCCCGCCCGCCTTTTCCTCGCGGCATGATCGAAGGCGAATGGCGCATCCTGGCGGTGGACTACGGCGGCGAGTCCGTGCCCGCCCGCACCGGTTCGCTGCAAATCCTCGGCTCACGTTTCGCCCTCCAGGTCGGCGGCGCCCCGCGTGAGGTCGGCGCGGTCGAACACGATCCGGCCGCCGAACCCGCCACGCTCGATCTGATCTGGCGCCACCCGGACGGCGGCGAGGCCCGCCGCCTGCGCGCGATCGTCCGCCGACGCGGCGAAGTGCTTCAGCTGTGCTACTTCCCCACCGAGTCCGTCGGCCGCCCGTCGCTCTTCGCCTCCCGCGCGGCCGGCGACGCCCCCCCGGCGATTTTGGTGCGCTGCCGCCTCGTCGCCCCTCCGCCACCCGCTTGAGTTGGACCTTTCCATCCGGGCCGCGGGGGCCTAGGGTGGACACCATGTCCGACCCGGCCGCCCACGCCTTCGACCACCACCGGCAGTGGATCCTGCGCGAGGCCGATTTGCTCGATACGCCCCCCGAACCCGCCTTCGACCGTATCACCACGCTCGCGAGCCGCCTTTTCGACGCCCCCGTCAGCCTGATCACCGTCGTCACCGACCAGCGCCAGTTTTTCAAAAGCTCCTGCGGCGTCACGATCCACGAGACCCCCGTGGAGCAGAGCCTCTGCGTCCACGTGGTTCGCGAGGCCCGCCCCCTTCGCATCCGCGACGGCGCCTCCGACGCCCGGTTCCGCCAGCACGTCGCCTTCACCGACCTTCGGCTCCGCTCCTACCTCGGAGTCCCGATACGCACCCGGGAAAACCACGCGGTGGCGTCGCTTTGCGTGGCCGACCATCGCGAACGCGACTGGAGCGAGGCCGACGAGACCCGGCTGGGCGAGCTCGCGGAGCTCGTCGCCACCGAAATCGAGCTGCGCCGCCAGCTGCGCGGGCGGTCCGAGACGCTCGAGGCGCTGCGGGCCGAACACGACCTGCTGGAGGAGATGATGCGCACCAGCATCGGCGCGATCGTGATCCTAGACCCCAAGGGCCGCATCCTTTTCACCAACGACCGCGCCGAGACCATCCTCGGCGTATCCGCCCGGGAACTTCAGGGCCGCGCCTACGACCAGACCTACTGGCGCCAGACCACCCTCGAGGGCCTGCCCCTGCCCGACGCGGCCCAGCCCTTTCGGATGGTGATGAACACCGGCCACCCCGTTTTCGACGTCCGCCACGCGATCGAGTGGGCCGACGGCCGCCGCAGGGTGCTGTCGGTCAACGGCGCCCCGATCAAGAACGCCGCCGGCGCCATAGTCCGCCTGGTGTTTCTCGCGACCGACATCACCGACCACCTCGCCGCCGAGGCCGCCTTGCGCACCTCCGAGGAAAAGTTCTCCAAGGCCTTCCACGCCAGCCCCGACGCCATCTGCCTGCTCCGCCGCAGCGACTGGACCATCATCGAGGTGAACGAGGGGTTCGGCCGCATTTTCGGCCTGCCACCCGCCGACGCCCTGCACCACACCCCCGAGTCCCTCGGCCTCTGGCCGGACCCCGCCGTCCCGCGCGAGCTGGCGGAACTCCTCACCCATACGCCGCGCCTCCGCGAACGACCGGTCGAGTTGCTACGGGCCGACGGCGCGCGCCTCCACTGCCTGCTCTCCACCGAATTCATCACCGTGGACCAAGCCGAACACGTGGTGGTCGTCCTGCGCGATGTCACCGCCGAGCACGCCGCCCGCCTGGACCGGGAACAGCTCGAAGCCCAGCTGCACCAAGCCCGCAAAATGGAGGCGGTCGGCACCCTCGCCGGCGGCATCGCCCACGATTTCAACAACATCCTGACCGGCATCCTGGGCCACGCCGAGCTCGCCCGTGCGACCGTCGCGGACCGGCCCGAAACCGCCTCCAGCCTGTCCGCCATCGTCAAGGCCAGCCTGCGCGCCCGGGATCTCGTCCGCCAGATCCTGACCTTCAGCCGGCGCAAAACCCAGAAACTCGAACCGGTCGCCCTCGCCCCCATCATCCGCGAGGCGGTCAACCTGCTCCGCCCTTCCCTCCCGCCCGGCATCCGCGTGGAGTTGTCGCTGCCCGCCGCCGGCCCGCTGATCCTCGGCGAACCCGGCCCGCTGCACCAGGTGGTGCTCAATATCGGCGCCAACGCCGCCCACGCCATGGGCCGCGAGGGGGTCCTCGCGATCGAGTTGCGCGAGGCGGTGGTCGAGGGCGGATTCGCGGCCCGCCACCCCCGCCTGCCGCGCGGCCGCTGCGCCGTGCTGAGTATTCGCGATACCGGCCACGGCATGGACGCCGCCACCCTCGAACGCCTTTTCACCCCGTTTTTCACCACAAAGCCGCTGGGTCAGGGCACCGGCCTCGGCCTCGCCGTCGTCCATGGCATCGTGCTCGGCCACGACGGCGGGATTCTGGTGGAGAGCACGCCCTTCGTGGGTTCGACGTTTCATCTCTACTTTCCGGCCCTGGCCGAGACGTCCACCGTGGCCCCGGTCGACAGCCGCCCTCCGCTGCCGACCCGCGGCGCCGGCCAGCGGGTGCTGTTCATCGACGACGAAGCCTTCGTCGCCGACGCCGCCGGCGCGGCCCTGCGCCAGGGTGGCTTTTCACCCACCGTCCACACCGATCCCCTCGCCGCGCTGGCGCGGTTCGCCGAGACCCCGGAGGCCTTCGATCTGGTGATCACCGACTACATGATGCCCGGCCTCACCGGAGACGAGGTGATGCGGCGTATCCTCACACGCCGCCCGGACCTGCCCATCATCCTTTCCACCGGCCACGCCGCCGGCCTCGATTCCACCACCCTCCACCGCCTCGGCGCCCGCGCCATCCTGGAAAAGCCCTACTCGCTCGAAACCCTCTCCTCGGTGGTGCGCGAACACGCCCTGACGACGACCGAGCCTCGACACGACTGATCCTTCGGGCGTCACTGGCCCCGCTTTTCCCATGCCCTACGACGCCGCTCCCTCCCGCTACGACCAACCCGCCTTTTTTGCCCGCTGCGGCCGCTCCGGCCTTTTTCTGCCCCGCATCTCCCTCGGCCTCTGGCACAACTTCGGCGGGGTCGACGCCTTTGAAAACGGCCGTGCCATCGTCCGCCGCGCGTTCGACCTCGGCGTCACCCACTTCGACCTCGCCAACAACTACGGCCCGCCGCCCGGCTCGGCCGAGGAGGCCTTCGGCCGCATGCTGACCCTCGATCTCGCCCCCTACCGCGACGAGCTCGTGATCTCCACCAAGGCCGGCTACCGGATGTGGCCCGGCCCCTACGGCGAGTGGGGCTCGCGCAAATACCTGCTCGCCTCGCTGGACCAATCCCTGCGGCGCATGGGCCTCGATTACGTGGATATCTTCTACAGCCACCGCTTCGATCCGCATACCCCGCTGGAGGAAACCATGGGCGCCCTCGCGACCGCGGTGAAGTCCGGCAAGGCCCTCTACGCCGGCGTGTCGAGCTACGACGCCCCGACCACCGCCCGTGCGGCCAAGATCCTGCGCGATCTCGGCGTCCCAGCCCTCATCCACCAGCCGGTCTACAACCTGTTCAACCGCTGGATCGAACCCGCCCTGCTCGACACCCTCGAGAGCGAGGGCATGGGCTGCATCCCCTTTTCCCCCCTCGCCCAGGGCCTGCTCACCAACCGCTACCTCCAGGGCATCCCCGAAGACGCCCGGGCCGCGAAAGCCCACGGTTTTCTCAAGGCCTCCGGCGTGACCCCCGAGGTGCTGGCCAAGGTCCAAAAACTCGGCGAGCTCGCCCGCGCCCGAGACCAGTCCCTCGCCCAGTTCGCCCTCGCGTGGGTGCTGCGCGACGCGCGGGTCACCACCGCCCTGATCGGCGCGAGCAAAGTCTCCCAGCTCGAGGACTGCGTCGGCGCCGCCGCCCACACCCATTTTTCGGCCGAGGAGCTCGCCCGCATCGACGCCATCCTGGCCTGAGCCGCCGCAAAGGACGGCGGTCACACCCTCGCAGACCCGTGAACCTCGTGCTCTTCGAGTCCGGCGAACTCGACCAACCGCTGCCGCTGGCCGATCCCCGCGCGCAGCACGTATTAAAAATCCTGCGACGCGGCCCGGGCGACACCTTCGTCGCCGGTCTCGTGGACGGCCCGCTCGGCGAGGCGACCCTGGTCGCGGTCGACGACACCGCGCTCACCCTCGCCTTTTTTCCGACCACCACGCCGCCGCCCCTCCCCGCGGTGACCTTGCTGATCGGCCTGCCCCGGCCGCAAACCGCTCGCGATCTGCTGCGCGACGCCACCACCCTCGGCGCCGCCGCCCTCCACTTCGTCGCCACCGAACGCTCCGATCCGAACTACGCCGCCTCGACCCTGTGGACCTCCGGCGAATGGCGCCGCCACCTGCTCGCCGGCGCCGCCCAGGCCTGCGACACCCGCCTGCCCCGCGTCACCTGGACGGACACCCTCGCCACCGGGCTCGCCCGCCTGCCGCCGCCGGGCCGGGACCGCCGCCTCGCGTTGGACAACTACGAGGCGTCCGGTCCCCTGCCGGCATCACCCGGGCCTGCCCCCGCGGCGGGCATCGTGCTCGCCTTCGGCCCGGAGCGAGGCTGGGGCCCGGCCGACCGGGCGGCGCTGCGCGCAGCCGGTTTCACCCTGCATTCCCTGGGACCGCGTCCCCTGCGCCTCGAAACCGCGGTGGTTGCCGCCCTCGCGGTGCAAGGCTGTGGAATGGCTTGAGCGCTTTGCCGGCGGCCGAAAGAGACGCCGAAGCTCAGTTCGGGACGGAGCACCACGCCGTGATGGCCTCGTCGACGGCCAGCATCTCGTCGTCGGTGCCGATGCTGATGCGCAGAAAACCCGCGGTCAGCGGATGGCCGGGAAA
>CAMCHD010000239.1 GCA_945874545.1 Akkermansia muciniphila | reverse complement strand
AAGGCGAGGTCGGCGGTGTCGTCGACCACCACCATCACCTCGCTGGGACCCGGCAGGGAATCGACTCCGATGGTGCCGAAGACCTGGCGCTTGGCCTCGCAGACGTAGGCGTTGCCCGGACCGAAGATCTTGTCCACGGCGGGTATGCTGAGGGTGCCAAAGGCGGCGGCGGCGATCGCCTGGACCCCGCCGACACAGTAGATCTCCTCGATGCCGACGAGGTTAAGCGCGGCGAGGGTGCCGTCGGCGACCTTACCGGAAGCGTTGGAGGGGGTGAAGACGGCGATCTCCGGGCAGCCGGCGAGCTTGGCGAGGGTGGCGGTCATCAACACGGTGGAGACGAGCGGAACCTCGCCGCCGGGCACGTAAAGACCCACGCGCCGGATCGGGTAAAAGTTTTCGCCGACCGATGCCCCGTGGGGATTTTTGGCCGACCAGTCCTTGGGCAGGCTTTTGGCGTGGAAATCGAGGATGGCCTCGTGGGCGGCCTTGAGGGCCTTCAGGTCGGCGGCGGGCAGGCGCTTGACGGCGGCGGCGATGTCGGTCGCCTTCACCCGAAAGTCGCGGGCACGCAGCTTGGCCCCGTCGAACTTGGCGGCGTAGTAACCCACCGCCTCATCCCCGCGTTGACGCACGTCGGCCAGGATGGCGGCCACGCTGTCGTGGATTTCCTTGGGCACGGTGGCCCCCCGGCAAAAAGCGGCGATTTCAGTTTCGAAGGTCTTGGAGGCGGACTGGATGACGCGCACGGCGGGAGTTCGAGAAGTCGGTTGAGCGGAGTGGATGCGAAACGGAAAACCGGATACGTGGCAGACAGGTGACGACGGCGCGAGCCGGTATTTCGCCGGGAGACATCCGGACGCCAAAAAAATCCCTCCCGCAACGCTCGCCGGGGCCGGCGCGGGATGCGATCACTCGCCCAAGGTCGGGATGGCAAAACTGGCGGAATCGATCACCGGGTTGACCTCGACGGTGGTGAAGGTCACGCGGATCGTGCGTTTCTCGCCATCTGGCAAGGGATTGCTGGTGATGATCCGTTCCGGAAACCGCAACTCGCCGGCACGGATTTCACCCTGTTCACGGATTTGCGTGCCGCTTTCCGTCTCGGTCAAAACCAGCCGTCCGGTGGCGACATCAAAACACCGGGTGAAAACGATGCCGGGACCGTGCACGAAGGCGAATTTGTGGCAGGCGACGTCGTCCACCGTCAACGCGCCGCGATCCTCGACCTGACCTCCGCGCTGCTCCAAGCCGCGAAAAAAAGAGAGATTCTCAAACGTATTGGCGCGGAGGCGTTTGATCTGATCGGGGCCCAGCAGGGTGACTTTCCAGCGTCCGGGCGCGTCGTCGGCGGTCACGCGTTGCCAGGCGTCATACCCGTCCAAGGCGGTGATTTCGGTGCGCGCGGCGCTCGTGGCGGTGATCCGCTGGCGATCCGGTTTTTGAAAGATGATCTCGATCTGCGCGACGCCACCCTCGGCCTGATCGGCGTCCACCACCTCCAGTTGACCGACAAAGCGCAGCGCGACGACCGAGGCCAGCGCGCTCTCCGGTCCGACATAGGCGCGGGCCTTGTCCAGCAGGGCCGTGTCGGCGGCCGGCGCGGCGGCGACGAGAGAAAGTCCGAGGCCAAGAGCGCGCAGAAATGGGAGGGGGCGGCGGAGCGGAGACGTCATGGTGAAAAACAAGGGGTGGGAAAGCGATTTGGGCCCGCGGTTCCGGCCGCCAAGGCACCGAGCCCCGGAAGCGGAGGGGGAAGGAGGCCGGCGGGATTTACTCCCACTCGATCGTCGCGGGCGGCTTGGAGCTGATATCGAGCAGGACACGGGAGACACCCCGGACCTCGTTGGTGATGCGCGAGGAGATTTTCGCCAGCAGATCGTAGGGCAGGCGCGCCCAGTCGGCGGTCATGGCGTCGCGGCTCTCGACGATGCGAAGCGAGATCACGTCGGCGTAGTTGCGCTCGTCGCCGACGACACCGACGGATTTGACCGGCAGATAGACCGCGAAGGACTGCCAGACCTTCCAGTAGTAGCCGCTCTTCATCATCTCGTCCTGGAGGATGGAGTCGGCGGCCTTGAGCACGTCCAACCTGGCCTGGGTGATGTCGCCGGCGACGCGCACGCCGAGTCCGGGACCGGGGAAGGGCTGGCGCCAGACCACCTCGCGCGGCAGTCCGCAGGCCTCGCCGACGGCGCGGACCTCGTCCTTGAAGAGTTCGCGCAGGGGCTCGAGGAGCTTGAGCTTCATGCGCTCGGGCAGGCCGCCTACGTTGTGGTGGGACTTGATCAACGCGGCGGGATTGCCGGCGATGGCTACGGACTCGATCACGTCGGGGTAGAGCGTGCCCTGGGCGAGCCACCTCGCGCCTCCGATCGAGCGTAGGGATTTTTCGAATACCTCGACAAAGGTGTTGCCGATGATCTTGCGCTTGGCCTCGGGCTCGGAGACGCCCTTGAGGCGCTTGAGGAAAAGCTTGGAGGCGTCCACCACGCGCAGATCGATCTCGAAGTGGTCGGCGTAGAGTTTTTCGACCTGCTCGCGCTCGCCGGCGCGCAGGAGGCCGTTGTCCACGAACACGCAGGTGAGCTGCCGGCCGATGGCCTTGTGGATGAGCGCGGCGGCGACGGAGCTGTCCACGCCGCCGGAGAGGCCGAGGAGAACGCGCTCCTTGCCGACCTTGGCGCGGATGTCGGCCACGGCATGGGCGATGTAGTCCTTGGTGGTCCAGTCCTGCCTGGCGCCGCAGATGCCGAGCAGAAAATTACGGATCACGTCGATGCCGTGCTCGGTATGGAAGACCTCGGGGTGGAACTGGATGCCGTAAAAGTTGCGCTTGCGGTCCTCGATGACGGCGAACTCGGAGTTCTCGGTGGTGCCGATCGCGGTGTAGCCGGGCGGCAGGGCGATGAGGCGGTCGCCGTGCGAGTTCCAGACCTTCAGTTTTTTCGGCAGGCCCTTGAAGAGGCGGCCGGGTTTCTGGAGGGTCAGCACGCCGTGGCCGTATTCGCGATGGGTGCTCTTGGAGACCTTGCCACCGAGCAGGTGGCCTTGGAGCTGAATGCCGTAGCAGATGCCGAGGACGGGCACGCCGAGGTCGAAAAGCGCCTTGTCGGGGAGAGGAGCCTCCTTGGCGAAAACACTGCTGGGGCCGCCGGAGAGGATGATGCCGATGACACCGTCGGCCTGGAGCTGCGCAGCCGGGGTGCCGAACGGGTAGATTTTGGAGAGGACCTGGCACTCGCGGATGCGGCGGGCGATGACCTGGGTGTATTGTGAACCGAAATCGAGGACGGCGATGATCTGGGACATGGGCTGTAAGCGACAAGCGAACGGATTAGCGGCGAAGGGGCCAAGGACGAATCCGGCGGAAGGAAGAAAGGGGAGGACGGTGGAAAGCGAGAGGTGAAGGACTCAGAACCGGAGGCGGTCGTTGGTTTGGCCGCAGCGCGGACAGGCCGAGTCGGTCCGGGAGCCTTGGACGGCGTAAAGGTGGCCGCAGCGCACACAATGGAAGGACACGTGGCGGCGCTCGGCCTCGAAGCGGGCGTGGTCGCGGCGGTCGTAGTAGGCCCAGAGGCCGAGAAACACGGCGGCGACGAGGCAACTGTAGGTGACCGTGGCGGAAACGAGATCCATGCGAGCGAAGTAGGGAGCGGAGCGAAGATCGCCGGGACGGGCAAGCATCCTGACCGGGCGAAAACAAAAACGCCGCGCCTCCCCGGGGGAAGGCGCGGCGTGGGCGCGGCGCGAACGTCGGCGTGACCTTAGGCGGCCGGGGGAGCCTCGGCGGCGGGCGCGGCAGGGGCGGCCTCCACGGGGGCGGCGGCCTTGGCCTTGGCGGGCTTGCGGGTCTTCTTGTAGCCGGGGTCGTCGGCCTTGATCAGTTCGACCTGGGCCATTTCGGCGGCGTCGTTACGGCCGAGGGTGCCCAGCTTATAAATGCGGGTGTAGCCGCCCGGGCGGTTCGCGAACTCCTTGACCTTCTCGTTAAAGAGCAAGGCTATGGCGGACTCGTTCCGGACGTCCTTCAGGGCCATGCGGCGGAGATGGAGGGCATCCTTCTTCTCGGTGGCGACGGAGGCTTTTTTTGCCTTGGTGATGACCTTCTCGACGAAGGGGCGGAGCGCCTTGGCCTTGGTGAGGGTGGTCTGGATCTTGCCGTGCTCGATCAACGAGGCGGCCATGTTGCTGAGCATCGCGGCGCGGTGCTCGCGGGTGACGCCGAGGGAGGCGTGGTGTTTGTTGTGACGCATGGTGTGATTTTCTTTCGGTGTGGGTTAAGTCTCCCGATCGGCAACCGAGGCGCAGCGTGGGGCGAATCGGCGGCGCGAGAGACGAAATTGGGTGGAGGGTGGACGAAAAGTGGATGGGGGTGCCAGGCGCGAACCCGTCACCCGTCATCCATCAAACATCCGATCAGGCTTCTTTCTTCGCCTCCAGGAGGCGCTCGTCGAACTTCATGCCGAGGGACAGGCCGAGCTGCTCGAGCTTGTCCTTGATCTCGTTGAGCGACTTCTTGCCGAAGTTGCGATATTTCAGCATCTCCTGCTCGGTCTTCATCGCCAGTTCGCCGACGGTGGTGATGTTGGCGTTGTTCAGGCAGTTGGCGGCGCGAACGGAGAGCTCGATCTCGTTGACCGACATGTTGAGCAGCTTGCGGAGCTTGTTCTGCTCCTCGCTGACCTCGGACTGCTGGTTGTCGAACTCGAAGGTCTCGTCGGTCACCTTGTCGAACACGTCGAGGTGGTGCTTCAGGATGGAGCCGGCCTGCTTGAGGGCGGCGTCGGGATCGATGCGGCCGTCGGTCCAAACCTCAAGGATAAGCTTATCGTAGTCCGTGATTTGGCCGACGCGGGTGGCCTCGACGGCGTATTTCACGAGGCGAACGGGCGAGAAAAGGGAGTCGATCGGAATGACGCCGATGGATTGCTCCTCCTTCTTGTTCTGCTCGCCGGCATAGTAGCCGCGGCCGGTCTTGATCTCGATTTCGGCCTGGAAGGGGCGGGCCTTGTCGAGGGTGCAGATGACCTGATCGGGGTTGACGATGGTGACGTTGGCGTCGGCCTGGATGTCGGCGGCGGTGACGGCTCCTTCCTTGTTGACCTTGATCTGAAGGGTGAAGGAGTCGCGTTTCTGGGAAACGAGCAGGATCTTCTTCAGGTTGAGGACGATGTCGGAGACGTCCTCGACGACGCCGTCGATGGACTGGAACTCGTGCTGAACGCCGTCGATCTTGATCGACGCGATGGCGCTGCCCTCGATGGAGGAGAGGAGCACGCGACGGAGCGAGTTGCCGATGGTGTGGCCGTAGCCGGCCTCGAAGGGCTCGGCGGTAAACTTGCCGTAGGTGGGCGTGGCCGAGGCCTCGTCCTTGGTGAGTTTATTGGGAAGTTCGAACTTTCCGAGACGTTTGGGCATGGTGCGTAAAGTTTTAAGATGAAAGTTTAAGTTTAAGTTGGGGAGCCCAAAAAGTCGGGGACTTCAACTTAAACTTGGAACCTAAACGGCCGGCGGCGCCGGCTTAGAAGCGCGAGTAGAACTCGACGATGAGCTGCTCGTTGATCTCGGGGACCATCTCCTCGCGGGTGGGGAGGCGGTTCACGACGGCCTTGAAGGCCTCGGCGTTGAGGGCGAGCCAGCCGGGGACGGCGCGGGCGCGGTTTTCCTCGAGGTTGCGGGTCGCGAGCTGGCGGGAGGCGGCGGCGTTGCGGATCTCGATCTCGTCGCCGACCTGGACGGCGTAGGACGCGATGTCGACCTTGTGGCCGTTCACCCGGACGTGGCCGTGACCGACCAACTGGCGGGCGGCGGCGCGGCTCTTGGCGAAGCCGAGGAGGTAGATCAC
>CAMCHD010000238.1 GCA_945874545.1 Akkermansia muciniphila | reverse complement strand
AGCTTGGAGGAGGTGTTGCCGCCGCCGGTGTTGGTGATGCGCTGGTCGGAGCCGAGGATGTTGGACCGGTAGACGAGACGGGCGACCGGATCGAGAGCGGCGGCCTTGGCGTCGTCCCAGGAGTAGTTAACGTAGCTGTAGTTGGACATGGTTGTGGAAAGAGGGTGAGTGGAGATAGATGATGGGTGATGAGCCGGAGAGGTCGGAGTTATTGGCCGCAAAAAGTCACAAAAGATCGGAGCGCGAATGGATCCCTAAAGGCGCCTATAGGCGCGCGGTTCATTTTTGTGTTTTGCGTCTTCTGCGCCTTCTTGCGGCTAAATCTATTGGGTTCAGCGCTTGGAGAGGACGGCCTTCTCATAGGCGGCGATCTCGGTCATGAAACCGAGGCCCGCGGGGGTGTTGTGGCGCTTGCAGAATTCGTCCCAGACCGGGCCGAGCGGGAGGGCGCGGCTTTCTTCGAAAAGGGCGAGGCGCAGGGCGTGGTCGCCGGACTTTTCGGCGGCACGCAGCTGGGCGGCGGGTTCGAGCAGGGCGGCGAGCAGGGCCTTCTGGGCGGCGCGGGTGCCGATGACCCAGGCGGCGATGCGGTTGATCGAGGCGTCGAAGTAGTCGAGGCCGATGGCGGTGCGGCCGAGGAAGCCGCCGCGGACGAGCTCCTCGAAAATCGCGCGGGTGGGATCGTCGCAGGTGACGACGTGGTCGCTGTCCCAACGCACGCCGCGGCTCACATGGAGGAGCAGGGCGGGGGCGAACTGGAGGACGGAGGAAATCTTATCGGCGAGCGACTCGGTGGGGTGGAAGTGACCGGCGTCGAGGCAATAGGCGACGTCGCCGCGTTTCAGGGCGTAGCCGAGGTAGAACTCGTGCGAGCCCACGGTGTAGGACTCGGCGCCGATGCCAAAGAGTTTGGATTCGACGGCGTCGAGGTGGTGCTTGGCGTTGAGCTTCTCGGCGAAGACCTTCTCCAGCGAGGCGGCGAGGCGGGCGCGGGGCGCGGCGCGATCGAAGGGGGTGTCCTTGGAGCCGTCGGGTATCCAAACGTTGGTGACGGTGCGGGTGCCCATCTTTTTGCCGAAATGGGCGCCGATGCGGCGGGAGGCGGCGCAGTGGGCGATCCAGAACTCGCGGATCTTGGCGTCGGGGTGGGACAGCGTGCCCTCGGCGGAGAGCGGGTGGGAAAAGTTGGACGGGTTGAAATCGAGGCCGTGGAGGCCTCGGGCCTGGGCCCAGTCGATCCACGAGGCGAAGTGTTTCGGTTCGATGGAGTCACGGTCCACGGGCTTGCCGGCGAAGTCGGCGTAGATGGCGTGGAGGTTCAACCGATGGCGGCCGGGCAGGAGTTTGTAGACGAGATCGAGGTCCTGGCGGAGCTGGTCGATGGTGCGGGCCTTGCCGGGATAGTTACCGGTGGCCTGGATGCCGCCGGTGAGGGTGGCGTCGGCCTTTTCGAAACCGCCGACGTCGTCACCCTGCCAGCAGTGCAGGGAGATGGGCGTGGCGGCGAGGGTGGCGAGGGCGGCCTCCACGTCGACCCCGAGAGCCTGGTAGGCCTCGGAGGCGGCAAGAAACGCGCGGGATCGGCTGGCGGATGACTTGACAGAATTGGACTTGGACATGGAGGGGTTGGGTCAGAGTTCTGGTAGATTTTGAGAGATTTCGAGCGTTTTCTTTCAGACGAAGGCGATAAACTTCCAAAGGCTTTCGCAAACTACTAGACCACAAAATCTAACGATCCTACCTCGCTCAAAACTTCCGGCGCACGGACGTGTCGGCGGCGCGGGGGAGTTTGTTGGGAAACTCGGCGACGGCGTGGAGGCCGCGGCTTTCGTGGCGTTGCAGGGCGCAGGCCACGATCAGCTCCGCCACCTGGATCATGTTGCGCAGTTCGAGCAGGCGGGAATCGACGGAGAAGTTGGCGTAGTATTCCTGGATCTCGCGGGAGAGGTTGGCGATGCGGGTGCGGGCGCGCTCGAGGCGCTTGGTCGTGCGCATGATGCTCACGTAGTCCCACATCGTGCGGCGCAACTCGTCCCAGTTGTGGGTGATGACCACGCGTTCGTCGAGATCGCCGCCGCCAAAGTCCTGCCACTCGGGGATGACGGCTTCGGGGGGGGAGCCTTTCTCGATGCGCGCCAGATAGGTCGCGACGGACGCGGCCCCGCGATGCGCCATGACCACGGCCTCGAGCAGGGAGTTGGAGGCGAGGCGGTTGGCGCCATGGAGGCCGGTGCAGGCGACCTCGCCGCAGGCGTAGAGGCCGGCGAGGGTGGTCTCGGCCGCGAGGGTGGTGGCCACGCCGCCGCAGGTGTAGTGGGCGGCGGGCACGACGGGGATCTTATCCTTGGCGATGTCGATGCCTTCGCCGGCGCAGAACTTTTGGATGAGCGGGAAACGCGAACGCAGAAAGGCCGAGTTGCGGTGGGTGATATCCAGCCAGACGTGGGGTGCGCCGGTGCGCTTCATCTCGGCGTCGATGGCGCGGGCCACGATATCGCGCGGGGCGAGATCCGCCTGCGGGTGGTAACGCGGCATGAAGGCCTCGCCCTCGGCGTTGCGCAGGATGGCGCCCTCGCCGCGCACGGCCTCGCTGATAAGGAAACGTTTGCCGGAGAGGGAATAAAGCGCGGTGGGGTGGAACTGGATAAACTCCATGTTCCGCACCTCGACGCCCGCGCGATACGCCATGGCGATGCCGTCGCCGGTGGCGATATCGGGGTTGGTGGTGTAAAGGTAAACCTGACCCGCCCCGCCCGAGCTAAGCATGACGACGGGGGCCTGGAAGGTGACCACGCGGCGGTCGCGCACGTCGAGGGCGTAGACCCCGACCACGCGGTCGGCGCCGGGCGGGAGGACCTTGCGCTGGCGGCGGGCGAGTTTGCCGGCGGTGATCACGTCGATGGCGAAAAAGTGCTCGAACAGCGCGATGCGGGGCTCGCGGGCGATGGCTTTGGTGAGGGCGGACTCGATGGCTTTGCCGGTCATGTCCTTCACGTGCAGGATGCGGCGTTCGCTGTGTCCGCCTTCGCGGCCGAGATCGTAGCCGCCGTCGTCGTCGCGGGAAAACTTGAGGCCGAGCTCGACCAGTTCACGCACCCGGGCCGGACCGTCGGCGACGATCTGTTTCACCACCTTGCGATCGCAGAGGCCGTCGCCGGCGACGAGGGTGTCGGCGACGTGCTTGGCGAAATCATCGGTCTCGGCCGTGACCACGGCGATGCCGCCCTGGGCCCAGTTGGTGTTGGAGTCGGCCTTGTTTTTTTTGGTCAGGATGGCGACCGAGCGGCCCTGTTGCGCCACCTTCAGGGCGAAGCTCAGGCCGGCGATGCCGGAACCGATCACAAGGACGTCGTAGGCGCGCGCTCGGGGCGCGGCGGGCGGGAGAACAGGAGGAACGCTCACAAAACGATGTTATCGATCAATCGCGTTTCGTCCATCCAGGCCGCGATCGCCATGACCGTCTCGCCGGGCACGACCTCGCGGGCGGGCTCCATGGTGGTGCGGTTGACCAGCGAGACGTAGATCACGCGGATACGGCGTTGCTGGCTGAGGATGTGGGTGGCTTCGGCGACCAACCGGTCGGAGCGGATCTCGCCGGCGGCGACCATGTCGCGGGCCTTGTGCAGGGCGCGATGGATGGCGAGGGCCTCGACGCGCTGGGTGGCGGAGAGGTAGCGGTTGCGCGAGCTCATCGCCAGGCCGTCGGGCTCGCGGAGGGTCGGGGCGACGACGATATCCACGGTAAAATTCAGGTCCGCGACCATCTTGCGGATCACCGCGACCTGCTGGGCGTCCTTCTGGCCGAAGACCGCGAGGTCGGGCCGGCAGATGTTGAACAACTTCGCCACCACCGTGGTGACGCCGCGGAAATGGTTGGGGCGGGAAACGCCCTCGAGGGGTTTGGCGACATGCTCCTCGGTGATGTAGGTCGAGTAGCCTTTCGGGTAGATCTCTTCGTTCGGCGGGGCGAAGACGTAGTCGGCCCCGGCGGCCTCGCACTTGGCGACGTCGTTCTCCAGCTCGCGCGGGTATTTGTTAAAATCCTCGCTCGGGGCGAACTGGGCCGGGTTCACGAAAATGGTCACGACCACCGCGTCGGCGCGCTCGGCGGCGGCGTGGATCAACGACAGATGTCCGTCGTGCAGGGCGCCCATGGTCGGCACCAGCCCGATGAGCTGGCCTTGGGCGCGCAGGGCCTCGGCGAGGGCCTGCATTTCGGGCACGGAACGGATGATTTGCATGCGAAGTCGGGGTGGCCGCGAACCAGACGCGGGGCTTGAACAAAGGCGTTTCGCGCCCCTTGTTCAAGCGTTTCACCCACCTCCACGCCCATGATCCGCATCAACGAGCACTACCTCAAACTCAAGGCCAGCTACCTCTTTTCCGACATCGCCAAACGCGTCGGCGCCTACACGGCGGCCAATCCGGACAAGCCCGTCATCCGCCTCGGCATCGGCGACGTCACCGAGCCGCTCGCGCCGTCGGTGTTGAAGGCCTTCCACGCCGGCGTGGACGAGATGGCGGTGCGCGCCACCTTCAAGGGCTACGGCCCCGAGCAGGGCTACGCCTTCCTTCGCGAGGCCATCGCGGCCCACGACTACGCCGCCCGCGGCTGCCCGATCTCGGCCGACGAGATCTTCGTCTCCGACGGCTCGAAGTGCGACTGCGGCAACATCCAGGAGATCTTCGCCACCGAGGGGCTGAAGCTCGCCATCCCCGATCCGGTGTATCCGGTCTACGTCGACACCAACGTCATGGCCGGCCGCACCGGGGCGAACCTCGACGGCCGCTACGCCGGCATCACCTACCTCGAGTGCACGCCGGCCAACGGCTACGTCCCCGCCATCCCGGGCGACGCCACCGACCTGATCTACCTCTGTTTCCCCAACAACCCCACCGGCGCCGTCGCCACCCGCGAGCAACTTACGGCCTGGGTCGCCTACGCCAGGGCGAACCAGGCCATCATCCTCTTCGACAGCGCCTACGAGGCCTACATCCGCGACCCGCAGATCCCCCACTCCATCTACGAGATCCCCGGCGCCGACGAGGTCGCGATCGAGTTCCGCAGTTTCTCCAAGACGGCCGGCTTCACCGGCACGCGCTGCGCCTACACCGTCGTCCCGAAAAAACTCCAGGCCTACGACGCGGCCGGCAACGCCCACCCGGTCCACGCCCTCTGGAACCGCCGCCACACGACGAAGTTCAACGGCGTCTCCTACCCGGTGCAAAAAGCCGCCGCCGCCATCTTCACACCCGAGGGCCAGGCCGAGGTGAAGGCCATGACCGACTTCTACCTGGCCAACGCCGCGCTCATCCGCACGGCCATGACCGGGCTCGGTTTCTCCTGCATCGGCGGGGACAACGCGCCCTACATCTGGGTCAACACCGGCACCGATTCGTGGGCCTTCTTCGACAAGCTGCTCAACGAGGCGCAGGTGGTCTGCACGCCCGGCGCGGGCTTCGGCAAG
The DNA here is from genome assembly GCA_945874545.1 of Akkermansia muciniphila. Taxonomy (GTDB): domain Bacteria; phylum Verrucomicrobiota; class Verrucomicrobiia; order Opitutales; family Opitutaceae; genus IMCC26134_A. The sequence goes on along the minus strand of CAMCHD010000238.1, from coordinate 408 downwards.
TGCGGCGAGGGCCACGTGCGCATCAGCGCCTTCAACAGCCGGGAAAACGTCGAGAAGGCGCTCGCGCGTATCGCGGCGGCGCTGAAGTCGTAACTCCCCCGCTCCGGCCGAGGGGCGGGGCGACGGCCTCCCCGCCGCCTCGGTTTGCGGGACGGTGTCGGGCTTCGGCCGTGAGATCGGCTCGCGGATGCCATGGCTTTTTATCCGCAAAAAAACGACGGCCAGGATTCTTCGAAATCGACCAGCGCCGGGAACGACCGATCAACGGGAGCGGATCTCGTTCGCGGGGAAACAAATGCGCCCCACCGCATCGTCAAAGCCGCTCGCGCCGCGCAGGATCTCGATCTCGAGGCGCAGGTAGTAGATCGGCACCGGGCACGGCATGCCCTCGGGGATGCGCACCGCGTC
>CAMCHD010000237.1 GCA_945874545.1 Akkermansia muciniphila | reverse complement strand
TCGGGGGGAAACACCAGGGTGAACGTGGAACCCTCGTCGGGGACGCTCTCCACTTCCACGCGCCCGCCGTGCAGCTCGGTCAGTTTTTTCACCAAGGCCAAACCGAGTCCGGTGCCATCATACTTCCGCGACAGCCGGCCGTCGATCTGCACAAAAGGCGCAAAAAGCTTCTTCATGCCCTCCGCGTCGATCCCGATGCCCCGGTCCCACACCGCGATCCGCAGGCCGGCCGCCCCCGGTTCCACCCGCAGGCCGAGTTCTCCGTCCTCGGGGGTGAACTTCACCGCGTTACCGAGCAGATTCACCAGAATCTGCACCAATCGCCGACCGTCGACCCGCACCCGCAAACCGTCCGGCGGCAGCTCCGCCGCGACCCGCTGCCGGCGCTTGGCCGCGAGAGGCTGCACCAGCTGCAGGGCCTGCTCGCACAGCCCCGCCAGGCCGTGCACCTCGCGCCGCAAGGCCTCCTCGCCGGACTCGATCTTCGCGAGGTCCAGGATATCGTTGATGAGGGCCAGGAGATGCCGGCCGCTGGTCAGGATGAGCGAAAGGTAGCGCGCCTGTTTTTCGTTCAGCGGACCGTGCAGACACTCGGCGAGGGACTCCGACAGGCCGAGGACGGAATTGAGCGGGGTGCGGAGCTCGTGGCTCATGCTGGCCAAAAACGCGTCCTTGGCGCGCGAGGCCTCCGCCAGCCGGGCGTTCGCCGCCGCCAGTTCCTCGCCCCGCCGTCGCAACCGCTCCTCCGCCCGGCTGCGCTCGATGAATTGCCCCAGCTGGGTGCAGGCGGTGCCCAGGGTGAGCAAGCGCTCCGGGTCGGGGGTCGCCCCCTCCGCCACAAACACCTCGATAACCCCGCGCACTCCGCCGGCGGTGCGGATGGGCGCTCCCACCGCCATCCCACCATCCCCTCCCGCGACCTCCGGCTGCGCGGCGCGCCAAACCCTTCCCGCCAGGTCTTCGCCCGGAGCCAGCACCCGACGGCGAGACCTCGCCAGCCCTCCCGCCGCCTCGTCCTGGGCCCAGACCGACGCACACTCCAGCGCGCCCTCGTCCTCACGCACCAGCCACAACCAAGCGGCGCCCCAACGCATCTCGCTCCCGATCACCCGCAACACGCCGTCCCGGACCTCCTCCATCGACGACGCGGAGGAAAGTATCACGGCCAACCCCGACTGCACCCGCAGGCTCTCCTCCGCCCGCCGCTCCGCCGTGATGTCCGCCATGCTCCCCACCATCCGCAGCGGCGAGCCCTCCTCCGTCCGCTGGGCCACGTCGCCGCGATCCCGCACCCAGATCACGGACCCGTCGAGACGAAGCATGCGGTGGTGGCTGAGGTAGGGGCCGCCGCCGTCCAAACAGAGCCGGATGCGCGCCGACACCGCTTCCCGATCCCGGGGATGGATGCGCCCGACAAAAAACGCCGCAGGGTGCTGCAGGTGCTCCGATCCGCAGCCGAGGAGGTCGAGCCAGCGCTGATTGTGCCGCACCGTGTCGGCCGCGATGTCCCAGTCCCAGACCCCCTCGCCCGTCGCGTTCAGGGCCAGGGCGAAGCGCTGTTCGCTCTCCCGCAAGGAATGCTCCAGCGCGCGCCTGCGCGTGATGTCGCTCTGGATACCCATGTAGTTGGTCACGCGCCCCTGCTCGTCGCGGATGGGCTGCACCTCCAGACTGATCCAGTAGGGCCGGCCATCGCTGCGATAGTTCAGCAGCTCGGTCTGAAACCCTTCGCCGCGCGCCAGCTTTTCGCGCATGAAGACCACGGTCGCCGGGTCGGTTTCCGTCCCTTGCAACATCTCGCCGGGGCGCCGTCCGCGGGCGGATTCGGGTGTGTGTCCGGTGAGGCGGGTAAAAGCCTCGTTGGCCCACTCGATACGTCCGTTCGCGTCGGTCAGGATCACCGCGTTGTCCGTCCGGCTGGCGATGAGGGCCAGCCGCCGCGCCTCGGCTTCCTGGCGCCGCAAGCTATCCCCGGTGGTCGCCAGTTTTTCGGCCAGGCGCCTGAGGTCTCCCGTGGCGATCTGTTGGATCTGGAGCATCTGCACCAGATCGGGGGTGGAATCATGCACCGCGAAGTCCTGCAGCGTCAGCCCGCGCGCGGTCAGTTCGGCCGGATCGGTGAACCAGGGAGCCCCGAGCAAAAAAACCTCCCCGCCCTGCGGCACCGCCTGCCCGCGGTAGAGCGTGTCGCTCCCGGCGAGGCGGAAGACAAAAAGCTGGCGGCCCGCGCTCCGCAAGGCCGCCGGCTCCGGCAGGCGCGCCGGCCTCTTGGGCAAAAAGACCGATCCCCAGGCCACGCCCGGACAACAATCCGGGACGAGCCGCCGCAGCGACGGCCCTACCCGCGTCACCCGGCCCGCGCCGTCGATCCCCAGGAAAAACGGGAAAAGCTGCTCAAAAAGCTCCGGCGAAAACGAGACGGGACCGCCGGCGGTGCTGTCGGTCGCCGCGCTCACCAGCGAACGAGAAACTCCTCGTGGTCGTGCCCCTCCGCCCTGGAGCGCAGCGCCGTCACGGAGGCCGGCGTGTCGAACATCTTGCCCAAGCCCGTGATCAAGCCCTCCACGAAGGGCATCAGACCCGGCCGGTCGCTGAAGTAGTGCAAATGCAAGGACCGCTCCTCCCGATCAGTCACCTCGAAGCGCGGCGGCTCCAGCTTCGGGTAGATGAGAGCGATACGGTCATGAAAATGAGGCAGGTAGGCCAGAAAATCCCCCAAGGTGCGCCCCGCCGCGTCCATGAGGGGACCATAACCTTTGCGCGCGGTTTCAAGCACCCAGTGCTCGCCAAAAGCGCGCAGGATGACGTCCGGCGGCGCGCCGAGCACCTCGCTCGCCGCCCCCACCAAGGCATAGGTGGTGGCGTCATCATAGCCCTCGTTGCTGACAAAGACCTCGGTCGTGACGCCGGAGCGGCGCTTGATCTCGGCCCAGCGTTCCGGACCGTGGGCGGCGGTGACCATCTGCTCGATGGCTTGGTTTACCATTCCATACATGGGAGTGCGGGGTGGGGTTGAGGGAGAAACCGTGCTTGGGTGACTCGGAGTGGGTGAAGGAGCAACGCTGTTGTGATCCCATCCGCCTCCGGAGAGCCGAAGTTGAACCCGGATACCGCGGTTATCCCGGCGGAGTATCGCACAAGAGGTTGAGCCGAAGGGTAGGTGCCGAATCCCCGGCTCGCACCTAGAAGGTGCTGGTCGCGGGTGACGTGGCGAGTCGGAGGCCAACCCGTTGCGCGAGACGACCGGCGATGATCGCGGTATTCGGGTATAATCCTACGCTTCACCGTCCGCTCGAAAAGCACCCGCATAGCCGGGACTATACATCCGCGCCCCGCCCAGATCCGCCAGCCGGGCAAAGTGGACATCACGGGCGTAAAGCCGCAGGCCCCGCGCCGCCGCCGTCGCCGAGATCAGGAAATCGTTCCACGGCAGCGTGTGCCCCGCCTCGCGTGCCCGCCACGCCAAGGCCTTCGCCGCGTTCCAATCCGGCTCGACGCACGCCACGTAGGGAATGCACACGAAAAAAGTCTCCAGCGGACGCCGCTCCGCCGCCCGCGCCCCGCCCAGCACCTCCAACCGCACCGGCGAACACCACGCCGCCTCGTATTCGTCCAACAAGGCCCGCAACGCCACCTTGGTCGCCAGGTCGCCCTGCCGCCGCGCCGCCTCGATCCACACCGATGAATCCACCATGACCATGGCGGGCCCTCAATATCCCTGCTTCTCGGTCTCGGCCGTCGCCGCCGGATAGTCAAAAGCCCCCTCCATCAAGAGGCGGCCAAACTCCCGCGCCTTTTTGCGCTTCAGAAACTCGTCTACCGCCTTGGCCACGGCCGTCCCCTTTTTGCGCTCGTCGGTCGCCACCAGAAGCTCCTCCAAGGTGCGATCATCAATTTCGACGGTGATTTTCATCTCTCTATTCAGAGATTTCCTTGGAAATACTCAATCAATTCCCTCTTTTCTACCAAAAAACCTTAGTTAAAAACACACAAACCAGGATTTTATTGGAATTTCACCCCTTAAATCGCGCGCCTAAACCGAGCGCGACCAGGGCTTTTTCCAAACAATCCCGCAGCACCGAAGGCGCGTGGGCATTTTGCTCGGCGTGGTTGTCGATGGCGTTGGACGCTCCTTTGAAGGCCAGAAAACGCAGGCCCGGCGTGTCCGGGATCAACCGGCAAAGCGCATAAAACTGCCCCACCTCCATGTCCACCAAGTCGATGACACACGAGAGCCGCTGATAGTCCCCGCGCACCCCGAGCAGGCGGTGCCGGTAGTCGCCCGGGGCGAGCGCGGGGGAAAACCCATAGTAAAAATCCGAGGAGACGATGGTCGCGCTCGGCCCGGAGGGAAACTCCGGCCATTCGGGAAACAAGGGCCGGTCACCGCACTCCCGGTCCAGACCGGTTCCGGCCACCCTCGCCTCCCGAATGGGATAACCCACTCCAAGCGGCAATCGGGTCGCGCTCAAACGCCCCGCCGTGCCGACCAGCACGATCCGCTCGACCCTGCCCGTGGCCAGCAGCTCGTAGAGCAGCGGCTCGAGCGCACCGGTGCCGATGGCGGACAGGACGACGGTGACGTCCGGCAAGGTCCAGACCACGTAGGAGCGAAATTCGGACACCGGCGCGCCGGCCGGGAACCCAAGTTCGCCCAAGGCGTCGAGGAGCGCGCCCTTGTCCTCCCCGCAACAGAGGATGACCGCCGGGCGGATCTGGGTGGGACGGAGCTGGACGTTGGGACTGGCTTCGGGGGTGGACATGGGCAAAGCCCAACGATCAGCAGACCAAAGGCCAAACCCGGAACACGCGACCAGCGCGCCCGCCCTCGCCGCCGCCCCGGGGTCAACCGCGGAGCTGTTGCCCGCGCACCAAATCCTGGAAAAGCCCCGGGCGCGCCATCAACTCGTCGTAGGTGCCGGTCTGCGCGACCACGCCGCCCTCGAGCACAAAAATGCGGTCGCAGTGCTTCACGGTGGAGAGCCGGTGGGCGATGAAGATCGCGGTGCGGTCGCCAAGATTGTTTTCGATCGCCTCGGAGATGAGCCGCTCGCTGAGCGTGTCGAGCGCGCTGGTCGCCTCGTCAAAAATGAAGCAGGCCGGTGCCGCGAGCAGCGCCCGCGCGATGGCCAGTCGCTGCCGCTGCCCGCCCGAGAGCATGGAGCCGCCCTCGCCCACCCGCGCGTCCAGCCCGCCGGGCAAGGCCGCGATGAATTCCCACGCGTTGGCCTGTTCGCAGGCTCGCCGGATGGCCGCGTCGTCGGCGTCGGGCCGCGCCACGCGAAGGTTGTCGCGAAGGGTCGTGTTGAAAATAAACGGATCCTGCGGCACGACCCCGAAATGTCGCCGCAGCGCACGGGTGGAGTAGGCGCGCAGGTCGGTGTCGCCCAGCCGCACCACCCCGGCCTGCGGATCGTAGAGCCGGAGCAGGAGCTGGGTGACGGTGGTCTTGCCCGCGCCCGAGGGGCCGACAAAGGCCACCCGCTCGCCCGGCGCTATGGTCAGGGTCAGGTCCCGGAGCACCGGCTGCGCCGGATCATACCCAAAGGCGACCCCGGCAAAGACCAACGGTGCCCGCGCGGGCGGCGCGGCCTCCCCGGCCAAACCACCCTCCGCGCCTCCCGCCGCCACCGGGTCGGGCGTGGTGGTGGCGGTATCGAGGACCGCGCCGATCCGGGTCAAGGCCGCCGAGGCCCCTCCCCAAAGGGTGAAGGCGGTGAACAAACTCTGCATCGGCCCCACCAATCCGAGGTAGGCCGCCAGACAGGCCGCGACGATGCCAAGATCGATGTGACCCGCGAGGTAGCGCCAGGTGCACCCGGCCATGAGCAAGGCATAGCAGACATAGGTGAGCCCCTCCTGCTTGATCCACTCGACGTGCGAGTAGATGTCGCGCTCGTAGCTCTTGCGCCGGATCACATCCGCCTGTTGCTCGAAGTT
>CAMCHD010000236.1 GCA_945874545.1 Akkermansia muciniphila | reverse complement strand
GCGGTCTTGAGAGTGCATGCCTGGGTGGTTACGGAGGGGCAGCGACGGCGGGATCGCGCGCTTGAATCCGAGTTTCGGCAGATCGAGTCGAGGGACTCGCGCTTTGCCAACAAACTCTCCGATGTCGTGTTGGACCCGGATGCGCGCAGTTTGGATTTACCGCGGAGTCTGCGCGGGGCGCTCGACGACGTTGAGAAGGCGTCGAACATTCCCGAACCTTACGGGCGGGTGATTGAGCGAACCGCGCCCGAGGTGGGATTGGCGACCGAGTCCCCTGGGGCCATGGAGTCGATCCTTAAGCGAACCATGACGCTTCAGGTCGATGACGTCACCCTCGAGTCGATTATTTTCACGGTGGGCAAAAACGTCGGGATCAACTTCGTGGCCGACCGCGCGTTACCCCAGTTTCAACGCAAGTTGAGCGTCAATCTCCGCGACGTGCCGGTCTCGCAGTTTCTCGATTTCGTGTCGCGGCAGATGGACCTGCACTTCGAGGTGGGGGAGAATCTGGTTTGGATTGTCGAGGCGAAGGACGCCAAAAAGAGCGGCTTCGAAGAGACGCGGTTTTATCGCCTCAGCCGAGGATTTATTATGCCGGCGCAGTTCACTCCGACCGAGGTCAGCGAAACGCGGGTGAAGGACAAGGACCGTGAAACCGTGGTGAGCAGCACCAAGCCGGAGGATTTTGTGCGCGACGGAGCACCGGCGGTCCCGTCCATCGACAAGGCGATCAAGCAGTTCTTTACCGGTTCGAAATACTATATCGATTACGAGAGGAATATCATCGTCGCGAGCGGCACGCGGGAACAGCTGCGCATTCTCGAAGAAATCGTGCGCGAGTTTGACCGTCCGATTCAGCAAGTGCTGATCGAGGCACGCTTCATCACCATCACCGAGTCCGCCTTCCAACAACTCGGGGTGAATTGGGAAACGGGACGCGCGCTCAACGTCCCCCGCTCCGCCACCGATTACACCGGACTCGGGACCAACGTCGGTCTCGGTCTTCAAAAGACCTTCGCCGATGTCATCGGGGATGATTCGCTTACCGCCACCCTCAATGCCATCGAACAGAGCGGCGAGGCCCAGACCCTCAGCGCTCCGCGATTGACCGTGGTCAACAATCGCCCCGCCACCATTCGCGACGGCAAGACCCAGTATTTCTATGAGGAATACTCGGTGTCGCAGACCATTCTGGAGAATCGCTCCACCTCCTCGCTGGTGCCCAAGGGCAAGCCGACAAAACTCACCGCCGGTGTTTCGCTCGATGTGCTCGCGAGCATCGGCGGCGACGGACGCAGCATCATGCTCGCGCTCAAGCCCGCGGTCTCGCAGGACGTGCAATTGGTGACCTTCGCCACGATCAGCGACCTCGACGCCAGCGGCCGCGTGGCGAGCACCTTTGACATCAAGTTGCCGCAGTCGCGCGACCAGGAAATATCAACGCGAGTCATCGTGCAATCGGGCGAGACCGTGGTCATGGGCGGGGTGATCGAAAACGTGCAAAGCACCTTCACCGAATCCGTTCCCATCCTGGGCAAGCTTCCCCTGATCGGTGCCGCCTTTCGGTCCAAGACCGAGATCAGCAAGCCGCGCTACCTCGTGATTTTCGTCACCGCCACCCTTTTGGCCGAAACCGGGGAATTTATCCGCTACGCCGCGCCCGCGGGAGCCACGTCCTCGCCCTGATTTTTTCCGCGATGTTGATCCCGCCCGCCCTCCGACGCGCCTGCGCCCGACTTCGGAGTGGCGCGCGCCTCCACCTCGCGGTCGAGGTCGGCGAGGGGAGTGCGCGTTTGTTGTTGGTCAGTCGGAAGGGGGCGGGTCTGCGGGTCCATCGCGTATTGCGCGCCGATTTGCGGTCGGACGGCTTGCTCAGTCCGGTCGAGATGGCGGAGCGCTTGTCCGCCTTGCTGGCCGAGTTGCCGGCGGTTCCGGCGGTTCTCGTTTTGCCGCCTGGCCGGACCCATTCCCAGCTCATCTCGTTGCGGCCCGGGGAATCCCGGGCCGTGGCCGACCTCGCCCAAGCGGTGGGTGGCGGGCAATTCGACGCGGTGCCGAGCGTTTTCGATGCGCAGCCGCTACGGCCGGGGACCCGGCACGCGCGGCCGGTCTGGGTGAGCATCGCTCGGGAGGCCGACGTCGAGTTGCACCTGCTGCGCTGCGGCATTCCCCCGGAGCGCGTGGCCGGCGTGATCGGCGCGGACGCAGCGCTCGCGGCCGCTTTCGCCACCTTGTCCCGGCGACCCGAGACGGCGGTGTTGCTCGAGGTGGGCGCGACCGCCGGTTTGCTGGTGGTGGTCGAGGCGGATCAGCCGGTTTTCGCGGCCGATCTCGACTGGGGCTGCGCCGGGCTGGCGGCGGCCCTCGCGCTCGACTTGCGGTGTTCCGCCGCCGATGCCGAGGCCCTGCTGGCGCGTGACGGTTTGGCTGCGGCCGGGCCGGCCGCGCCGCGGCTTGGGGCGGCCCTGCAACGCCTCCGCCACGCGGTGGATGCGCTGCTTCGGGACCATGCGCGCGAGGCGGCGCGGCCCGCGGCGGAATTGTTGGCCGCACCCTGTTGGGTGAGCGGCGATGGATTGGAGAGCGAGCGCCGGGCGGAACTGATCGCCGCAGCCCTCGGCGAGGAACGTGTGCAACGGTGGCCGGGGATACTCGCCGGTGATGGCGGGGTGTTGCGCCTCGCCGGCGGCGCGCTCGGGTATGGCACCGCCGCGATCGCGCTCGGCCTGGTCCCCCGGCCGCCGAACCTTGCGCCGCCGGCCGCGCGTGCCGCGTGGCGGGCCGAGCGTTGGCTGGGGGTTTTGCAGGGGCTGGGTGCGCTGGTCGCGGTGATGGGCCTGGTCGGGGCGGGTTTTGCCCTGCGTGGAGCGTATGCGGCGGTGAAGGCGCGCCAGGCGGAGGTGCTGGCGCTGCGTGCGGCGCGGGATGCGGTGCCGGCGGTGGAGGCCGCGCGGCGAGAGCGTGACGAGGCTTACCTCGCGGCGACCCCGGTGCTTTATCTACAAAAACGCACGCGTGATTTTATCACCGGGGCGCGGGTTCTGCGCGAACAGCGGGGGGCGGGGGATTTTTGGTTCGCCTTGGTCGCGGACGTCGAGACCTACCAGGCGGGGTCTTTGCCTCAAGGGACCCCGATGGCGGCGCCGGAAACGCAGCTCCTGGCCGGTTGCTTGAGCCGGCCGACCGGGTTGGTGGTCGAGTTGAGTCTCCGTCCGGGTGGAGGCGATCCGCTGGCCCAGGTCGGCGCTCTCATCACCCAGTTGCGTGCGGGCGAACAGTTTACCAGCGTTGATATCCTGCCCGCCCGGGCGCGCCAGACCGCGTTGGCCGATCGCACGGTTTTCGCCGCGGAGGGTGCGGACTACGCGTTGCGGCTCGACGCGGAACCCTTTGCGGGCGCGTCCACGGCGGGGGACGGCGCATCCGCCGAACAGACGAACAACGGGTTGTTTCAAACCGAGCCCTGATGCGCTTTTCCTCGCCACGTCTTCTTTGGTTCGGGCTCGTGCCCGCCGCCCTGGTCCTGGTGGCGGTCTGGCTCCTCTTTCTTTCGTTGGCGCGGCGCGAGGCCGGGCTGGGCCGGGAAGTCGTCGAACTGCGTGGAGCCTTGGCGGCGGAAGGTTTCGAGCCGTCCGTCGATGCGCTGAGCAGACGCGCGGAGGTGGTGCGGCGGGAGCTCACCGAGCTGAGGGAGTTCGTGGCCCGGGCGGAGCGGTTGGGGCGGGATCCTTTGGTATCGGATCATGAGGACCGGCCGTTTCAACTCATCGAGTTTGAGCGTGAGCGGGCGGACATCGCCTCGGCGGCGCGCGCGCGGGCCGCCGAGGCCGGCGTGAAGCTGGATCCGAACGCGTTTGAGGTGCTGGCCGACAACTCCGAGCGTCCCTCGCAGCCTCGCCGCCGCTGGGCGCAACTTGCGGTCGCTCGCGAAGTCGCGGCGCGCGCCATCGCGGCCAAGGTCCTCGCCTACGAAGCCCTGCCCGTCCCGGCGGTGCGCGAGGTGCGGGCCGACAAGACTTCCCCCGTGCTGGTCGAGCAGATCCTTTTTTCCGCGCGGGTGACGGGGGAGAGCGCACGGGTGCAGGATTTTATCGAGTATCTCGCCCTGGGTGCGACCGCCGACGATCTGCGCTTCGTGATCGAGCACCTGGTCCTGCGCAAGGACGGCACCGCCGCCCCCGACCTGGCCTCCGCCACCGTGGTGGTGGCCGGGTTGCTGTCTCCATCGCCCGTCGTCGGGCCCGCCCCATGATCAAGGTAACCCATCGCATTCTGGGCGCCTCCGTCGCGCTGGCGCTGCTGGGTCTGGCCGGAGGCGGGTTGCTTTTCGCTCCGCGCCCGCGCACGGAGGGGATGGCGGGAACCGCCGCCTCCGCGGCGCCGGAAGCGGTTCGCTTCACGGCGGTGCAGCGCGCGACGGCGGATTTTCTCGACCAAGGTCGCGTGGCGGCGGGCACGGGCCGGGGCTTGTTCGAGACGGATTTTTTCAAGCCGCCTCCGGTCGCCCCATCCAAGCCCAAGCCCCCCGCGCCCACCACCCGTGAAGTCGTGGTGTTTTATCGCGGGCTGGCAGCGTTTCCCGGGGGCGCGCGGGTGGCCTATGTCGCCCTGGAGGGGCGCCTGCTCACGCTTGCGGCGGGCGAAGGGGTGACCGATGGCTGGACTTTGGCCGACTTTGACGCCGAACGCGCGGTGTTGGCGAAAGGTGAGCGGACGGTCACCCTGGCCTTTAACCGGCGCGCCGTCCTGTCCGTGCCCGTCAAGCCATGAATCCTTCCGATCCCCTCCTCGAAGCTTTGCGGCGTCATCGCCTGGTCGATGAAAACCAGCTCGAGCTCGCGCGGCGCAGGGCGGAACTGCAACGCCTGCCCCTGCATCGTGCGGTGGTCGACCTCGGGTTTGCGGGCGAGGCGGAGACCTACCGGGCGGCGGCCGAGGCCTTTGGCTTGGAGTTTGTCGTGCTCGACGGGGTGGTGGTGGCGCGGCCGGTGCTGGATCGCGTGCCCGCGCACCTGGCGCTCGAGCATCACTTCGCCCCGCTCGCACTGGACGAGGGGCTTTTGACCGCCGCCTTCGCGGAGCCGCCGGCGCTGGCCGAGCTCGGGCGGCTGCGCCTGCTCCTCGGGTTACGGGTGCGGGCCCGGCTGTGCGGCCCGGCCGCCTTGAGGGAATTTGTTCGCCGGCACTACGGTCTTGGCGCCGACACCATACAGCGACTCCGGCCGGAACGCGGGGCCGCCGGGGTGGTCGCGGCGGCGGGCGAAAGCGTGTTCGACGTCAAGGGCGCCGACGCGCCCGACGACGCGACGATCGTGCATTTTGTCGATCAGATCCTGTCCGAGGCGCTGCGGCTGGAAGCGACCGACATCCACCTGGAGCCCTTCGCCGGCGCGGTGAAGCTCCGCTATCGTATCGACGGACTGCTCCAGGACGTGCCCGTGCCGGAGGGGCTGCGCGCCCACTACACCGCGTTGGTCTCGCGCCTCAAGGTGATGGCGGAGCTCGACATCACCGAACGCCGGCTCGCCCACGACGGTCGCATCGCCATGTCGCGCGGCGGGGCGCAATACGACCTGCGTGTTTCGATCATTCCCACGGCACATGGGGAAACGGTATGCCTCCGGGTGCTTGGCCGCGACCGCCTCCAACTCGATTTGTCGCACCTGGGAATGGAGCCCGAACAACGTATCATCATGGAGGAGCTCGCCGGCTTGCCGCAGGGCCTGGCGCTGATCACCGGACCGACTGGCAGCGGGAAAACCACCACGCTTTACGCGTTGCTGGCCGGCGCCCGCGATGGTCGGCGGAAGATCGTGACGATCGAGGACCCGGTGGAATACAAACTCGACGGCGTCTCGCAGATCCAGACCCGCGCCGAGCTCGGGCTCGACTTCGCCTCCGGCCTCCGGTCCGTGCTGCGGCACGACCCCGACGTGATTCTCATCGGGGAGATTCGCGACCG
>CAMCHD010000235.1 GCA_945874545.1 Akkermansia muciniphila | reverse complement strand
GCAGTGGCCCGCGCGCCCTGACCATCACCACCGGCTCGGCCGGCGGGCGCTTCGGCGCCAATCTGGCCGACGGCCCCGGCGGCGCCAGCTCGCTCGTGAAGCAGGGTTCCGGCAGTTTGATCGTGAGCGGTTCCAACACCTACACCGGCACACTGCGCATCCTCGCCGGCACGGTGCAATACGGCAACGCCGGCGCGGGCGGCGAATCCACGGGCGCGGGTCACTCCGTGGTGATCAGTTCCGGCGCCTCTCTGTCGTTCCGCCACGCCAACACGGCCGTCACCTACAACGCTCCGATCTCCGGCGCCGGCGCGGTGCTGATGAACTACAACAACACCTCGGCCGGCGGCGCGCTGACCTTGGGGGGAAACAACTCCTTTTCCGGCGGGCTCACCATCAGTCCGAGCAGCGGCGTGAATATTTTCCCCCTCCGCGCCGGATCCGCCGCCGCGTTCGGTTCCGGCCACGTCACCCTCGGCCAATACGGCACGCTCGATCTGAACGGGTTCAACAATACCATCGGCCTGCTCGTTAGCGCGGGCGCCCACGGCCGCGTAACAAACAACGGCGCCGCCGACGCCACCCTGACCCTCGACAGCCCGGGCACGCAGACCTACGGCGGAACGCTTCTGGACGGCACCCGGACGCTCGGTTTGCAGAAACGCGGGGCCGGCCGGCAAATCCTGGCCGGCGCGCTCACCCACACCGGCAACACCACGGTCACCGAGGGCAACCTCGAACTGGCGGCCTCCGGCAGTCTGACCTTCCGGCCCCTCGCGAATGGCGTGGGTAATCAACTCACCGTCGCCGCCGGCGCGACCGCGACCCTGCGCGGTTCGTTTGTCGTCGATCTGTCGGGCTCCACCTCCACGGCCGGCGCCACCTGGACCCTGGTCTCCGCCGCCGCCACCACGACCACTTACGCCGATACGTTTCAAGTGGTGGGTTTCACCAGAGCGACACCGACCGGCGGACCCGCTTGGACCAAGGTCGAAGGGTCCCGCGTCTGGACCTTCACCGAGACCACCGGCGTGCTGCGCCTGCAAACCTCCGGCTACGCGATGTGGATCGCGGGTTTCCCCGCGCTTTCGGACACCACCCCGGAGGCCGACCCCGACGGGGACGGCGTGCCCAACCTGCTGGAGTATGTGCTCGGCGGCGACACCCTCGTTCCCGACGCGAGACTCACTCTGCCTGCGGCGTCGTCCGCGCCCGAGGGCGTGCGACTCACCTTCCGCCGCTCGGACGCCTCCGAATCCGGCACCGTGACCACGGTCCAATACACGACGGATTTGAGCTCGGCGACGGTGTGGACCGATCTGCCGATCGGCGCCGGATCCGGCGGCCCCGACGCGAACGGCGCGACGTATGTGGTGGAGGAAAACGACGACGCCCCCGATCTCATCACGGTCACGGTGCCCAGCGGCGCCACCGGCCGCGTCTTCGGACGACTGCGCGCGACCACCAATCCCTGATTTGGCCCCGAACCCACCCGGACCGCGGCCCGCGACCGCTCCCGGCGACTCCGCCCGCTTCAGGCCCGGTCGACTCGCTGAAACAACCAGGCGCCCACCGCCGCGTAGACCAAGGGCGGCGCCCAGACCCACAATTCCGGGCGGAGCTCGGGGCTGCGTTCCAGCATGCGCGCGAGCGCGTCCAAGAAGTAGTAACCGAGGACCAGGGCCACCGCGAGGCCGAGGTTGGCCGAGGTCTCCTTGCGCGACACCTTGATGCCGAGCGGCACGGCGACCAGGGCGAAGGCCAGCACCGCAAAACTGCCGGCCAGCTTGGAACTCAAGGTCACGACGATGCGGGTGAGTTCACGGCGCTCATTCGTATCGAGCTCGCCCCCCCGCGCCAACAACTCGTCCCGCCTTTCCCGCAGCTGGCCGAGGGTCATGAAGAGGATTTTCCGCCCCGCCTGCATCTGGCGAAAAACCCCGTCGAGCGGCAGCTCGACCGTCAGGGAGTCGGAGTTGGCCACCGGCTGCGGGCGGGAAAAATCCTCCGGATCCTCCCGGTCACGGGTCTCGGCGCTGGCCTCAAAAAGGGTCAACACCAGACGGTTGTCCGCATCACGCAGGGCGATGGTGGCCCGCCTGGCCCGGACCATCCCGGTGACCCGCTTCTGGCCGTCGAGTTTCCACAACCAGAAATCCTGGAGCTCCGGCCCCCGTCGTTCCCCGACGTAGACCACAAAGCCCTCGAAATCGCGCACGAAGGTCCGGGGCACGATGAAGTTGAGCGGATTCTGCCGCACCGCCTCGACCAGCGTGACCCGATACTCGGTCTGCGCCCGGGGCATGATCTCGAAGTTCAAGGCCAGCGACAGGGCCACCCCCGCCCACGCGATGACCCACACCGGCCGCGCGATGTAGCGCAGACTGAGACCCGCCGCGCGCATGGCGGTGATCTCGTGCTGGCTCGACATCCGCCCGAGCACGAGAAGCACGCCGGTGAGCAGCCCTATGGGCAGGGCGTAGACCGCCACGAAGGGCGTCAGCAAGGCCAGCAAACGCGCCGCCGTGGCCGCCTCCAACTGCCCCGCCACGACGTAACCGAGCAGGTCCCGCAGGGCCTGACCCGCGATCAGCACAAACCCGAAGAGACCCACCGCCGCCGCGCACGCCGTCGCGACGCTGGCGAGGATGTGGCGTTGCAGGAGTCCCATGGCGTGTCCGGGGCGGAAAAAGGGATGGCGGTGAAAGCGGACGGTGGTGGCGCGAGGTTGCCGTTGCCAAGAGTCCGGCGCGTGCGACCCTGTTTCCAAGCATGAAGTTCGCGCCCGCCAAGCCGGCCCTGACCGGCGAGACCCTCGAAACCCTCACCACTCGCCTGCGCGAACGCGGCGAGCCGGCCTTCCGCGCCCGCCAGATCCTCGAATGGGTCTATAAAAAACGCGCCCGCTCCTGGGACGAGATGAGCAACCTGTCCAAGCCCCTCCGCGCCTGGCTCGCGGAAACCTTCGAGCTGATGCCCATCGGCCTGCTTTTCGACAAACAATCGCGCGACGTGACCGACAAACTGCTGTTCGAGCTCGGCGACCGCGCCCTGATCGAGACCGTGATCATCCGCGCCCCCCAGGAGGGCGTGGGCCTGGACGAGTCGCGCAAAACGATCTGCATCTCGACCCAGGTGGGCTGCGCCATGGCGTGCAAGTTCTGCGCCTCCGGGCTCGCCGGGCTGAAACGCGACCTCGAGGCCGGCGAGATCGTCGCACAGTTGCTGCACGTGTGCTACCGCGAGGACGCCCACGATCCCCGCGCCCACGCCGGCCTGGCCACCTTCGACAACATCGTGGTCATGGGCATGGGCGAGCCCCTCGCGAACTACGACGCGGTCCTCCGCGCCCTCACCATCGTGAACGCGGAGTGGGGCCTCGGCTTCGGCGCCCGCCGCATCACCCTCTCCACCAGCGGCCTCGTGCCGAAAATCCTCCGCCTGGCCGACGAGCCCCTGGGCTTCCGCCTCGCCATCTCGCTCCACGGCGCGACCGACGAGGTTCGCGAGAAGATCATGCCGGTGAACAAGGCCTACCCGCTCGAAAAACTCATTCCCGCGATCAAGGTCTTCACCGAGAAACACGGCCGCATGGTGACGCTCGAGTTTATCCTGATCGAGGACGTGAACGACTCCCTCGCCCAGGCCGCCGCGCTGCGCGACATCGCCGCCGACCTGCACGCCCACGTGAACCTGATCCCCTACAACACGGTCGAGGGCCTACCCTGGAAACGCCCCTCCGGCAACCGCATGGAGCGCTTCGCCGACGTGCTGCGCGAGGCCCGCGTGCCGGTGACCCTGCGCCGCGAAAAGGGCCACGATATCGACGCCGCCTGCGGCCAGCTGCGCCTCAAGACCGAAAAGGACCGCGAAACCCTGGCCGCCGCCTCGGCCTGATTTCTCCCCGGGCCGGAATCATTCGGCTGGCGCGCCCCGCCCGCCGGGCCGGCCTTCCGCCGGACCCGCGGTGACCCGCGGCCGGCGGTATTGTCTTCCCCGCCCGTCCCCGCCGCGCCGCCTCCGTCGTTCGCCATTGCCCGCCGCCACCGCACGGCCACCGTTTCCCCAGGCCATGTCTCCCACTTTCCCTCCCGCGCCGCCCTGCCTCGCCCAACGCGACCTCCGCCCCGACGACCTCGGCCCCGTCCCCTCGCCCGCCGCCCTGCTCCGCCTCTACGCCTGGGCCGCCCTCTCGCGCCGCGCCGACAACCGCATCCTCGAACTTTTCCGCCAGGGCCTGATCAAGGGCACCGTGACCGGCGGCCAGGGCAACGAGCTGCTCATCGTCCCCCTCGCCCTGCTCGCCGACAAATCCGTCGACGTGGTGTCGTTCACCCACCGCGACCTCGGCGGCCACCTGGTCTGGAGCGGACACCTCTGCGAGCACCTCAACCAATATTTCGCCAACGCCGCCAGCCCCACCCAGGCCCGCGAAGGCAACATCCACCACGGCGACCCCGCCCACCGCTCCCTGCCGATGATCTCGCATCTCGGCTCCATGCTCTCCCACGTCGCCGGCCGCACCGACGCCCAGCGCCGCGCCGGCCGGCCCGCCGTCGGCCTTGCCCTCTTCGGGGACGGCGGTTCCTCCACCGGCGATATCCACGAAACCCTCAACCTCGCCGCCCTGCTGTCGCTGCCGATCGTGTTCGTGATCGAGAACAACGCCTACGCCTACTCCACCCCCACCCGCGAACAGTTCCCCGCCTCGGTGGAGCTGTGGCGCCGCGCCGCCGGCTACGGCATCGAGGGCCTGAGGGTGGATGTGACGGCCGATCCCGTGGCCGCCGCCCAGACCTTCGCCGCCGCCATCGACCGCGCCCGCGCCGAGGTTCGCCCCATCCTGATCGAGGCCCACGTCGCCCGCCTCCGCGGCCACGCCGCCTACGACACGTGCGACTACCTCACCGCCGCCGAAAACGCCGCCATCCAGGCCTCCGATCCCCTGCCCAAACTCCGCGCCCGTCTCGCCGCCGAAGGCCACGCCGCCGCGCTCGACACCATCGACGCCGATCTCGCCGCCTGGGTCGAGGCCTGCATCCAGGTTTCCCTCGCCGTCGCCCGCCCCTCCGCCGCCTCGCTCCCCGCCGACGCCTACGCGCCCGCAGCCGCCCCGTTGCCCTGGATACCTTCCGTCACCTCCGAACTCCCGGCTCCCGGCTCCCCGCCCCCCGCTCCGGTCACCTTCGCCCAAGCCCTTACCCTCGCCCACGGCAAAATCCTCCGCGAACGCCCGGAATCGGTCGTCCTGGGCCAGGACATCGGCACCTACGGCGGCGCGTTCAAGGTCACCGAAGGCCTGCTCGCCGCCCACGGACGCGCCCGGGTTTTTAACACCCCGCTGGCCGAGTCCGCCTGCACCGGCTGGGCCATCGGGATGGCCCTCGGCGGCCACCGCGTGATCGAGGAGTTCCAGTTCGCTGACTTCGTCACCGAGGCGATGACCCAGATCACCCTGAACGCCGCCACCTACCACTTCCGCTCCGGCGCGAAGGTGCCCCTCGTGCTCCGCCTGCCCTGCGGCGGCGGCCTCACCTTCGGCTCTTTCCACTCCCAGGAACTCGAGTCCGTCTTCCTCGCCATGCCCGGCCTCAAGGCGCTCTACCCGAGCACCGCCCAGGACGCTTTCGACTGCCTGCTCGCCGCCTTTGAGGACGACAACCCCGTCCTGCTCTTCGAGCACAAGGCGCTCTATCGCCGGGGTAAACACTCGCTCGCATGGAACCCGGCCTTCCGCGACGTCTGGTCGCCCCGCCTCGTCCGCGCCGGTGCCCACGCCACCCTCGTGACCTACGGGGAGATGGTCCACCTCGCGGTCGAGGCCGCCGCGTATCTGGAAACGGAATACGAAAAATCCGTCGAGATCTGGGACCTGCGGGCCCTCGCCCCGCTGCGCCTCGACGCCATCCGCGCGTCCGTGGCCCGCACCCACCGCCTGGTCGTGTTGCACGAGGGCCGCCGCACCCACGGCTTCGGCGCCGAG
>CAMCHD010000234.1 GCA_945874545.1 Akkermansia muciniphila | reverse complement strand
ACCGGGGTGCGCGGCGACCTGCGCGAGATCATGGCCGAGTCGGCGGCGGTGCTCTCGCTCTCGCTCGACCCGGAGGCCTTCGGCCGGACCACGCTGGAGGCGCTGTGCCTGGGCCGACCGGTGGCGGGCTACGCCCACGGCGGGGTCGGCGAGCAGCTTGCGGCCCTGTTCCCCGAGGGCGCGGTGCCGCCGGGCGACCGGGCGGCGATGGCGGACAAGCTGACCGGCTGGCTGGCGCCAGGCGGCGGCCCCCGCACCACCCCCGGCCGCAACGCGGACTTCACCCTCGACCGGATGCTCGAACGCACCCTCGCGGTCTACCGGGAGCTCGCGGCGGCGCCGCGCTGAAGGCGCGGCAGGCGCGCCGCGCCGCCTTGGTCGGGCGACCCCGGATTTTCAGCGGGTGGCGAAGCCTCCGTTAATAAAAATCGTCTGCCCGCTGATCCACCAGCCCTCCGTGGCGAGAAACCGGATGAGCGGGGCGATGTCCTCGATTTTGGTGAGTTCGCCGTTCATGGTCGCGCCCTTCAAGTAGGCGACGGATTCGGGGGTCTCGGCCCCGTAAAAAAACGGCGTGTCCATCGGCCCGGGGGCGACGGTATTCACCGAAATGCGACGCGAGCCGAACTCCTTGGCGGCAGCCCGGGTGAAATGCTCGATCGGTCCCTTGGCGCCGGCGTAAACCGAGTAATAGCCGGTGAAGGCGGCGAGCAGCGACGACCCCAGCGTGATGATCTTGCCCCCGTCGTTCAGGGTGCGGCCGGCCTCCTTGATAAAAAAGAAGGCCGCCTTGGTGTTGATCGCGAACATCTCGTCATACTCGGCCTCGGTGACCTGCACGATGGGCTTTTTGATCACCTTGCCGACGTTGTTGATCGCGATGTCCACCCCGCCGAAGCGGCGCACCGCCTCGTCGAAGAGGGCGGTGCAGTTCTCCGGTTTGGTAAGGTCACCCGCGATGGCGAACGCATCGCTCCCGAGCGCCTTGACGGCGGCGACCGTTGCGTCGGCGTCGGGTCGCGACCCGGCGCTGTTGTAATGCACGACGATGCGCGCGCCTTCGGCGGCGAGGGCACGGCTGACGAGGCCGCCAAGGTTTTTGGCGCCTCCGGCGACGACGGCGACTTTTTGTTGTAGAGAGTTCGAATGCATAGGTTTAAGAAACGATTGGGCGTTGGATTTTAGGTTTTGATCATTGGAAAAACGCCAAGGCACGGGACCTTGGGCGGGTCGTTTTAGGCTAGCAGAAAGACGTGCTCGGCCGCTTTCAAAATCTCCGGGAATTCCGGCGATCTTGCGCGAGCAAGGACCGCACTTCACCGTGCGCCGCGATGCATCACTCCCCAAACAACGTCTCCGATGCCGTTGAGGGCCACGGACAGGGCGCGGGCGCGTTGGTGTTGACACAGATTCGCGAGACTTTGGCGGGCGTGGAGCTGTTGCTTTCCAGTGATGACATCTCCCGGCCGACCGAGTGGCGTATCCGGGAGGAACGACCGACCTTTGTTGTCCATCTCGGCGGGCGAATGGATCGATTGGAGACGGAGCTTGAAGGTCACGGAGGAAGCTGCGGCACGCCCCTGCCCGGAGAGGTGTGGTCGATTCCGGCCGGGGCCCGCTACACCAGCCGGGCCGTGGGCGGCCGTATCGATTACATGGTATTTTACCTTGGTCCAAAAGCGGAGGGTGGCGGTCACCCCGAATGCCGGGTGGTTGCGGGCCGTCACGACCCGGTGCTTCACCAAGCCGCGCGGCGGCTGCGGTCTCTCTTGAATGCGCGAGACGACTTGGCTGGCATGCGCGCGCTCGCACTGACCGATTTGGTCGAATCGCATCTGCGACAATACTTCGGAAACGACCCTTCAAGTCCGGCCAAGCCGTCGGTGCCACCCCTCACGAACGCACAGGCAAAGCGGCTGCGCGACTATGTCCACGACAAGCTCGGCACCCCCATCCGACTCGAAGATCTGGCCCGGGTCGCCGGGCTAGGCCTCGACCGCTTGCTGCCCGCCTTTCGACGCAGTTTTGGAATTAGCCCCTGGCAATACGTCATCCAGCAACGCCTGCGACAGGCCCGGCGGCTCCTTCGGCGTTCCCCGGGCCTGGGTATCACCAACATCGCCCTAGAATGCGGGTTTTCCAGCCACAGCCACCTTTCCACCACTTTTAAAAAAAATTATGGGTGCCCGCCGTGCGACGACCGAGGACATGGACCCGAAGGCGACTGAACCACCGCAACAAACCGCAGCGCGGGGTGGCAGGGCGACGCGGAGGCGCCCCGCGCACCGAACGCTGAAAGCGTTGAAACCCGAGGACGCGATTCACGACCTGCGCCGCTGGTCGCAAGGCCAGGCGGAAGAGTTGGATGGCGTTGGCGAAACGTTCGGCGTTGATCTGCTGGAGACGAGCGCCCACGGCGGGGTCGGCGAGCAGCTGGCGGCCCTGTTTCCCGAGGGCGCGGTGCCCGGCGGGCGACCGGGCGGCGATGGCGGATAAACTGGCCGAGGGGCTGCGCCCCGGCGGCGGCCCGCTCGGCGCACCCGGACTCAACCGGGACTTCACCCTCGACCGCATGCTCGAACGCCCACTCGACGTCTACCGCGAGCTCGTGGCGTCGCCCCGCTAGGTGGTCACGCCCGGGGCCGGAGCCGATCAGTCCGGCTGCCCTGTTTAATGATCGGCGGAAAGCCTAGATGCGTGCGTCAAGATGTCGTGGCTAAGGCGTTCGCCGAACGCGTTCGCCTCAGTCTCCCGCACAAGTTCGTAGCGAACCCCCAACCTGGCGTGTAGCAGGTTGAGAGTTCGTTCGGCCGCCTTGCGGGAGGCACCTTCTTTTGGCTCACCCAGCAGGATGTAGAGGACATGGTCGGTGAGTGCCTCGCGCACACCGGAAACTTCGCCGAGCAAACGGTGGCCCTTGTTGCGAATGCTTTCCGGCTCGATGAGATCGAGGGAAAGCGGTTGCAGACAATGCCACCGACCGTTTTTCCAAGCGTGCTCGAAGGTCATTTCATCCAGCTCGGTTTTGACCGCGTGCCGGGTGAGGTGTTCGGCCGCGCCGGTGCGCTGCAAAGGCGTGCGATACAGATTCCACACGTCCACATCGTTCCTGCCTTGTTGCCCGATTCGAGCATGGTGGCGGAGCACCATACGCTCGTAGAGTTCGTGTAGTTCGCGTTCGGGGTTCGAAGTGATCCCACCACCCTCCTGCCCCCACTGCAATGAGCTGTCGTCCTCGCGGAGAATGGTGTTGGTCCAACCGACCAAACTCGAGGGGCGATCCGGAAACGGCAGCTCCTGGGCACAAGCGCGGGTTGCGGCCTCGAAGCGTGTCTTGAGGCGGCGCATAAGCGCTCGATGCAGCTCAACGTCGAGCGCAGGGAAGGCGTGTTTGAGGCGGCCGGCGTTGAGGTTGAAGCGGGCCTCCAGCCAGCACTGCTCGGCCGCATACACCACGACCCCGACATTCAGCCCTTCGCCAGTGGCCGGGTCGTGCAGGTAGCGCAGCACACGGTAGGTGTAGGGTGTGGTCTTCATCGCAGGATCTCGGTGAGCAGACCGGATACCTTGTTCACGTTGGTTGTCATTTCGACCACGAAATGGGCGGCGCGCGCACGGGCCGTTTCATCCAGCCACTCGGCCGGAACGCCGGCCACGATTTCGGCCGCGACCAAAGGAGTCACCGTCTGCCAGGCCTGTGCGGCACCGGCAAAATCGGGCAACTGACCACGCAATCCGCTGAAAAATGCGTGATTCCGGATCACGTCGAGTCCGCCGTGCTCCCAGGCGGCGGGTCGGAGTTCGGCGCGTAACCCAGGCAACGCACGCTCATGGTCGATCAGGACGATGTCGTCACCCCGCACCAAACAGTTGGGCTTTAGCCGGTGGCGGTCATCGTTGCCGGTCATGGCGTCGAAAAGAAGCACGGCGGCGGCCTTGTCGATGAGCGCATCATTCAAGGCATCGTCGGCGAGGGCCACGTGATACTGTCCGGAATGAAAGGTGCTGCCGAATTGCAGGCCGACAGCCACGCCGAGCCGCCTGCGGGCGTCCGGATCGGGGACGCTGGCGGCAAAGTCCGCATTGATTTCCACCGTCCATCCCTTGGCTGCATTCAGGCCTAGGCGCGTGGCCAAATCCGCACAAATCGCCTCGATTGCAAGGCCGGTGCGTCCGCTCTGCACATCTGGGGCGAGCTTAAGCACGATCTCGTGACGTGTGTCGTGTGCAGCATGCTCAGCCACAATCAGCATCGGTCGGGAATGGCCGTGGGTGAAGGTCTGCTGGTGCCGGACAGCGATCAAATTCATGACTGAGCGGGCATAAAGTAAGGCGAGGGAGACTTGCGGGATCTCTTCACCGGTCGGATGACCGGGGCGGACGGATTTTCGGGTGCAGCCATATCGGTGCCAAAGCGTTGTGGGCTGAGGGCCTGCGCGGGGCAAGGAATACCCGGACCAGTGCGGAAGAAACGGTGCCCGGAAAAGGATGCAGCGGGGTGGCTGGGACGTGTGGACGTAGAAAAGCCCGCGAGGCGTGAAACGCGCTCGCGGGCCAGGGGAGGGAAAACCCCGACCAGCGGTCGGGGCTACATCGGACCGAACAGCGGTTTAGGCGCTGGGGGCGTCGGCGGACGGAGCGGGGGCGCCGCCGTTGGCGGCCTCGAGCTCGGCCATGGCGGCCTTGCGGGAGAGGCGGACCTTGCCGGTGCGCTCGTCGATGCCGATGCACTTCACGGTGATGCTGTCGCCCATCTTGACCACGTCCTCGGTGCGGCGGACGCGGAAGTCGGCCAGCTCGCTGATGTGGCAGAGACCCTCCTTGCCCGGGGTGCACTCGACGAAGGCGCCGAAGTCCTTCACGCCGGTGACGCGGCCGGTGTAGATCTTGTTGATCTCGATCGGGGCGCCGCCGGCATTGCCGCCGCGGCCGCCGTCACGACCGCCGCCGCCCGCGCCGCCGCAGACCGCGTCGATTTCCTGGATGGCCCGGGCCATGGCGGCGCCGTTGTTGGAGTAGACGAAGACCTTGCCGGAATCGTCGTCGGAGATGTCGATCTGCGCGCCGGTGGTCTCGACGATGCGGCGGATGTTTTTGCCGCCGGGGCCGATGAGCGCGCCGATCTTCTCGGGATCGATCTGGATGGTCTGGATGCGCGGAGCGAAGGTGCTGAGCTCCTTGCGCGGCGCGGGCAGGCTGCCGAGCATGACCTTGAGGATCTCGACGCGGGCCGCGCGGGCCTGGTGGATGGCGGCGGTGGCGATCTCGAAGGGCAGGCCCTTGATCTTCAGGTCGAGCTGGAAGCCGGTGATGCCCTTGGTGGTGCCGGCGAGCTTGAAGTCCATGTCGCCGAAGTGGTCTTCCTCACCGAGGATGTCGGTGATGGTGGTCCACTGGGCGATGGAGCCGTCGGCGTTGTTCTTGGTCATCAGGCCGCAGGAGATGCCGGCGACCGGGGCGATGATGGGCACGCCGGCGTCCATGAGGGCGAGACAGCCGCCGCAGATCGAGGCCATCGAGGTCGAGCCGTTCGAGGCCATGATCTCGGAGACGACGCGTATCGAGTAAGGGAATACATCCTCGGGCGGGAGGACGGGGACGAGGGAGCGCTCGGCGAGCGCGCCGTGGCCGACCTCGCGGCGGCCGGGGGAGCCGTAGCGACCGGTCTCGCCGACGGAGAAGGGCGGGAAATTGTAGTGGAGGATAAACGACTTCGACGTCGCGCCGCCGGTGAGGCCGTCCATCTCCTGGGCCTCCTTGGTCGGCCCGAGGGTGGTGATGGCGATGTTCTGGGTGTCGCCGCGCTGGAACATGGCCGAGCCGTGCACGCGGGGCAGGACGCCGACGGCGGCCTGGAGGGGACGGAGGTCGGTCTTGCCGCGACCGTCGGCGCGCACGCCCTTTTCCAGGACGGTGTTGCGGTAGGCGGTGTATTGCAGGTCCTCGAACACGACGGCGAGGTCGACGTCGGTGAACTTGTCCGCGCCGAG
>CAMCHD010000233.1 GCA_945874545.1 Akkermansia muciniphila | reverse complement strand
CGGCCGCCGCGGCCCAGTCCGCTTCGGCCGCCGTCGAGCTGGCCCACCTCCGCGAGGACGTGCGTCTCCTGGTTCAACGCGTGGGCGAGCTTTCGCTGCGGGTGGAACAACTGGAAAACGAAAACGCCCGCCTTGCCCAGTCCGCCGCCGGCGCCGCCCAGAACCATGCCACGCTGACCCAGCTCAACACCGCCATCGCCGATCTCTCGCGCGACATCAAGGCCTCCGCCGCCGCCACCAAGTCCGAGGTGCTCGCCACCGTCGCCACCCAGATCGAGGCGCTCGCCCGGCAGACCAACGCCGCGCTCGACTCCGTCACCCGTCCCCGCCCGGCGCCCACGCCGGTCGCCCCGGTGACGTTCTCCGATGATTTTCCGAAGGAGGGCATCAGCTACACCGTGGCCGCCGGCGACACCCTCTCGCGCATCGCCCAGCAGACCGGGGCGAAGCTCGCCGATATCGTGAACGCCAACAAACTCGCCGACCCGACCCGCATCCGCGTCGGCCAGGTCCTCTTTATCCCCGGCGGCAAGTAGCCCGCCTCACCGCTTCCATGGCCCAACCCAAATCCCGCCTCGGCCGCGGTCTCGGCGGACTCATCGCCGCCGCCGCCCCCGCCAAACCAGCCGCGCCCGCCGCCGCCGCCGCGCCGGCCTCCGGCCCCAACGGATTTCTCGAACTCGCCGTCACCGCCATCGTCCCGAGCCCCTACCAGGCGCGCAAGGAGATCGCCCCCGACCAGCTTCAGGAATTGGCCGAGAGCATACGCGCCGAGGGCCTGCTCCAGCCCGTGGTGGTGCGCAAGATCGCGGACGGCAAGTTCCAGCTCATCGCCGGCGAACGGCGCTGGCGCGCGTTTCAGTTGCTCAAGATCAAGACCATCCCGGCCCGGCTGGTCTCCGCCGGCGATGCCTCCGCCGCCGCCCTCGGCCTGATCGAGAATCTGCAGCGCGAGAGCCTGAATCCCCTCGAGGAGGCCTATGGTTACGCCAGCCTGATCCGTGATTTCGATCTCACCCAGGAGGCCGCCGCCGAGCGGGTGGGCAAGCCCCGCGCGTCCGTGGCCAACACCCTGCGCCTGCTCTCGCTCGACGGCGAGCTCCAGGGCTATCTCGCGAAAAACCTGCTCTCCGTCGGCCACGCCAAGGTCCTGCTCGGCGTCGCCGACACCGCCCAGCGCGCCGTGCTCGCCCGGCGTGTGATCGAATCGGGCCTGAGCGTGCGCGCCACCGAGGCCCTGGTGCTGGCGAAAAAGAGTCCCGTCGCGGCGGCCGCCCCCGCCGCGGCCGCCGGCGCCGCCCCGGCCGCGCGTCGGATCAACGCCGCCGACAGCGCCGCCATCGCCGGGATCGAGAAACGCCTGACCTCGCATCTCGGCGCGCGCGTGGCGGTGCAACACGCGGGAAAGAAGGGGCGCATCGTCATCCCCTACGCCGGCAACGAGGACCTCCAGCGCATCCTGGAAAAACTCGGCGTGGAACTCTGACCGCCGGGCGTCGCGCCCCGCCCCGCGCGCGTCCGCACCGGCACCCTTCGCCTTGGCCACCCTCCCGACCGACCACGCCACGCGCGTCCTGAACCAGGCCGGCGGCGTATTGTCCGACGCGGTCGACTATCTGCGCCTCGATCCGATCCCTCCGGTCCTGCGCGAGCTGAAGCGCTACACCCGGCCGCTGCTGCGGGCCGACCTGCTCGCCGGCGCGACGGTCGCGCTGGTGTCCATCCCGCAGGCGGTCGGCTTCGCCCTGATCGCCGGCCTGCCACCCGAGATGGTGATCATGAGCGTGGTGGTCGGCGGTTTTCTCGCCGCGTTGTTCACCACCTCGCACCACCTGGTTTTTGGCCCGACCAATTCGATCAGCCTGCTCATGGCCAGCGCCATCGCGAGTCTGCCCGCCATGGGCCTCACCGCGCCCGGGCTCGCGTTGGTGATGGCGTTTCTGATCGGCTTTTTCCAACTCGTGGCCGGCTTCGCCAAGCTCGGGAAACTCACCCAGTTCGTTTCCCGCTCCGTGATCATCGGCTACGGCACGGCGATCGGCATCCTGCTCGCGGTCGGTCAGCTGCCGAATCTCATCGGCGTGGAGTCCACCCGGGGGAACCTGTTTGCCTCGCTCGAGGGCACCGCCCGCCATGTGTGGAGTCTCGAGTTCAACCCCTACTCGATCGCGATCGGGGTGGTGACCCTCCTGCTTTTCCAGGCCTTGGAACGCCTTTCGCGCTGGGTGCCGGCCGAGTTGCTCGGTCTCGTCCTGGTGTCGTTGTTCACCCGCTGGGTCGGGCTCGACGCCTTGGGCGTGCGCACCATCGCCGGCGAGGGCGAGCTGGCCGGATCGCTGCCGTCCTTCATCGGACTGCCGTTTGGCGACGCCAGCGTCTCCGCCGTGCCCGCGCTGATGGGCACCGCGCTGGCGATCGCGCTGCTGGGTATGCTGGAAGCCATCGCCATCGGCAAGACCCTCGCCGCCCGCTCCGGGCAGGCGTTCAACCCCAATCAGGAGCTCATGGCCATGGGCATGGCGAACGTGGGTTGCGCCGCTTTCGGCGCCATGCCCGGCTCGGCGTCCTTCGCCCGCTCCGCCACGAATATCCAGAGCGGCGCGCGCACCCAGGTCGCCGCCCTCGCCAGCAGCCTGATCGTCCTGGCCGCGCTGTTTCTGGTCGCCCCGCTGATCAATTATCTGCCGGTGCCCGCCCTGGCCGCCCACCTGATGCGCATCGGCCTGAAGATGATCAACCGGGAGCAGTTGCGCATCGCCTGGCGCGCGACCCGCTCCGACGCCATCGTGCTGGCGGTGACCCTGGTGTCCGCCTTTCTCTTCAAACTCGACGCCGCCATCTACATCGGGCTCGGCCTTTCCCTCGCCCTTTTCCTGAACAAGGCCAGCGCGCCCTCGCTGGTCGAATACGGCTTCAACGCCGAAGGACAGCTCGCCCAGCTCGAAGCCCCGACGGACCGCGGCGACGCCGCCATCTCGATCGTGCACGTCGAGGGCGAGTTGTTTTTCGGCGCCGCCGATTTGTTTCAGGACCAGGTGAGCCACCTCGCCCAGCAGAGCGGGATAAGGGTGGTGATCCTGCGGATGAAAAACGCCCGCCACCTCGACGCCACCTCCGTGTTGTCGCTGCTGCAATTGCACGAATCGCTGACCAAGTCCGGCCGTCACCTGCTGATCAGCGGCATCAACCCCGACGTCGAGCGGGTGTTGCGGCGCAGCGGCGCTTTGAAGACCATCGGAGCGGACAACATTTTCCCGGCCGAGGCCAATCTCACCCTGAGCACAAAAAAGGCCCTCCAACGCGCTAAAAAACTGCTCGCCGCCGACGGCTCCACCGCCAAGCCCGACGTGCGTATCTTTTACGATCGCAGCCGCGCCGAGAATCAAAGCACCCCCGCGGCCGGCCCGGCCGGGCATGTCGATGATTACATGATTTGAGCGGGACTGAGCTTTGCCGCGCAAATGCCGCGCCGACGTGGTCCGCGCCATTGACAAAGCGGCCGGGCTCGGGTGCTTTTCTCCGTTTTATCCCTGTTCCCATGTCCATCGTCATTTGGCTGCTCACCTTCGTTCTCGTTCTCCTCTCGGTCTTTTTGGTGCTCATCGTGCTCGCCCAGAAGTCCAAGTCCGACGGCGGCGTGGGCGCGGCTCTCGGCGGCGGCATGACTGAGGCGACCTTCGGCGCCGATTCCGGCAACGTCCTCGCCACCATGACCCGCAACGGTGCCATCGCGTTTTTTGTGCTCAGCTTCACGCTCTACCTCGCGCACATCGCCCGCGAGAAAGCCGCCCGTGCCGAGTCGGTCCTGCCCAAGATCGAAATCCCGGCGACGCCCGCCCCGGCCGACGCGAGCACGCCCGCCGCCGCCCCCGCTGCCGCCGTCACGGCCGAGCCCGCGGCGGCGGTCGAGGCCGCTCCCGCCGCGGTCAGTCTGCCGACCATGAGCACCCCCGCCCCCGAGGTGCCCGCCGCTCCCGCGCCGACCCCGGCGGAACCGGCGAAGTAAACCACGGGTCTATCCGCGCGTGGCACGCCACCGCTCCCCTTCTCTGCGGCAGACGGGTTTTCCCGTCTGCCTTTTGTTTGTCCTCGCGCTCGGGCTCGGGGGCCTGAACTCGGCCTCCGCCCAGTCGCGCCTGAATCGGCCTCCGCCGCGTTACCTGCAACTCACCCCGCCCGACCCGCAGGAGGGCGCCGCGATCCTGCGCGATTTGCGCGCGGCGGGCCCGGCCGGAGATTATTACCTGGAATTCGACCTGCGCGTGTTGCCTCGCCGGGGCGAGGAAACCCGCGTGCCCGGTCGTCTCTGGGGCGGGCGCAATCGCGAAGGCCCGATCAGCCGCCTCGCTCTGAAAATTCCGTCATCCGCCGACGCCGCCGGTGCGAACGGGCCCGAGTTCACCGAGCGCCGCATCCTGGTGCAGGGCGGCCCCCGGCCCGCCGCCTGGGCCTGGCCGGCCGGCGCGGGTGACACGACCATCGTGATCGACGACGCGGCGCTGTTCACCCCGCTCGCCGGCACCGATTTGTCGGCTTTTGATCTGCAAATGCCGTTCCTCTACTGGACCGACTTCGTCTACGAGGGCAAAACCCGCCTCCAGGACCGGCCGACGGATACCTTTCTCCTCTACCCCCCGGCGTCTCTCGCCGCCCGTCGGCCCGACCTTATCGCGATCCGTGTCTACCTCGACCCGCAATACCACGCGCTGGTGCAGGCGGAACAACTCGGCGAAGGCGAACGGGTGCTCAAATCCTTCCGGGTGGTGAGCCTGCGCAAGATCGGCGAAAACTGGATCGTGCGCTCGGTCGAGCTGCGCGACGAGGCCACGCGCAACAAGACGCGTTTTGTCGTCACCGCCGCCGCTCTGGAGCTGGATTTCTCCGGTTCCGTTTTTGATCCCGGCGGTCTCGGCGCCTCGCTCGCCCCACCCGCCAAGCTGACCCGTCTGGCGGAGTAGGGGACGGGTAAGAAACAGGAGCCCGTTCGGCGCCCTCTAGGCTCGCCAGCCGCGGCGCGTTCGTCCGGATTTTTTCCACGACGATGAAAATCTATTTCCTGGGCGTCTGCGGCACGGCGATGGGCAACGCGGCGCTGCTGGCCCGCGCCGCCGGCCACGAGGTCTCCGGCGCCGACACCGGTGTTTACCCGCCCATGAGCACCGTCCTCGCCGAGGCCGGCATCGCCCTGCACGAAGGCTACGACGCCGCCCGCCTGGAACGGCTCGCGCCCGACCTCGTGGTGGTCGGCAACGCCCTCTCGCGGGGCAATCCGGAGGTCGAGTGGCTGCTCGACACCCGCGCCCTGCGCTTCACCTCGCTCCCGGCCCTGCTGCACGACACCGTGCTCGCCACGCGGAAAAACATCGTGGTCTGCGGCACCCACGGCAAGACCACCACCACCGCCCTCGCCGCCTTTTTGCTGCGTGAAAACGGCCGCGACCCGGGCTTTCTGATCGGCGGAGTGCCCCTCGATCCGCCCGTCGGCAACCACCTCGGCGCCGCGTCCGATCCCTTCGTGATCGAGGGCGACGAGTATGACAGCGCGTTTTTCGACAAGCGTTCGAAGTTTATCCACTACGCCCCGCACGTGGCGGTGTTGAACAACCTCGAGTTCGACCACGCCGATATCTTTCGCGACCTCGCCGACGTGCAGCGCACGTTTTCCCACCTCACGCGCATCGTGCCGCGCAACGGTTGGGTGGTGCTCAATGGCGACGACGACAACCTGCGCGCCCTCGGCCCGCTTCCCTGGACTCGCGTGGTGCGGGTCGGGCTCGGGCCCGACAACGACGTGCGCATCGAACGCTTCGCCGAGGACCCGCAAGGCGCGCGTTTTGCCCTGACCTGGCGCGGCCAGCCCTGGGGCGAGGTCGCCTGGGACCTCGCCGGCGCCTTCAACGCCCGCAACGCCGCCATGGCCGCCACCGCCGTCGCACTCGCCCTCGGCGGTCGCGAACACGTGTCGCTCGCCCCGCTGGCTCGCTTTCGTGGGGTGAAGCGCCGCCAGGAAAAACTGGTCGCCCG
>CAMCHD010000232.1 GCA_945874545.1 Akkermansia muciniphila | reverse complement strand
TGGTCACCCGCCCGATCGAGATCGGCGCGAACGCCTGGATCGCCGCCGATTGTTTTGTCGGACCGGGCGTGACCATCGGCGAACTCGCGGTGATCGGCGCGCGCAGCGTGGTCGTGCGCGACCAGCCCGCCCGCATGGTCTGCGCCGGCCACCCCTGCCGCCCCCTCCGCCCCCGGCCCGACCCGACCTGACATGCCCGGGCCCGAGAACAACCCCCACCGCGAACGCCGCGTCCTGCTCCACGCCGGGCTCGTCGGCGTCGTCTCGGCCTGGCTTTACGGCGGCATGGGACCGCACGGCGAATGGATCCTCGCCGCGCTCGCCAGTCCCGCCGCCTGGTTCCTCTTCGCCGAGGCGCGGGACCGCCGCGCCGCCGGCGACCGCGCCGGCCTCCTCCGCCTGCTCCGCTGGCTCGCGCCGCTCGCCTTCCTCGCCGCGTTGGTCGTCGTCGGCGCGCTCAACCCGTCCCATCGCGAGACTTTTATCTTCGACGGCCTGGTGCTGCGCCCCGTGCCCCATGTGACCTGGCTGCCGGCCTCCGCGCGACCACTGGACGGACTGCGGACCCTCGCCTGTCTCGGCGGCCTGGCCCTCGTCGGCATGTCGCTCGCGTTCTGCGTGCAAAGTCGCCTCGGCCTGCGCCGCCTGGTCCTGACCCTCGCGCTAAACACCCTCGCCCTCGCCGTGCTCGGCACGCTGCAAAGACAGATGCACGCCGCCGGCCCGTTTTTCAGCGAGGTGCCCTCCCCCAACCCCGCCTGGTTCGCCACGTTTTTTTATTACAACCACTGGGGCGCCTACGCCACGCTGGCCACCGCCGCCGCCTTCGCCTTGGTGTTTCAGTCGCTTAAACAAACGCCGGATCGCGGCTGGCTCCACGGGCCGGGCCCCTCGCTGGCCCTCGCGGCCCTGTTGATCGCCGCCACCGGACCGTTGAGCGGCTCACGCTCCGCCACCGTCCTGCTGCTCGCCCTGGCCCTCGCCGCCCTCGCCCTCGCCCTCCGACACGTCTACCGGCTCGGCGCGCGGCGCTCCCATCGCAGCGCCCTGGCCGGCGCGGTGGGCGTCGGCGCGCTGGCGGCGCTAGCGGCCGCCTTGGTCGCGTTTCAAAGCCGGGAGGTGCTCGCGCGACGCCTCGCGCAGACCGTCGAGCAGATCGCGGAGGTGTCCGCCGGGCCGGTCGCCCACGGCCGTCCCGCGCTCTACGCCGACACCTGGCGCATGGCGACCGACCGCCCGGTCTTTGGCTGGGGCCTCGAATCTTACGGTTCGATTTTTGTGCGTTACACCCGGTTCCGTCCCGGCCCCGACGGCCTGAGGACCGCCTTCGAGGACGCCCATTCCGACTGGCTGCAATCCCTCGCCGAGGTGGGTTTCGTCGGCACCGTCGCGCTGCTGCTCTTTGCCCTGGTGCCCTTGTTCGAGACGCTCCGCCGCGACCGCCCGAGCGTGTTTTCCGGCTGGTTGCTGGGCGGCTGCGGACTGATCGCCGCCTACGCGTGGGTGGAATTCCCCCTCGCTTGCCCCGCCGTGGTCGGCCTGTGGTGGATCCTCTTTTTCGCCGCCCTGCGCCACCTCCAGCTCACACCCGGACGCACCGCCCCCGCCGCATGTTCTCCGTCGTCATCCTGACCCTCAACGAGCAGGGCAACCTGCCCGCCTGCCTCGCCTCGCTCGCCGGGGTGGCGGACGTGCACGTGCTCGACTCGGGCTCGACCGATCACACCGCCGTGATCGCCCGCGAGGCCGGCGCACGGGTCGCGGTGAACCCCTTCCAGAATTTCGCCCAGCAGCGGAACCACGCCCACGACCACCTGCCCTTCCGGCATCCCTGGGTGTTCCATCTCGACGCCGACGAACGAATGACGCCCCCGCTGCTGGCCGAGCTCCGCGCCGTGGCCGCCGCCCAGACCGCCGCCCGCGAGTTCGACGGATTCTGGGTCGCGCCCCGCATGCTCTGGGAGGGCCGCTGGGTGCCGCACTGCACCGATTTCCCGGCCTGGCAGGCGCGTTTTTGCCACGCCCCGACCTTCCGTTTTGTCGAAAAGGGCCACGGCCAGCGCGAGGCCCCGGGGCTGCGCCTCGGGTATCTCAAAAACAACTACACGCACGACATGTCCGCCTCCGGCGAGGCCGCCTGGCTGGAAAAACACCGCCGCTACGCCCGCCGCGAGGCCGAGGCGTGGCTTGAATCCGCCCCGCCGGCCGCCTCGTCCCTGCGCGCCCTGTGCTCCACCGACGCGCTGGCCCGCCGCCGCGCCCTAAAAAGCCTCAGCTACCACCTGCCCGCCCGGCCCTTCGCCCGTTTTGTCTACCAATACCTGTTGCGCGGCGGTTTTCGCGATGGCGCCCCGGGCCTGCGTTACTGCCGCCTGCTCGCCCGCTACGAGGGCTTCGCCGCCACCGAGTTGCGCGCGCTGCGCCACTCCCGCGCGATCCGGGCTTCCGCCCCGCTCCGACGCCCCCCAGCCTGATTCCGTCGCATGAAATCCAGCCCCCGCTTCACCCTCGCCATCCTCGGCGCCGATCTGGCGAGCGTGTTTCTGGCCTTCAACACCGTGGCCGTGCTCCGCGGTATCGCCTACCCGCTCGATCCCGTGGTGCTTCCGCTGGCCATCCCCGCCGCCTTGCTGGTCCTCGCCCTCGCCCTGATCGACGGCTACAGCCCGCGCACCGACTTTCTTTCCCTCGACTACACCAGCCAGCACCTGATCGCGGTGTTCGCCGCGATCATCGGCACGCTGCTGTTTACCTTCGTGCTGCTGCCCGCCGGCGTGCTGCTCCAACAGAGCCGCATCGTCGCGACCGTGTCCTTTCTGCTCGCCGCGCCCATCGGGCTCGCCGCCCGCCGCTTGCTCGCCCTGCGCCGCGCGGCGGTGCGCCTCAACCACGCGGTCGCATTTGTCGGCGACCCCGCCGCCGCCGCCGCCTTCCGCGCGGAGTGCCGGCGCGTCGGCTTCGACCGCCCCGTGATCGACGTGGCCACGCATCCCGCCGCCGATCGCTCCGACATCACCGCCCTGCTCGCCGATATCGAGACCGGTCGCACCGAGGTCGAGGCCATCGTGCTGCGGGAATCCTCCTCCGACCTCCCGCCCGGGCTGCCCGACCGCTTGGTCCGCCTGCATTTCGCCGGCATTCCGACCTACACCCTGGAGCTGTTTCACGAACGGGTCTGGAACAAGATCCCGCTCTACCGAATCAACCAAGCGTGGCTGTTCCAGGGCGGCTTTCAACTCGCCCGCGAGCCGCTGTTCGAACGCCTGAAGCGCGTGAGCGACATCTTTCTCGCCCTCGGCGTGCTCGCCCTCTCCGCCCCGCTGCTCGCCGCCGCCGCGCTGGCCATCCTGGTGGACGACGGGGGGCCGGTATTTTTCCGCCAGACCCGCATCGGCTACCGGCGCACGCCGTTTACCCTCTACAAGCTCCGCACCATGCGCGCGGCGGTGGACGGCGCGCGCTACACCGCGAAGGGCGACAAACGCATCACCCGCATCGGAGCCTTCCTCCGCTCCTCGCGCCTCGACGAGCTGCCCCAGCTGTGGAACGTGCTGAAGGGCGACATGAGCATGATCGGTCCCCGCGCCGAGTGGGATACGCTGGTGCGCGACTACGAGCGCGAGATCCCCTGCTACCACTTCCGCCACCTCGTCCGGCCCGGCATCACCGGCTGGGCCCAGATCAACTACCCCTACGGCGCCGGGATCGAGGACACGCTACGCAAACTCGAATACGATCTGTTCTACATCCGCCATTACAGTTTCCGCCTCGACGCCTCGATCGTGCTGAAAACCATCCACGTGATGCTCTTCGGCAAAGGCTCCCGCTAAACCCGCCCGCTCCGTCCCATGGCCAAATCTTCCTCTCGCCCCGCTTTTGATCTTGTCGTGCTCGGCGGCGGCTCCGCCGGTTTCAACGCCGCCCGCGTCGCCGCCGACCTCGGGAAGTCCGTCGCGATCATCGACGGCGCCCCCCAGCTCGGCGGACTGTGCATCCTGAAAGGCTGCATGCCTTCAAAAACCCTGCTGCACGCCGCCGAGCTGCTCCACCACGCCCGCCACTCCGCCCGCTTCGGCCTCCGCGTGCCGAAGGCGTCGATGGACATGAAGGCGCTGCACGCGTGGAAAAAACACGTGATCGGCGACTTCGCCGCCTACCGCGACCGCGCCGTCGCCAACCCCGATCGCTTCACCCTTTTCCGCAGCCACGCCCGCTTCGTCGACCCGCACACCGTCGAGCTCGCCGACGGCCGCCGCGTCGCCGGCCGGTTTTTCCTGGTCGCCACCGGGTCGAAGGTGTCCGTGCCCGCCGCCGTGCCCGGCCTCGCCGCCACCCCGCACTGGACCAGCGACGACGTGCTCGACCTGGATTTTGTCCCCCGCTCGGTGATCGTGCTGGGCGGCGGCATCGTCGCCTGCGAGCTGGCCCAGTTCCTCGTCCGCATCGGCAGCCGGGTCACGCTGATCCAGCGCTCAAAAAACATCCTCCGCGACCACTCGCCCGCCGCCTCCGAGGTCGTGCAGCAAGCCTTCCGCGAGGAGGGTATCGACCTGCACACCGACACCCGCATCACCGTCATCCGCCCGCGCGGCCGGTCCGGCGTGGAGGTCGCCTTCGAGTCCGCCGGCCGTGCGGTCGTGCGCCGCGCCGACCACCTCTTCAACGCCCTCGGCCGCGAACCGAACGTGGCCGGCCTCGATCTCGCCGCCGCCGGCGTGCGCCTGACTCCCGCCGGCCGCGTGCGCACGGACCGCTGGCAGCGCACCACGTCGCCGCACATCTACGCCGGCGGCGACGTGTGCGGGCCGCACGACATCGTCCACCTGGCCGTCGCCCAGGGCGAACTCGCCGCCCGTCACGCCTTCGGCGTGCCCGAAAAACAACTACGCCCGGTCGCGGACCTGCCCCTGGTCAACGTCGTGTTCACCGACCCGCCCCTCGCCACCATCGGCACACAGGAAAGCGAACTCATCGCGAAAAAACGCCCCTATCTCGCCGCCTCCTACCCCTTCGACGACCACGGCAAGTCCATCCTCATGGGCCAGACCCGGGGCTACGTGAAGGTGATCGCCGAGCCCGTCCGCGGCCGCATCCTCGGCGCCGAGATCGTGGGCCCGCAGGCGGGCGAGTTGATCCACTGCTTCACCGGCCCGCTGGCGATGCGCGCCACCGTGCGCGACCTGCTCCGCGCGCCGTGGTATCACCCGACCCTGGCGGAAATCCTCACCTACCCGCTGGAGGAGATCGCCGAAAAACTGCCCCCGGTGGCCAAACGATGACTCACCGCGCCTCGGCCAACGCCTGCGCCACGGTGAGGCGCTTTTCGTAGATCGCCTTGCCGATGATGACGCCGTGCAGGTTGGCGTGAGTCCGGGCCAGCGAGGCCAGGGCGCTGACATCCCCCAGCACCGCCACCCCGCCACTGGCGATGATCTGCGCGCCCGTCGTCTCCACCGCCTCGGCCACCGCCGCCTGGGCCGGCAAGTTGGGGCCGGTCAACATTCCGTCCGTGCCGATGTCGGTGTAGATGATGGTGCGCACCCCGAGCCCCGCCACCCGCCGCGCCAGCTCGAGCGCGCCGGTATCGGTCGTATCCACCCAGCCCTTCACCGCCACCTTGCCGTTCTTGGCGTCGATGCCCACCGCGACGCGTTCGCCATGCAGTTTCACCATCTCGGCGACGAAATCCGCGCTCTCCGCCGCGCGCGTGCCGAGCACCACCCGCGACGCCCCCGCCGCCAGCGCCCGGCCCACCGACGCCGCGTCACGCAGGCCGCCGCCGAGCTGAACCTTCAACCCCGTCGCCACGATGGCCGCGACCGCGTCGAGGTTTTGCGGTTCACCTCGGAAAGCCCCATCGAGATCGACCACGTGAACCCAATCCGAGCCCTCGGCCTTGAACCCAGCCGCGACCTCGGCCGGATGGAGCGAATAAACCGTCTCCTGGTCGGCCTTGCCCTGGGTGAGGCGCACGCAGCGGCCGGCTTTGATGTCGATGGCGGGATAGATGGTCATGGCGGAAAAAGGGAA
>CAMCHD010000231.1 GCA_945874545.1 Akkermansia muciniphila | reverse complement strand
GAGTTGCTCGTGCAGGCCATCCGCGAGCGGCGCGTGCTCACGTTTGTTTACAACGGCCATCCTCGCACCGTGGAGCCGCATGCCTGCGGAGTGGCCTCGACCGGGGAGGCGGTGCTGCATGGCTACCAGACCGCCGGTGGCAGCGCCTCGCGGCCGCCTCCGGGTTGGCGCACGTTCTCCATCGCGGAAATCCGCGACCTCGCTCTGGCCGCGCCGAGCTTCCCCGGCGCTCGCGACGGGTATTCCCCGAATGAAATGCGTCTGGATCCGCTCTGGGCCGAGCTGCCGGCGGCCGAAACCGGGGATTGAGGCCGTCACGCGTAGCGCGTCCGGCGTGTCACGGGATTTTCGATACGAGCGGCCGCTTGATCCCGAAAACGTGGTTGAAACCACGGATTTCACGGAAGGACACGGATGGCGGAAGCGAAGACAGGGAACGGGGGGGCACCCAGCTGGGGGAGTTACCGGTTACGCCCTAGCGTGTGTCCGGGAAGGATCTCGGCCCAGCGTGAGCGAGAAAGGGGGCTCGGCCAAGGCGACCGAGGCGGAGGCGGCCCAGAGGGCCGTGCCGCAGAGGGCAACGCCGGCCCAGCTCCCTTTCTCGTTTCACTCGTAGAGTTAAGGCGATGGGCCGAGATCTTAACCAGACACACCCTAGGCGCTGTCTTCAAATTGAACCAATGCTCCGTGAGAGGAAAATCACGCTCGGCCAAGGCGACCGAGGCGGATGCGGGCCAGAGGCCCGTGCCGCCGAGGGCAACGCCGGCCCAGCTTGATTTCCCTCTCACCCGCAGGGCGCAAGCAGAGCGTCGGTTCAATTTGAAGACAGCGCCTAACTCGCCTACGTCTTTATCCGTGTAGATCTGTGCGATCCGTGGTTGGTTTGAACGGTGGTTTTACACCTGAATTTCTTGCCGTGGCACCTTCCGAGGCCCCGGGGTGGTGCGGCTGGAGAGAATCGAACTCTCGAGACCACTTTGGAAGAGTGGAGTTTTACCACTAAACTACAGCCGCGCGAACCACCTGCCCAAACTCCACGAGCTCGCGCGTCGGGTCAAGCCCGGCGGCGTGGTGTGTGTTTTTCTCGCCCCGGAAAGTTCACGGAATGCCCAGCCAGGTTCGTCCCTTGGCCGGTCGGCTTCGCAAAGAATGGGTGAATGACCCCGGGATTCGGTGAAAACGGGTTGCGGCGGCGCGGGGACATGGCCAAACCCACCTCCATGGCTTTCATCTCTACGCGCAGCGCAAGCGGGCAGCCTTCGAACTTTCGCACCACCGGTGCAGGGAGCGCTCCGGCCGAGCGCAAGACCAGTTTTGCCGCGTCCCAGGCCTTGGCCCGGCAAAAGGCCAACGAAAAGAAGGCCAAGAACTACAAGTTGCCCATGGGGGAACTGGCCATTTTCACCCAGCAGCTGGCATCCCTGTTGAGCGCGGGTTTGCCCTTGGTGCAGTGTCTGGAGGCTTTGCAGGACCAGACCGAGGACCCGGTGTTCCGCGTGATCATCCGCGACGTGCGCATCGAGATTTCCCAGGGCAGTTCGTTCTCCAATGCCGTAAAAGCCTATCCCAAAGCCTTTAACTCCCTGTTTATTTCCATGGTGGAGGCCGGCGAGGCGTCGGGTGCGCTGGCGGAAATCTTGAGCAAGGTGGCGGGCTACTTCGAGTCCAGCGTGAAGCTCTCGAAAAAAGTGAAGTCGGCCATGACCTACCCGATCGCGGTCATCGGTCTGGCCTTCGCGCTGGTCAATGTGCTGCTGATTTTCGTCATTCCGGTCTTTGCCTCCATGTTTCAGGATTTCGGCGCCAAGCTCCCCGCGCCCACCCAGATGCTCATCGATTTGAGCGACTTCCTGAAACACAACTTCTTCTATCTCGCGGCCGGGGCCTATGCGGCTTTCTGGCTGCTGAATAAGTTTATCTCCACCCCCAAGGGGCGGCGCATCAAGGACGAGGTCCTGGTCAAGGCGCCCATCTTCGGCAGTTTGATCCATAAGATCTCGCTTTCCCGTTTCTGTCGCACCTACGCGACGCTCATCCGCTCGGGCGTTCCCATTCTGCGCACCTTGGAAATCGTGTCCGCCGCGTCGAACAAGGTGCAGGTCGAGGACGCCTGTCTGGAGATCGCGAAGCATGTCAGCCAGGGCGGCCAGGTCTCCGAGATCCTGGCGGCGAACAACTATTTCCCGCCCATGATGAAACACATGGTCAAGGCGGGTGAGTCCACCGGCAACGTCGACGGCATGATGAACAAGATCGCCGATTTCTACGATACCGAGTCGGAGGCGACCGTGGCCTCTCTCACGTCCTTGATCGAGCCGCTCCTCATTGTTTTCCTCGGTGTGGTCGTGGGTGGCATCGTCATGGCGATGTTCCTTCCGATCTTCCAACTCGGCGCCGTGGCCGGCGGTATGCAGAAGTGATCGCGACGGTCGGGGCGGCTTGGTCGAAAACCTTTTTGCCCTTTATCGGATCGTAAGTAAAATCGCCCCGGAGCGCGGCTTGCGCTTTTTTAAACCCCGCCGTCTTTTCCCCGAGACCCTCTACTCCGCGCCATGCCTTCCGTCCTCATTGTCGACGACCTCCTTTCTATTCACGAAATGTTGGAGGCGGTCATCCAACCCACCGGCTACAGCACCGCGTTCGCGACCGATGGAGAAAAGGCCCTGGTCCGCTACAAGGCGGAAAAATACGATCTTGTCCTGGCCGACATCGATATGAAGCCGATGGACGGTATCACGCTGCTCCGCCAACTCAAAACCTACGATCCATCGGCCGTCGTCATCATCATGACCGCCTACGCTTCGAGCGAGAGTGCGGTGCAGGCGCTGAAATACGGGGCGTTTGATTACCTGCAAAAGCCCTTTCGGGTCGACGACCTCATCGCGACCCTCAAGCGCGCGCTGGATTACCGCCGCTTCAGCGCCGTGACCTCCTCCTCCGCGGTCGCCGGCGTGGCCGCGCCCGGAGGCGTTTTGGATATCGATGCCCGCCTGGTCGGGGTGAGCGTCGCCCACAAAAAACTTCTCTCGCAAATCAAGAAACTCGCGACCGTGCGCACGCCGGTCCTTTTGCAAGGCGAGTCCGGCACGGGCAAGACCACCATCGCGGAGATTTTGCACGCGGGCACGGCCGGCGCCGATTCACCTTTTGTGCGGGTGGATTGCTCGCGTAGCGCCGAGCCCAGTTTCCGGATCAGCCTGTTCGGGGAAAACGACGAAGGCGGACTGTGGATCACCCAGGCCCGCGGCGGCACGTTGTTGCTTCAGAACCTCGAAAAACTCGACGCCGGCATGCAGCACGATCTGGTCGCTATCCTTCGCGCCCACATCCAGAGCATGCGGCTGATCTGCACCAGCGCGGCCGATCTGGAGCGTTTGACCGAGGAGGGGCATTTTAACGACGAACTGTTTTACCGCGTGGCGTCGCTTCCCTTGCAAATTCCGCCGCTGCGCGAGCGGGCCGAGGACGTGCCGCCCTTGGTTAAGTATTTTGCCGGACAGGCCGCCAATCCGGCCTTTGACGCCAAGCTCATCGAGTTCTCTCCCGAGGCGCTTGCGGTGCTGAAGGCCTACTCTTGGCCGGGGAACATCACCGACCTCGGCCAGGTGATCCTCAAGCTGGCCGGCTCCTGCGAATCGACCCTGATCGGTGTCGAGCAACTGCCGATGCGGCTCAAGGACCTGGGCGGCTGGCCAAAACTGGCCGAGTTTCTGGCGCTGCAGGAAAAACACTACATCGAGCAGGTGCTCCACGCCTGCCGGGGCGACAAGGCCCAGGCGGCGCGCGTGCTCGGGGTGGAAAAAAGCCGCCTGGGTTGATCCTCCAGAGGCTACACACGGCCAAAGTTCTGGGCTGCAGAAACAAAAAATTGGCCACAAAAGGCGCTGCAGTCACAGAAACAGAGCTCTCTTCTTTGCGTATTCTGTGCCTTTTGTGGCCAACTTGGTCTGATCGCTTAGAGCCTATCCGAGTAACCCATGAAGCGGCGCGTGTAACGCCGCGAGGGACGAACAGAAAAACGCGGTGGCCCGGCGTTGACCGTCGAGGCATGGGCCGCTGGCCCACCTCCTCGCCGCTCGCCTTGGGCGACCGCATTTTTCCACTCGTCGCCGCCTCACCGGTTATTCGGAT
The DNA here is from genome assembly GCA_945874545.1 of Akkermansia muciniphila. Lineage (GTDB taxonomy): Bacteria > Verrucomicrobiota > Verrucomicrobiia > Opitutales > Opitutaceae > IMCC26134_A. Next base: position 1,900 of record CAMCHD010000231.1, on the reverse strand, counting down.
AGGCTCTTAGGTGCTGCGGTGAACCAACCAAGTAGAGTCAGGAGCGTCTTGTGTTTATAACCGTTGCGTAGCGGCCTTCGCGAAGACTTGTCACCGGCGGTTTCCCCGCCTTTCCGCTTGCCCGACTTTCCGGCGGGTCCAACCCTCCGCCACCTCTACGTCCATGCCCAAGCGCACCGATCTCAAGTCCATCCTCATCATCGGCGCCGGTCCAATCGTGATCGGCCAGGCCTGCGAGTTCGATTACTCGGGCACCCAAGCGTGCAAAGCATTGCGCGAGGAGGGTTACCGTATCATTTTGGTCAACTCGAACCCGGCCACGATCATGACCGATCCGGAGTTCGCCGACGCCACCTACATCGAGCCGCTCACGGTCGAGTTTGTGGAGAAGATCATCGCCGCCGAGCGCCCCGACGCCCTCCTGCCCACCCTCGGCGGCCAGACCGCGCTCAACCTCTCGATGCAGCTGCACGAGAAGGGCATTCTGGCGAAGTATAACGTCGAGATGATCGGCGCCAAACCCGACGCCATCAACAAGGGCGAGGACCGCGAACTGTTTAAGCAGTGCATGCTCAAGATCGGTCTCGACGTCGCCCGCTCCCGCACCGTCAAGACCCTCGACGAGGCTCGCGCCGCCGCCGAGGCGCTCGGCGCCTACCCGCTCATCATCCGCCCCTCCTTCACCCTCGGTGGCTCCGGCGGCGGCATCGCCTACAACAAGGAAGAGTTCGAACGCATTTGCGCCAACGGCCTCGACCTCTCGCCCGTCCACGAGGTCCTGGTCGAGGAGTGTCTGCTCGGCTGGAAAGAATACGAGATGGAGGTGATGCGCGATCACAAGGACCAGTGCGTCGTGATCTGCTCGATCGAGAATTTCGACCCCATGGGCGTGCACACCGGCGACTCCATCACCGTCGCCCCGGCCATGACCCTGACGGACAAGGAATTCCAGGTCATGCGCGACGCCTCCTTCGCCGTCATCCGCGAGATCGGGGTCGAGACCGGCGGTTCCAACATCCAGTTCTCCATCGATCCCAAGACCGGTCGCCAGGTCGTGATCGAGATGAATCCCCGCGTCTCGCGCTCCTCCGCGCTCGCCTCCAAGGCCACCGGCTTCCCCATCGCCAAGATCGCCGCCAAACTCGCCGTTGGTTACACCCTCGACGAGCTGCGCAACGATATCACGCGCCTCACCCCGGCCAGCTTCGAGCCGACCATCGACTACGTCGTCACCAAGATCCCGCGCTTCACCTTCGAGAAATTTCCCGGCGCCGACGCCACCCTCACCTCCGCGATGAAGTCGGTCGGCGAGGCCATGGCCATCGGCCGCACCTTCAAGGAGTCCTTCCAGAAGGCCCTGCGCTCCCTCGAGGTCGGCGCCTTCGGCTTCGGCGGCGGCAAGCTCGGCGGCAACGAACTGCCCGACGACCAGGTCATCCGTCGCAAACTCGCCACTCCAAACAACGAGCGCGTGTTTTACCTCCGCTACGCCTTCATGGCGGGCTACACCGTCGAACGCATCTTCGAGCTGTCCAAGATCGATCCCTGGTTCCTGACCCAGCTCCAGGAAATCTACCAGCTCGAGGTCGAGCTGAAGCGCTACAACCTCAAGGCCGTGCCGCTCCCGCTGCTCCGCCGCGCCAAGCAGGCCGGTTTCTCCGACGCCCAGCTCGCGCTGTTCCTCAAGGCCGACGACCTCTTCGCCGTCCGCGCCGCCCGCAAGGAGCGCGGCGTCGGCACGACCTATCGGCTGGTGGACACCTGCGCGGCCGAGTTCGAGGCCTTTACGCCGTATTACTATTCCAGTTACGGCGACGAGAACGAGGTCATGCCGCCCAAGGGCAAAAAGAAGATCATGATCCTCGGTGGCGGCCCCAACCGCATCGGCCAGGGCATCGAG
>CAMCHD010000230.1 GCA_945874545.1 Akkermansia muciniphila | reverse complement strand
AAAGGTTAAGAAGTCAGTGCCCGGCGGCGGCGACCGAAGGCGACAAAGCCCAGCGCACCGAAACCGAAGAGCGCGGCGGCGCTGGAAGGCTCGGGGATGGCGGAGATGTTTGTGTATTCGATATTATCTAGCTGAAAGTCCATCGCATTGGCCGAAGCCCCGGTTCCGGAAAGCCAGGCAAAGCCGAACGAACCGCCGTAGGTTTGGGAAGACTTCTCGGCCAGAGCGGAAGACTTCAACGTGCCGTCGACATAGAGCGCCCACTTATGAGAACCCAAACTCGCCGGCCCATTATGGGCGGTCAAATCGATCGCGGTGTCGGATGCATTATAAAACATCGTCAGATTAAACCGATTGGCGGTCGAATAAGACGAGGCGTAGTTTACATTGGACGGAGATTGCTCGGTGGCAACAGTTCCTAGATTGGTCAACTGAACGCCAAATGAAGAGCTGGAGGCAGCTCCCAATAGAGACGCATCCGGCCCCACGCGGAAAACTATATTACTGCTGACACTGGCGATCTTAACATCAAAGGAAACCTTCAGCGCATCGGCAAGCGCGACATTTGTCTGGTGACGAAGGGCGGGAAGCAGCCCGGTGGCGGTATCCGAGAACCGCAAGGCGTCTCCGTCGAGGGTGGACACCGGGGTCGTCGAACCGTTCACCACGAGTATCCTCGCCGTGGTCGCGTTGGTATTTGCGGTGGTGAAGTTTGCCAGATCGGCGGAATCCTGAAACAAGACGGTCGAGTAACCGGTGGCGGAGGTGAATACAATCAAACCAGCGAGATAAGCGGCGGGGTATTTCATAAAGAAGAGCGGTCGAAACAAGGCGTTCCTTGGGGGTTTTCCGCATAAGATACACTCCTATACGTTAACTGAAAATTATCATATATCAGGGCCGAAAAACAATGGTTTCTCGCATTCAAATTTGTGTTTTTGCATTCAACACCCTCGATGGATTGCGGGGCGGACCGGCCGATATCACAATCAGGAAAGGTCCCCGCGCCCGGGGCGGTTCTCTTCGCAGGTCCAAACGTCGCCACCCTAGCGGTCGCAGCCCAAACATACGGAGACGCCGGTCGCGCGCGCGTCGCCCAAAGCCACCGAAATCGGACCGGTTATTGCATCCGGTCAGTAAGCGCAATGGGAAGGGCGACTTCCGCGACTTTTGTATTTATAAGCAGATCCAACCGGCCTTCAACGTGATGAAACCCCGGCCGACAGTTTGATCCCCTCCTGGCGCAGCGACGTGATTCGCCAACCCTCGGCGGTCTTCTCGGCTTTGGCGGAAAATTCCTTCCCGTCCTCGCGCCATAGCCCCACCCCGCGATGCCGAAGACGGGTGCCCTGCCCCACATAGATCTCGACCGGTTCGCCGGCCACATCCACCGCGATCCACGCATAGCGGCCTTCAAAGTCCAAACCCAGCCCGTCGATTCGCACCGAAGCCCGCTCCGGAGCGGGCGTCAGGATGAAATGGCGAAAGGCGCCGGTTGCCGTGGAACCGTCCACGATCAGGCCCTGCCAGGCGCCGTCGGTCCGCAGCGCCTTCACCCCGCGCACCCCTTCGGCGGAGGTCTTGCCGACGTAGGGCTGGTGCACGACCGCGAAGGGACGATTCCACGCCTCGCCCTTTTGGCGGATTACCGCGACCGGAGTGAGTTGTTTGTCATATCCGCCGGGGGCCTGGACGGTCGCCGGCGCGAATGCGCTGGCATACTCGCGGCCGGCCTCCGCCGTGAGGTGCAGACGCGTTCCCGCGCCAGCCTCTCCGATACGGTCCGCGTGGAAATCCGCCGTGAATTCGCCCTCGGATACCGTCGCGACGGCGGTGTCCTTGAAGAAATGCCAGCCGGGCTGCGAATAGGCGTATTTCGTCGCCGAGCCCGCGCCGGGCGCAGGTCGAAAACGATCCGGCTCCGGGCGCATCGCCACCTGCCCGCCCGAGGCCAGCCAGGCCACCCGGTCGCCCACATGGTGAAGCACGTAATCATGAAATTGGTCCTTTCCTTCGCCCCGCGAGCGAAACACGTCCACGTAGTAACCGCCCCGGTCGGACGTGCGCACGATGCCGACGGTGCGTTCCTGGTCCGCCTGGGTGCCACCGACCTGCCGGTCGGTAAACGCGGTGACGGTGAAGGAATGGCGGGGCGACACCGCCTCGGCCCGCGGCGAAGGCTCCATCGCGACCGGCCTGACAGTGTCCATGCCGAGGTTCATCCAGCCGCCCGAAGTGTTCGAAGAACCGTTCACGATGACGCCGTTGTAGGCCGCGAAGAGCCGACGATAATTCACATGTTCCTCGCTGCGGTAGGTGCCCTTGCCGGCGTTGGTGACCAGCACCTGGCCCGCCCCGAAAAGCTCGATCGTCATGCCCGAGGCGTGGCCATGGATGAAGGACGCGCCGTGGACCGCCGCCATCAGGCCGTGGACCGGATCTCCCGTCGGCGCGAGATTGCGTTGCAGGACTAGGCCGGCGAAAGGGAGCGCATCCGTGACCGGCAGCGGCGCGGCGGCCCGAGCAGAAACCGCGAACTCCGGCTCGAACCACAGGAGGGCCAGCGGAGCCAGATAAACCTGGGCGCCGTTCGGCGAGGCGCCGAGACGGGCGCGATCATAGGTGCCGTCGTCGAGAGCGGCACGGAGCAGGCCGCCAAACTCGGCCATGAGCCCGTCGTTTTTTTCCCGAACCGCCAGCGCATAGGCCATCTCCAGCTCGGGTAACGGCAGACGACTGCCACGCCCACCGTCACCAAAACGAACCAGGCCGCCATCGGGGAAACGAAAATCCCGGATGCGGAGCATGGACCGCGACACAAGACCGACATCGGAAGGAAGCTTGAGCGCCGGGACTTGCCGCTGAAGCAGCGTGACGATGTAGGTCACCTTCGCCGCCACGTCGTTGGCGTAGTTGAAGGACTCCGGCCACACCCCGCCCCGGTCGCGCAGTTCGTGCACGATCCCGTCCAACGTATCCTGGCGCGGCGCGTCCAGATGCGTCACATACGCGAGCCAATGCGCCCGCTCGGCGGGGTCTTCCAGCGCGAGCGCGTTGTGCGCGAGACTGGGCATTTCGAGCACGGGCCAGTTGGAGCTGACCTGCATGCCATGCTCGACCGCCAGCCGGACGTAGGTGCGAAACACCTCCTGCGCGGCGGCAAAGTCGAAGGGAACGCGGCGCTTGGTCGCGAGATCCCAGACCGTCGCGCCGGGCTTGCGCAGGTGATCGGCCACCAGGTCGTAAAGGATGGGCAACTGCGCGCCCAGGATGCGTGCCTCGTAAAGATGGTCGTCCGGATAAAGCCAGCCGCCGTTGGGCGCGTCGGTGCTTGGCTTGAGGCCGCGCAGACCCTGCACGATCGCCTGCAAAACGTCCGCACCCACCGCCGCGTAGGCGGGGTCCGCGGTCACATAGTGCAGGACGCCGCAGTCGATCCCATGCGCGAGCATGGCTTGCAAACTGGTCTGGGCGGCGGAGCGTGCGGTCCCCTTCGATGCCATGTCGCCGGTGATGGGTTCGAAAGTAGGGTGATCCCATGTCCTGGTTTCTACCCATGGCAAGGAGCGCAGATAGGCATCCGCATCCGCCCGGTGCAGGATGATACGCGCGGCGGAGCGCTCGCGCAACGCTTCGAACTGCGTGCGGGCCCAGACTTGCGTCTCGATTTTTCGCAGGATGGAGGCGCGGTCCGCCGCCGTCACCCAGATACTCGGTCTCGGAATGGGCGCGTCGGCTCCCGCAGCCCCATGCGCCCGACCGAACAGCCCAAAACCGAGGGCCAAGAAAAACCGGCCAAGACTCCAACACCGCGGGCCGAATGGAAAAGGGAAGGCCATAAATAGAATCGTATCAAAACATTGATCTACAAAAAGATGCCGCACCGACGGGTCACGGCCGGGAAACAAGCCCGAACGATGCCTCAGAGGGGCGGCAGACCGGAGTAGGTTCTCTCGTCCAGGGTCTTGAAGGTGGGGAAATCCATCGCGCGCACGCTGCCATCGACGTAAGCCACGTTTAATCGGCCGTTGTGCCGGAAATCGAAATGCACGGTGTTCTCGTGACTCGCAACCGCCATGTCTTGCGACGCGGACCCCCAAATGCGGCTCGGGTTCGTGGTGGCGGAGGTCGCATTGCTGGCCTTGCCTTCCAGGATGAACGGGATCTGGGACGATCGATCGCGGTCGATGGAGGAAAACGAGCGGGCAGCCGTGGTCACGGTGGCGGCGCCGGCGCTGTTTAGCCCGACAATCGCCGCGGTGGCGGTGTAGGTGTTGGCAAGATCCTTCCCTCGTTTGCCGTTTATCTCCGCCGATGGGCACACAAATATCTCGTGCTCCTGCGAGGTGCTCGTCTTGCCGCGCTGTGGAAGATAAGGCCCCACCGCCTTGGTCCAAAGCACCATGGTGCCGGTCCCCTTTTCACCCGGAAGCAAGGGACGAGCGGAGGCGGGCATGAACCCCTTGTTATCCTCGATGTAGAGCTTAACCGCCAGGTTGATCTGACGAAGATTCGACGCGCATTGCGCCGCGCGCGCCGATTCGCGCACCCGGCCAACGGTGGGAATGACGAGTGCGGCCAAAATGCCGATGATCGCGATCACGGTCAGCAATTCGATCAGGGTGAATGCACGGCGGACGGCGGGGATGAGGTGGGGAAATGAGTCCATGTCGGGGTAGGATGGGGTCAACGGGAGGTTGAGCGGGGGGGAACGATCTCGAAAGCGCCCCAAGCCAACCAACGCGTTACTATAGCGGAAAACCCACCTGCTAAACCATGGCTCTACCGGGAATATTTTGTATTTTTGAAGTTAGTTCCCGGAACATGACGCCGGCCACACCGGGCAAAATCAGTGGTGCAGGAGGAAAACTCGAACAGGCCCGTCCTCTAAGCCTTTGGCGATATGCGCAATGACGCGGCGGTGACGAAAGCGCTCCCGTCGGCCCGGTCCCGTCGTCCTCCGCGAAATCGACCAGACCGGCGAAAGCACGGACGACGCCCCTAGCCCTACCGCCCTCCTTCCGCGGCCTTGGTCCTTGGTGCGTGGACCTCGGCCTCGGACATTTCCCACCCCTTCCCCACCCTTGCCCCCGGCCCGCCGGACGCTTTTCTCCCGCCATGCCGCCGCGCCTCCGCCTCCTTGCCGCCCTGCTCGCCTTGCTCGGCGGCTGCGTCCAGGCCCCGCGCTCGCGCACCGAAAACGGCCTGCTACCCACCCTCACCTATGCTCCGCCCGCGGCCGCGAAAACCTCCGGCGCCGCCGTGGCCCGCATCACCGTCCCCGGAACGGGCTTCACCCGCGCCTCCCCCGACCGCCCCTTCGATCCCGAGCTGGTCGCCACCACGCAGGTGGCCCACGCCGATCTTTTCGCCCACGCCTTCGACGGCTCGGGCCCGCCCCTTCGGTCCGCCGACCGCCTCTACCGCGGCCAGAACGCCTTTCTCCTGCCCCTGGCCCGGAACTACGCCCGCGACCCGTCCGGCCGCACCGACCTGACCTTCGAACTCCGGATTCGGAGACCGGACGGCACCCTCGACGGCGACCCCGCCGCCGGAGTGCTTTGGCAGGAGCCGGTCACCCGACCTGATCTCGTGCTCTACCCGGCCACCGGAATCACGTTCTGGACCGAGCCGACCGACCCCCTCGGCGACTACCGCGTCGTGGTCCGGATCCACGATCACCTCGCGGGCGAAACCACCGAACGCGACCACGTTTTCCAACTCGCCGACTACACCCCGTCCGAACTCGCCCCCGACTTCGATCCGGGCGCCTGGGTCGAGACCTATTACCGGCAACCGCGCCCCGAACTCGCCCTGCCCGCCCTGCCCCGCGTGTTTGATCGCCTCCCGGCCGACCAGCGCGCCGCCGCCCAACCCGGTCTGCTCGGTTTCTACGACCAGATCCTCCACGACAACCGCTGGCTGCTGCCCGCTTTCTGCACCCGCCTCGCCGTCGCCCCGCCCGACGAGGCCTACGCCCTTTCGCTGGTGCTCGGTTTCCACCTGCGCGGGGCCACTTTGCCCCCGCCCGGCGTGCC
>CAMCHD010000229.1 GCA_945874545.1 Akkermansia muciniphila | reverse complement strand
AGTCGGCCGCGATATCGACGGGGCCGGGGTCGCGGACGAGGCGAGGGCCGGCGGTGGCGAAGGCGGCGGCGTCCACCCGGAAGGCGTCGCGGCCGGAGGCGGTTCCAAGCGTGGCGGTGGCATCGATGACGCGGGTCTCAAAATCCCCGGCCGTGGCGGAAACCGCACCGCCCGCCGGCGCGTCGAGCGGGGACGCGGAGATCAACTGCACCACGCCGCCGAGCGCGGCGCCGCCCCAGGCGGTCGAGCCGCCGCCGCGCACCAGTTCCACCCGGTCTAGCGAGGCGGCGGGGAGTTTGGACCACGAGACCCAGCCGCCGAACGGATCGTTCACCGGCACGCCGTCGAGCAGCACGAGCGCGCGGCTGGCGCCGCTGGGGCCGAGGCCGCGCAGGGACACGCCCTGCGCGGTGGGGTTGGCGGTGAGCGAGCCGGCGCGACGAAAAAGCGAAAACGCGGCCGAGCGGCGGAGCGCGTCGTCCAGCACGAGCGCCGGACCTTCCCGCAGGGTCCCGGCCGAGAAGAGGTCCACCGTCAGGGGCAGGGTGGCGGGGTCCTGCGGGACGCGGGTGGCGGTGACGACCACGGGCGGCAGCGGCACGGGCGGGGCGTTTTCCGCCCGTCCGCCGGAAAGAACGGCGAGCAGACAGCAGGCGAAAAACGCGGGACGCGGGGTGGGCACTAGGCAAACCTGGGGCGCCGCACCGCGTCAGGGCAATGCCCGGTTGGCGGGGCGCCTTTCTAACTGGACGATTCCGGGCGGCGCGCCAAGCCGTGGTATCGGGTGCCTAGTCGGCGCGTGAGATACCCCCTCCGCTTCCTGGCCGCGTTGTCGTTTTTTGCGTCCGGCGACGCCCTGCGCGCCGTGCCCGCTTTCCCCGGGGCGGAGGGTTTCGGCGCCAACGCCAAGGGCGCGCGCGGCTCGGCCAATCCCACGGTCTACCGCGTGACCAACCTCAACGACTCCGGCGCGGGCTCCCTGCGCGATGCGGTGAGCGTCTCCGGCCGCGTGGTGGTTTTCGACGTCGGCGGCATCATCCGGGTGGGCTCCCCGATCGTCTTCGCGTCCAATCTCACCATCGCGGGCCAGACCGCGCCGGGCGGCGGCATCACGCTCCACGGCAACCGCGTCTCCTTTTCGGGCGCACACAACACCATCTGCCGCTACCTGCGCTTCCGCATGGGCATCGACGGCGACGATGGCGCGGACGCGGTCGGTGTCGCCAGCGGCACGGACATGATATTCGACCATGTATCCGCTTCGTGGGGACGCGATGAGACCTTCTCCATCAGCGGCGACACCGCCATCCGTATCACGCTCCAGGACTGCCTGATCGCCCAGGGGCTGCGCATCCACTCCGCCGGCGGCCTGATGCAGACCTCGGGGGGCGTGAGCATTTTCCGCACGCTCCACGCCGACAACTACATGCGCAACCCCAAGGTCAAAGGGGTGAACGACTACGTGAACAACGTGGTCTACAATTGGGGCTCGGGCGGCGGCTACATCCCGGCGGGCGACTCGGCCGGCGACTCTTTCGCCAATGTCGTGAGGTGTTACTTCATCGGCGGCCCGGAAACCGGCGTCGGCCGCTCGCCGTTTTCGTCGGGCAACACCAACTACCGCCTCTACCACGCCGGCAACCTGGAGGACCTCGACCTCGACGGAACGCTCGATGGGGTCGCGGTCACCAACGCGCGTTTCCCCACCCTGCAACTCGTCGGCACGCGTTTCGCCTACCCCGCGCCGACCACGGAACTATCCGCGCCCGACGCCCTCGCGTGGGTGCTGGACCGCGCCGGCGCCTCGCACCGGCGCGACCGCGTGGACGATTACGTGGTCGCCGAGGTGCGTTCCTACGGGACCAGCGGCGTTTTCATTTACAACGAGTCGGAAATGGGTGGCGTCGGCACCGTCGCGCCCGGACTCAAGGCGCCCGACACCGACAACGACGGCGTGCCCGACTGGTGGGAACAGGCCGCCGGGACCAATCCCGCCGTGGCCGACGCCACGACGCTCGGGGCCGACGGTTACCTGAACATCGAGCGTTATCTGAACGCCCTCGTCGTCGGCGGCGTGCCGGGCGCCTTCGTCACCGGAATCACCGGCGATACCGGCCTCTCCGCCGGCGATGGAGTCACCTCGGACCGCACGCTCGTGCTGCGCGGCACGACCACGCCCGGCGCCGCCGTGGCGGTTTCCCGCGCCGATCTCGGTGTGCTCGGCACGGTCGTCGCCGACGCCACCGGACAATGGACCTACGATTATTCCGCCGCGTCGCTCGCCGACCGCAGCTACGCGTTTGCCGCGACCGCCACCGTCGCGGGCGTGGTGACGCCGCCTTCGCCCGCGTTTGTGGTCCGGGTCGACACCGTCGCCGCGGCCGCGCCCGTCATCACCGGTCTCGCCCTGGCTCCCGCGCCCGTTCTCGCCGGCACGGCCGCGCCCGCCGACACCGTGGTCGTGACCCTCGACGGCCAGGCCGTCGCCACCGCCATCGCCGACGAGTTGGGCAACTGGACCGCGTCCTACACCGGTCCGGCCCTCGGCGCCGGGCTGCGGTCCTTCACCGCCGCCGCCACCGACCTCGCGGGCAACCCGGGCCCCGCCTCCTCTCCCTACGCGGTCAACACCGGGCTGGCCTCGCCCGTCTTCACCGCCCTCTCGACCGACACCGGAGCTTCCTCGACCGACCGTCTCACCCACGACACCACGATCACGCTCGCGGGCACCGCGCCCGCCGGAGCGACCGTGGCCGTCAGCCGCGCCGGGCTCGGGGTGGTCGGCTCGACCACCGCCACCGGCGGCGTATTCTCTTTTCCCTACACCACCGTGTTGCCCGCCGGCGTCCATCTTTTCACCGGCGTCGCCACCGTCTCGGGCTCGGCCAGCCCGGCCTCGGCGCCCTTTTCCGTGACGGTCGACACCGCCGCTCCGACCGTGGCCTCGATCCGCCGGCTCGCCCCGGCCACCTACTCGACCAACGGCGGCACGGTTGTCTGGCGCGTGACCTTCGCCGAGGCCGTGACCGGCGTGAACGCGGCCGACTTCACCGTCACCAGGTCCGGCACCGCCGCCACGCTCGGGGCGCTCACCGCGGTGAGCGCGAGCGTTTACGACGTCGCCGCCGGCGGCGTGTCCGGCGACGGCACGGTGAGGCTGGACCTCAACGCCAGCGGCACCGGGATCGTCGATCTCGCGGGCAACGCGGTCGCCGGCGGTTACACGGCGGGTCAGGCCTACACGGTGCGCCTCCCCGGCAGCGGCGTCTGGATAAATCTCGACGACAACGGACTCTGGAGCGAGACGGCGAACTGGGACGGCGGTCTCGCCGCCTCCGGCCTGGGCGCCACCGCCGACTTCGGCCTGCGCGACCTCGTCGCGGATACCGCCGTGGTTCTCGACTCCAGCCGCAGTCTGGGGCGCCTCGTTTTCGGCGACACCGATTTTTCCACGCCCGGGGGCTGGACGATCGGCGACGGCAACGTCGGCGCCCGGGGCATCACGCTCGAGGGCACCACCACGCCGGTGATCCAGGTCGACGCCGCCACCACCCCGGCGGGCGACACCACCGATGTCCCGGCCGCGAACGCCACCCCGCACCACCTGGCGGTGGCTCTGGCCGGTGGCAAAGGCTTCACCAAAACCGGCGTCGGCACCCTGGAGCTCAATCGCCCCAATCCCGCGCTGGCCGGCGCGCTGACCATCTCGAAGGGCATCGTGCAGGTCGGTCCCGGCGGCACGCTCGCGCCCGCGTCCGTAAGCATCGCCACCTCGCAGCAACTGCGCGTCACCGGCGGAGCGTTCTCCACCGCCGGCAACGTGTCCTGGACCTCCGGCACCGGCACCGGGGTGATCGTGAGCGGCGGCACCGCGAGTTTTCAAAACATCGTCCCGTCCAACACCCGCAACAGCTTCTTCCGCGTCACCGGCGGCGTGGTCACCGCGAAGGATTTGAATTTCCCCCGCAGCGGCGACTCCGAGGCGCAGACCAGCGGCACCGGCGTGTTGATCTCCGGCGGCGACACGACCTTCGCGAACATCGGCCTCGGCACCGTCGACTCGTGGGCGGGCATGACCGTCTCGGGCGGCAAGCTCACCGTCACCGGCACCCTGCACAACGGTTACCAAAAGACCGCCGGGCGCGGCGGCGTGATTTATCTTTCCGGGGGCGAACTCGCGGTCACGGGCGCGACCCACGGTCTGGTGATGGCGCGCAATCCCGGAGGCTCGAACGCAAACACCAACAACGTCGCCAAACTGCTCATCACCGGCGGCGTCGCCAACCTCGCCCGGCTCACGCTCGGTTACGACGCGACCGTGAGCGCGGGCTCCGCGAGCGTCACGGTGAGCGCGGGCGAGCTGAACCTCGGCGCGGGCGGGATCGTGAAAAACGGCGCGGCCGGGCTGGCGTCCTCGCTCTCCTTTTCCGGCGGCACCCTCGGTGCCCTGGCGAATTGGAGCACCGGCCACGCGCTGACCATCACCGACGCGTCCGCCACGCCGCGTTTCACCATCCGCGCCGCCGGGCCCGACGGAGCGCCGCACGACATCACGCTCAACGGCGCCGTGTCCGGCGTGGGCGGGTTCAACAAAACCGGCGGCGGCACGCTCACGTTGAGTGCCGCGAACACGACCGCGGGCAACATCCACGTCAACGCCGGCACGCTCCACCTCACCGGGTCCTTCGCCGCCGCCTCCGGCAAGACCCTCGCGGTCAACGCCGGCGGCACGCTCGCCGGCACCGGGACCTCGAACATCGTGCTCGGCTTGTTCCCGGGCGGCGTGGTGTCGCCGGGCGGCGACGCGGCCGGCACCCTCACCGTGGCGGGCGCGCGGATCTCCGGCGGCTCCACCCTGCGTTTCAACCTGGGCGCGGGCGGCGACCAGCTCATCATCCACGGCGGTTTCACCGCCTTCGGCTCGGGCCCGGTGACCTTTGCCTTCACCCCGGGAACGCTCGCCGTCGGGACGCCCTACACCTTGATCACCACGCCCGGCGGAGTTCCCGGCATCACGACCGCCAACCTCGCCTACACCGGCCTCGGCCACGCCAAGGGGCGCTTCACGGTGGGGCCGAACAGCGTCCAGTTCACCCTGGACGACGACGGGGTCGCGCTGACGCCGTTCTACGACTGGCTGATCGGGCGCGGACTGGCCGCCGACCCCGCCAGCGCGCCGGACGATCCCGACGCCGACGGCGTGGCGACGTTGCTCGAGTTTGTGTTCGGCCTGGATCCGGTGTCGCCCGACGTGATGCCGCTCCTCGCCACCACCATCGTGGCCGGGGAGGAGACGTATCCGGCGGTCAGTTACCGCCGCCGCCGCGCGCGGGGCGGGGTGACCGTCGCGGTCGAGGTGGCCCGCGATCCCGCCTTCGCCAGCCTGGTGGCGCCCGTCGATGTGGAGGCTCCGCCGGAGCTGGAGGGTTTCGACCGTGTGCTGGTGCGGTCGGCCCTGCCCTTGTCCGCCGCCGCGAGCCAGTTTTTCCGGGTCCGCGCGACGCTGCCCTGACGGCCCGGCCGGCGGCGGGCGGTTCAGGCCAAACGCCGGAGGGGGAAAATCGAAACGTCCACGCCGGGCGAGGTGTGGGCGTGGTCGGCGGGGCGGGCGGGCGACGCGAAGCCGTTGTCGGCAAAGAGCGAGGTCTCCGCGGCGTGGACCCTCGCGCGCGCCAGCGGGTAGGGCGTGTGCCAGACCCGGCCGCTCGCGAGGGTGCCGTCGGCGCGGCGGGAGAAGAGCAGGTAGCGCTCGGCCAGGAAGTGGTCGAGGGTGCCGGCCTCAGCCGGCGCGAAGGGCGCGGCGGGGGCGTAGGCGAAGGTGTTGGCCGCGCCGCCCGGGCGGCGGGATTCGAACCGCGCGGTCGAGGTCGGCGTGCCGGGGCGCTCGCCGCGCTGCCGGGCGAAGACGTAGGGGAGGGAGAACAGCGAGCGGGCGAGGGCGACGGCGACGTGGTTGTTGCAATCGAGCGAGTAGAACCAGACGCCGGGCGTCCCGTCCGCCGTGTGCACGTAGGTGCGCAGGTTGAGTTCGAGGAACCAGGAGAGGCCTGGCACGGGCGGGAGGAAACGCGGGCGGACG
>CAMCHD010000228.1 GCA_945874545.1 Akkermansia muciniphila | reverse complement strand
CGCGGCCCCTCGGGCGCCTCTTCCTTGGGCCACTCGTGGCCGCAGGTGGCGCATTCCCAGTGGTCGGGATGCGCGAGCACGTCTTCGAGGGTGCAAACCGGACAGGCGGGAGCTTTCATGGGCGGAAAAACGAGGGTAAAAAAGCGAGCACGCACCGCGCGCGGCCGCTTTACAACCCCGGATCGTCGCCGCCTCCCTTGACGCCCCCGCCTCGGCGGGCCTTTTAGGCGGGTCCGCCACCCCCGCCCCACCCCACCCCATGCGCCCCATTACCCTCCGCCGCGTCGCCCTCGGCCTCCCGCTGCTGCTCGCGGCTCCCGCGTTCGGCGCCCGGTCCCACCTGCTCGGCGGCGTGCAGGCGGACCCGTTTTTTATCAACGATGTCGTGGGCACCAACCTGCTCTGGGGCGCCGGTTATTTTGGCTCCGGAATCGTGATCGCGAACGTCGAGGCCGGCCACCCCTGGTCGGGTCACGAGGTCTTCGACCGCACCGCCCTCGGCATCGCGCCCACCCCGGCCCGGCTGGTCAACGCCCCCGCCACCGCCGAGGCCCCCGAACTCGGGGAGTTCGATTTCCACGCCACCATGGTCGCGCACGTGCTGGTCGGCGCGAAGACGGTGGTCAACCCCGACACCTCGATCGACCTCACCCTGGCCGGCGCGGGCATGGCTCCGCTGGCCACCCTCTGGTCCGGCGCCATCGCCACCCACTTCGATAAAACGCTCGAGAACGTCGGCTCCTTCGAGATCGACGAGGCGTCGTTTCTCGCGCCTTACGTGGCTTTTTACGAGGGTGGCGCCGAGGGCCGCGCGGATGTGATCAACAGCAGCTGGGGCTTCACCGATCCCTCGGCGCGGGAACGCGAGACGCGCATCATCACCGGCCTCGCCGCCCAGAATCCGACGGTCGCGACCGTGTTCAGCGCGGGCAACTCCGGCCCCGGCCCCGATACCGTCGGCGGGCCGGGTTCCTCGTTCAACGTGATCACGGTCGGCGCCCTCGGCGGGCCGTCCTGGCTGACCCCGTCGGACTTTTCCTCCAGCGGCCCGGTGGCGTTCTACAACCCCGCGACCGACACGACCACGCCGGCCGCGCGCGCCGCCGTGCATCTCGCCGCCCCGGGCGAAAACTTCGCCCTCGCCGCCTACCTCCAGCCCACCGGCGGCCTCGAACCGGCGCTGGGCGGCTTCGTGACCGCGGCGGACAACCTCTATTTCACGTTCTCCCAAAGCGGCACCAGCTTCTCCGCCCCGGTGGTCGCCGGCGGGATAGGACTGCTCAAGGAGCTCATCCGCACCGGCCCCTACGCCCTGCCTCAGACCGAGGCGCTCGACACCCGCGTGATCCGCTCGGTGCTCATGGCCTCGGCCATCCGCACCGAAGGCTGGGATAACGGCCAGGTGGCCGGCCCCGAAGGAGCCATCGTGACCACCCAGGCGCTGGACCATCGCACCGGCGCCGGCCGGATCGACCTCGGGGCGGCCGCCTTCGTCACCGTCTTCGGAACCACCGACGTGCCCGGCCTGGGCGGCGGCGCCGGCCTGGCCTCCTTGGGCTGGGATTTCGGCCGGGTCGACCTCGGCCAAAGCCACGATTACACCCTGGATCCCTTTGGCCCCGGCGAGGCTTTCGAATTCTCGGTCGCGCTGAACTGGTTCGTGGCCGACTCCTTCGACTCGGTGAGCGGCGTCACCACCTACGGAAGCTTTGCCAACCTCGACCTCGAGGTCTGGTCGGTGAGCTTTGCCGGCACCTTCACCGCCCTGCGCGCCGCCTCGCGCAGCGACTACAACAACGCCGAGTTCCTGCGCTTTACCACCGGACCGGGCGAGCGGCTCGGCCTGCGGGTGCGCTTCGACGCCTCGGTCTACGATCTCGACGGCACGCCCGGCGGCACGGTGGATTACGGCCTCGCCTGGGCGACCAGCGCCATACCCGAACCCGCGTCGGCCGGCGCCTGGATCGGCCTCATCGGCGGCTTGGCCGCGCTCACCACGCGGAAACGTCGGCGGTGTTAGATGCACCGGGGAAACCCCGGAAAGTCACCTACGCGGGGCTTGTCATCGTCGAGGGTGGCGCTTTGCCTGCTCACGTCCCGGTCCGACGGACGGCCAGCGGCTACGCCCGCGATGAAATTCACCAAACTCAAAATCCTCCTGTTTCTTTTGGTCGCGACGCTGACCCTCGTCTTCGCGCGCCTCTCGGGTGGGATTTTTCCCGTGCCGCTGATGGCCGGAATGATCGCGTTGCTGTTGGTGGACGGCCTGGTCGACGGCGAGATTCCCTACGGGGGCAGCCTGACCGGCAAAAAAATCAGCCGCCAAAAAGCGCCGAAGATTTTCTGGGGCGCGATGATCTGTTACGGCTGTTTCCTCGGCATCCTCCTGCTTTTTGGGTTCTCCGGCGTGTTGACCTGGTAGGCCGCTCCCCGGCCGCACCGATCAGGCGCCGTGGCGGCGGAGATTCTTGAGAGCCACCTCAAACTCCCGCGGCAAGGGCGCGACGATGGTCACGGGCAAACGCGTGGCGGGATGCGTGACGGTCAACTCGCTCGCGTGCAGCGCCAGACGCGTTATGAGCGGCCTCTCGTCGTCGCGGCCCTTGTAGCCGCGCTTCAAATCGGACAGGCGCAACTCGATGCCCGGCACCCCATAAAACGGATCGCCGAGGATGGGCGCCCCCGCCGCCGCCAGATGCACCCGCAGCTGATGTGTGCGCCCGGTGAGCGGCCGGCACTCGACCCAGGCGTAGACCCGCCCGGAGCGATCCTGAAAACGTTCCAGGGTGCGGAAACGCGTCTCGCAGGCCTTGCCGCCGCGGCGCTTAAACACCCGCATGCGCCCCGGCTGGGCCTCGTCCTCCCCGAGCGCCAGATCGACCGTAAACTCGGACGGAAGCCGTCCGGACTCGTCGCGCTGGGTGCGACCGAGCTTCATCGCCTCGTCCACCGGCGGCACGTAGCACAGCGCGTGATAGATTTTTCCGGCGGTCTTGGACTGAAACTGACCGGACACAAAATCGAGCGCGACCTTGTCCTTGGTGCACAACACCACCCCGGAGGTGTCGGCATCGAGGCGATGGACATTGGCCACATGATCGCCCAGCCGGGCATGCACCTCGGTCATCAGGTTGGCCCGGGCCTTGTCCCAGCGATCCGGCGCGATGAGCAGGCCGCTGGGTTTGTCGAAGGCGATCAACTGCTCGTCTTCATGGAGAATGGGCGGAAGCATAGGCGAACCACGCCAACAGGCCCGAGACCCACCCCAAGGCCAAGGCTCGAAATATTAACGCTAATCACTTTCAGCTAATTCCGTGACGCAGGGTCCCCGAATTCTGTTTGGTGACGGTCAGGTTTCGGGCCGGTGAATAGCGGGTGACGCGGCCGGGCGACTCTTGCGAGGGGAGACCAAACCTCGCTGGAGTCGACACAATCGTAAAAAGCCTCGTCACCCGACCTCCCGCCCCTCAGCCCTCCTGCCTCCCGCGTCCGGATTCGCCGACGTTTTTTTCCTCTCTGTCATGCCCGCCCTGAGTTTCGCCCCCGCCCTGTCGCTGCTTGCCGCCTTCGGCCAGGTCTCGCCCGCGCAGCCGCTGCGCACGCTGATCCGCACGACCAGCCGCCGCTTTAATCCGCCGCGGCTGGAGACGCTTTCCTCGGCGGCGGGACCGGCGGTGCGGGCCGCCCTCGCGCGCGGCGTGGGCGACGCCGGCGCGCTCGCCACGGTGCGTCGCGAAGCCCACCGCGGCGCCCGACCCACCATCGTCCTCGGAGGCTTCGTGCCGGACGCGTGCGAACAGGTTTACCTGCTGCGCGGCTTCCTCGCCCGCCAAGGCAGCGTCTACTTCGTGGACTACGCCAAAGGCGACTTCTCCCTCGAACTGATGGGAGCGCAACTGGAGGACCTCGTCGCGGAGGTGGTCGCCCGCGAGGGCGCCGCGCCGGTCATTCTCGCGGTCAGCTTCGGCGCCGGAGTGGTGCTCGACTGGCTCCGCCGCTCCCGCCTCGCCGGCCGCGCCGCACCGACCCTCGCCGGGGTCATGCTGGTCAGCCCCGTCTGCTGCGCCGAAGACATCGTCGCGGCGGGCGAGGCCAAGCCCTCCACCCTGCTCGGCCGCGCGCTCAAGCCCATGCTCGACGCCCCCGAGCACGCCAGCGACGCCGCGGTGGAAAAGGCCCGCGCCATCTTCGCCCGCATGTTCGAGGCCGGAGCCCAAAACAAACTCGCCCTCGCCACCCTGATGACCAAGGCCGAACTCGCCGCCCTCCGTGCCGGCGTGCTGGGCACCATCGCCGGCATCACCCCGCGCGGCGCCCTCGCCCGCGTCCGGGCCATGGCCGCCATGGCCTCGCCGACCAGCTACCTCACCCCGGAGTTGCTGCCCCTGGCCGACGCGCCCGCCCTCATCCTCTACGCCGAGAAGGAGGGCGCCGTCCTCAGCGACCACGCCACCGCCCGGTCCACGTTTGAGCGCGCCTGCGGATCGTTTTTCCCCCGCGGCCGCTGCGCCGTGGTGACCAACCCCCGCGGCGCCCCGGTCCAGCACGCCTCGCTGATCTTCCACGTGGAGAATTTCCTGCCTCACTTCGGTCGTTTCTATCGGGGCCTAAAACCCCGTAAAGTGTTGGAAGCAGCCTGAATTCCCTTGCGGCCCGCCGGCCGGCCGGCTTGTTCGTGCCCACCGCTTGGCGGTCCCCGAAGATGCTAACCCCGCCCAAGTCGTTGCTCTCCCTCGGAGCCGGCTGGATGGGCGCCCACCGCGCCCGCCAACTCCGCGCCCGCGATTGGGCGCTCAAAGCCCAGGCCAAAGTCGCCGCAGACCTCCGCAGGCAACTCGCCGCCACCGTCTACGGCCGCACCCACGGCATCGAGCCCGGCCTCCAGGCCGCAGCCTGGCGCGAGCGCGTGCCGCTGCGCACCTACGAGGGCTTCGCACCCTACGTGGAGCGCATGAAGGCGGGCGAGACCGACGTGCTCTGGCCCGGCCGCTGTGATTACTACGCGGTGTCCTCCGGCACCACCGCCGGCCGCACCAAATACCTGCCCATCACCCCGGGCATGTTGGATCATTTCCGACAGGCCGGCCTCGACTCCCTGCTCTACTACTCGTCGCGCGTGGGCCGCGCGGATATTTTTGGCGGGAAACATCTGTTCCTCGGCGGCGCCACCACCCTGTCGCCGCTCCCCGAGGCCGGCGGACGGCCCGCCTTCGCGGGCGACCTGAGCGGTATCACCGCCCTCAATCTCCCCGCCTGGGTGGAGAAACACCTCTACGAACCCGGGGCGGAGATCGCGCAGCTGGCGGATTGGCCGGCCAAGATCGACGCCATCGCGCGGCGCTGCGCCGGTCGCGATATCCGCATGCTGGCCGGCATCCCCAGCTGGGTGCTCATCCTCGCCGCGGCGGTGCTGGAGGAAGCGGGCCGCGCCGCCGGAGGGAAAAAATTCAGCACCCTGCGCGAGGTCTGGCCACGCTTCGAGTGCCTGGTCCACGGCGGGGTGCCCATCGGCCCCTTCGCGGCGGAATTGCACGCGGTCTGCGGCCCGGGGGTGAATTTCCACGAGGTCTACCCCGCCTCGGAGGGCTTTATCGCCGCCCAGGACGCCGAGGCCGCCGCCGGCCTGCGCCTGATCGCAAACGCCGGCATCTATTACGAATTTCTTCCGCTGAACGATTTTGACGAAGAGCGCATCGAACACCTCGGGGCCAAGGCGGTGCCGCTCGAGGGCGTGAAGCCAGGGGTGGATTACGCCCTGATCATGAGCACACCCGCCGGGCTCACCCGCTACGTGATCGGCGACGTGGTGCGGTTCGTCTCCACCGAGCCCGCCCGCCTGGTCTACGCCGGCCGCACCAAGCTTCAGCTCAGCGCGTTTGGCGAACACGTGATTGAAAAAGAGCTCACCGACGCCCTCACCGCCGTCTGCACCCGCCACCACTGGCAGGTGGTCAATTTTCACGTCGCACCGATTTTTATCAATTCCCTCGTCGGCCAGAAACGCGGCAGCCACGAGTGGTGGCTGGAACTCCGGCCCGGCACCGAGGAAACCCCCACCGGCCCGGTGCTTGCGGAGTTTCTCGACGCGGAGCTGCAACGCCTCAACGACGA
>CAMCHD010000227.1 GCA_945874545.1 Akkermansia muciniphila | reverse complement strand
AGGGCGGCGAAGACTTCGGCGCCGGACAGGCCGGGCATGGTGAGATCGAGGAAGGCGAGGTCGATGCGGGCGGGGTCGCGGCGGAAGCAGGCGACCCCCGCGAGTCCGTCTTCGGCCGCTTCGACCGTGTGGCCGAAAGACTCGAGGATCAGCCGGGTGGTTTCCCGCACCGTGATCTCGTCCTCGACCAGGAGGATATGGCGGCCGGCGGTGGCGGTCGGGATCGGTTTGGCCGGCGCGGCGGCCTGCGGCGTCTCGGCCGAGGCGGGCAGGTAGAGGAAAAACGAGGTCCCTTTTCCGGGTTGGCTGACCACGCGCAGGGCGCCCTCGTGGCCGCGCACGATGCCTTGCACGGCGGCCAGGCCGAGGCCGCGGCCGGTGAACTTGGTGGTGAAAAAGGGATCGAAAATCTTCGCGATGGTCTCCGCGGTCATGCCCGAGCCGGTATCGGTCACCTCCAGGCAAAGGTAGGGGCCTTCGGGCAGGGTGGGTTGCAGCACGCAGGTCTTGAACAGTTCTGCATTGCCCTCGACCAGGCTGGTGCGGGCGAGGATATCGCCCCCCGACGCGGGCAGGGCCTCGGCGGCGTTCATCACTAGATTCATCACGATCTGGCGCAGCTGGCTGGCGTCGGCGATCACGGCGGGCAGGCCGGGGGCGAGGTCGAGGGTGAGGCGGGCCGTCTTCGGCAGGGACAGCCGGAGCAGCGGGATCGACTCGGCCACCAGCGCGCCGAGATCGATCGGTCCGATGGTGAAACGCCCGCGCCCGGAGTAGGCCAGCATCTGCTGGCAGAGCTCCCCGGCGCGACGGGCGGAAAGCTCGACTTGCTGGAACGAGGCGGCGGCGTCGGAACCGGGTGCGACCAGATCCCGGCCCAGGCTGGCGTGGCCGAGGATGCCGGTGAGGAGGTTGTTGAAATCGTGCGCGATCCCGCCGGCGAGCACGCCCAGGCTCTCCAGTTTTTGGGCTTCCTGGAGCTTGCGTTCCATCGCGAGTCGTTCGCCTTCCGCGGCGCGGAGCGCGGTGATGTCGGTCGATACGCCGGCGACAGCGTGGATGCCGCCGTCGGCGCCGCGGATGGCGAATTTGGAGGTGAGGAAGGTGCGAAGAACGCCGCCGATCTTCACCTCGTGCTCGTAGTGGCGGGTCACGCCGTCGGCAAAAACTTCCCGGTCGCGGCGCTGCATGTTCTCCACCGTTTCCGGCGGATGCAGAGCGTCGTCGCTCAGCCCGAGGACCTTGGCCTTGTCGCCGCCATAGTGGGAGGCGAAGGTCTGGTTCACCAGGCGGAAGCGAAGGCTGGCGTCCTTCATCCAGATCGCGCTCGGATTGTGATCGATGATGTCGTCGAGCAGGGCCCGGCTTTCCCGCAGCTCGGCGGTGCGGGTGGCGACCTCGTCTTCGATATGCGCGTTGCGGCGGACCATCTGGCGGAGGTAGGCGGCGGCCAGGAAGGTGATGGCGAAGCCGCCGAAAAACACCGCGAGGGTGCCCAGGTTGAGAAACGCCAGGTTCAATTCGGGCGGAGGGCGAAGGGCGACTCGCCAGGCGCGGCCGCCGAAGGTCAGGTCGTGCAGGCAGGTCTCGGCGTTGGCGAAGGCGGCAAAGTCCAGCGGGGTGCTTTCGGGGTTATCTTGGCCGCGCAGGCGGGTGTAGAGCGGCTCCGGAGAACCGTCGGTCACGTCATAGATCGCCAGATCTGCCTCATCCGCGACGGCGGGGGCGATGACACGGGTGAGGGCTTCGTCGAGGCGGAGCACCACTTGGGCGAAACCACGGCCGCGGCGGGGCGGCGGGGCGGCCGGATCGGACGGAGGCCGGTCGGCGTAGGCGGTCAGGATGATTCCCCGGTAGCCCTGGACCAAAGGAATGGCGCGGGTCACGACGATGTCGCCGGTGAGGCGCGACACGGCGGTCTGGCGCTCCGAAAGGGAGGTGCGCACATCGTAGCCGAACGCGGCCTCGTTACCGGCCACCGGATAGACGTAGCTGATCACGCTCAGCTCGCGGTCCGGGGCGAGGCCGGCGGGATCGAGCGGGCGGAACCGACCGTCCGGGGCGCGCTCGAGCAGGTTAAAATCCGCCCGCACCGTGGCGCGGACGGAATCGAGGAAGGCCGGGACCTCGGTCGCCTTCATCTCGGCCACCCACTGCAGCGACTGGATGCCGGGGTTGAGGAGATGCAGGGTGCGGGCGGCGCCGAGAAACTCCTCGTGGGCAAAATTGGTGTTGTTCAGCGCGACGAGGCGTAGGGAAAACACGGCGTTTTCGTAGGCGCGCAGGCCCTGGGTCAGGATGTGGTGATAAAGATCATGGCGGCGCTCGAACTCCTCGCGGGCGGCGCGGCGTTCGGCCCGGTGCAGCAGCTGGGCGGCGCCGAAGGTGGCGAGCAGGCCGACGACGACCGGCACGAACACGGCGCCACGTCCGCGCAGCAGGCGGGGGAGTTTTTCGTTGTCGAAGATGGGCATGGCGCGCGGCGCGGCGCGGCTCAGGAGCCGACGGGGCGGGTGAGGAGGGGTGAGTTGAGGCCGGGCAGGCGTTCGGAAAATTCGGCGGTGGGGTCGGCCTGGCGAAGAGCACGTTGGACCATGCCCATCTTGGCGTCGAGGTTGTCTATCATGCTGACAAACACCGCCTCGGGGGTGGCCGCGTAGACCGCCGCGCCCCACTCGGGTTCGCCCTGGTGGCTGAGCACGATGTGCTCGAGGCGTTCGAGGCGGTCGGCGTCGAGGCGGGCTTTGATGCCGTGTTTGCGGGCGAGCTGGTAGCCGAGCACGACATGGCCCTGCAGGATGCCGCGGCGGCTGCGGCGGGTGGCGAGGGTGCCCTCGTATTCGATGGTCTTGCCGGTGTCGTGCAGGAGGATGCCGGCGAGGGCGAGGTCGGGGTCCACCTGGGGATAAAGCGGCAGCAGGGCGCGGCAGGCGCGGGCCATGTGCAGGGTGTGCTCGAGCAGGCCGTGGCGGTAGGCGTGGTGCATGGCGACGGCGGCGGGGGCGCGGCGGAAAACCTCGCCGACCTCGTCGAACACGCCGCGCACGGTCATGCGCAGCTCATCGTGCAGGATCAGATCGATGCAGGCCTGGAACTCGGCCCAGAGCTCCTCGGCGTTCTCGGGGGCGAGCTCGACCAGGGCGTCGACCAGGCCGGGCTCGGCGGCGAGTTGTTCCTCGGACAGCGCGACGGCCTTGAGCAGTTTGGGTGAAAAGCGGCCCTGGAAGGTGTCCGCCCGGCCCTCGATGCGCAGCACCGCGCTCTCCCCGGCGGTCTTGACCGTTTCAAACAGCGGGCTGTCGCCGAACAGGGTGCAGGAAAAACTGCCGCCCCGGTCGCCGAGGTCGAGCGACAGGAAGGGGTTGCCGTTCGAGGCGGTTTTGATCTGGAGTTTTTTCACCACGACCACGGCGGCGAAGGCCGCGCCGGCGTGCAGCTCGGGGGATTTTAGCTCGCGGACGGAGAGCAGGGGCGGGGAGGAGTCGGACATCGGAGAAAAAAGCGGAAACGCGGAAAGGCGGAAAAGGCTGGAATGTGGAAGGCTGGAAAGGGTGGGGAAACGGGCGAGTCGGCGGCGGGGCGGCCGGGGCCGATCAGGAGTGGGTTTTGACGAGGTGGGTGAAGGCCTTGAAGAGCGGGTGGCCGGCGTCGTGGAGCAGGGCGTAGAAGACGGTCTCGACCGGCAGGACGGTCACGCCGGCGTGGCGGAGGGCGGCGAGGCAGGCGGCGTGGTCGTCGGGCCGGCGGGCGCCGATCGCGTCGGAGAGGAGGGTGACCTGGAAACCTTCGGCCAGGGCGCCGAGGGCGGTCTGGTAAACGCAGATCGGGGTCTCGAGGCCGATGAGCAGTAGGTGCTCGATCCGGGCGGCGCGCAGGGCGGCCGGCACGGCGTCGTCGGCCAGCGCGGAGAAGGTGTTTTTGGGGAACACCGGCGCGTCCGGCGCGAGGGCGCGCAGGGCCGGCGCGGTGGGGCCGAGTTTGGCCGGAACCTGCTCGGTGAAGAAGACCGGGATGCCCAGGGCGTGGGCGGCGGAGAGGGTGAGCCCCGCGCGGGACCGGACGGCGGCGGCGACGGGGGCGGGCAGGGCGGCTAGCAGCGGGGTTTGCAGATCGACCGCGAGCACGGCGGCGCCGGGGGCCGCGCTGGCGGGCGTGGCCGGGACGGGGGCGGAGGCGGGCACGGATTTTTTGACGCGAGGCATGAGGGGGAGGGGGAGCGGTCAGCGTTTGTCGCCGTAGTAGCGGCGGCGGGCCTTTACCTGGACAAAGCGGCGCTCGGGCAGGAGGTAGGCGGTGAGCAGTCCGCCCATGCAGCAGGCGGTGTCGATGCCGACGGACCACTTCAGTTTAAAGATATCCGGGCGCGGGGTGTGGCCGTAGACGACAAAGGGCGGACCGACCCAGCGTTCGGCCCAGAGCACGGCGTCGGGGGCCTCGGCGCGTTTGCGGGGGCGGCCCTCGGCGTCGATCACCTGGATGCGGGTGACCACGGCGGCGGCTTGGCGGCGCCAGGGCTCGCCGGGCAGAAAGCCGCCGTGCACAAAAACCGTGTTGAGCTCGGGCTCCTCGTGGGTGAGCGGCATCCTTTCCAGGTAGGCCCAGTGGTGGGGCTGGAGTTGGGCGAAGGTCTGCTCGTCGTCGTCCTTCAGCAGGGCGCGGTCCTTGGTGCGGCGGTAGTTCAGCAGGCGGGCTTCGTGGTTGCCGAGCAGGGCCATGGCGTTGTGGCGGAGGGCCAGGTCGATCACGGCGGCGCTGTCGGGCCCGCGGTTGATCAAGTCGCCGAGCAGGATCAGACGGTCTTCCGGGGTCGGGGCGAGGCGGTCGAGCAGTTCGGCGAATTCGAGGTGACACCCGTGGATGTCGCCGATGGCGATGATGCGGCCGTTCATGCTAGGGTGGTGGCGAAAGTGCTAGCGTCGCCCGGCGGCCGGGGTAAACAAGAAAGCCCGTTTATGGAGTTAACTTTGCAGTCTTTGTCGCCGCGTTGCCAGGTCTCGGCGCGCGAGTTTGTCGATGGTGAACGCGTGATCAGTTTTCTGGTGCGTGCGCCGGCGGAACCGGCGGGGCGCGGCACGGGCAAGGCCGAGGCGACGGCGGAGGGCATCCTGCGCTGCGATGTGCGGGAGAGCGAGGCGGCGGGGTTCGTGCCGCCGGGGCCGGTGGTTTGCCGTTGGGCCCAGGTGTTTCGTCTGCGTCGGTCCCAGGACAATCCCGAGCGCACGCTCAAGTTGACCGCCGAGAGCCTGTTTCTCGCCCTCGCCGACCCGGCGAACGAGCGCTCGGTGGAGAACGAACGGCTCCTCCAGGTGCTGGCCCTGATGTTGGAACGCAAACGCGTGCTGCGCCCCAAGGGCCGGGTGGGTGCGGGGGCGGAGGCGCGCCTGGTCTACGAGCACGCCAAGGCCAAGACCCGTCACGAGGTGGCGGCGGCGGAGCTGAGCCCGGAGTTTTTCCGGTCCATCCAGGATCAGCTGGCGGCCCTGGTCGGGGGCGCGCCAAAGGCCGAGGCGCCGGGTGGATCCGGCGCGGCGGGCGCGGACAGCCCCGGGGATGCGGCCGGAGTGGCGGCGGCCGGTTGAGCGACTTTATGCGCGTTGTCATCCTGGGATCCGGTCGAGGCTCGAACGCCGAGGCGCTTTGCGTCGCCCAAACCGAGGGCCGGCTCGGCCGGGCGCGGATCGTGGCCATCTTCGCCGACCGGCCGGAGGCGGGCATCCTCGGGCTCGGCCCGCGTTTCGGGATCGAGGCGCGCCACCTCGACGCGGCGCCCTTCAAGACCAAACTCGAGGGCGAGGGCGAGGCCCGCTACATCGCGGCGGTGCGGGCCTGCGCGCCCGATATGGTCGTGCTGGCGGGCTTCATGCGGGTGGTGAAACCGGGCTTTTTAAACGCCTTCGCCGGTCGCGTGATCAACCTGCACCCGAGCCTGTTGCCCAGTTTTCCAGGGCTCGATGGCATCGGGCAGGCCTTCCGCCACGGGGTGAGGATCACCGGCTGCACCGTGCACGAGGTGACGCCCGAGATCGACGCCGGGCGCATCCTCGACCAGGCGGCGGTGCGGATCGAGGCGGACGACACCCTCGACTCGCTTGCGATCAAGGTCCACGCCGCGGAGCATCG
>CAMCHD010000226.1 GCA_945874545.1 Akkermansia muciniphila | reverse complement strand
TTTTCGTCGTAGTGGAGGTGGTCGCACATCAGGCTGCGGCACTCGCTGAGGCCGGTCTGCCACATGGAGTGGTGGAAGGCATACCACCGGCCCTTGTATTCGATGATGGAGCCGTGGTTGGTGCCGGCCTGTCCCTCGAAATACGGGATGTATTCGCCGCGAAACTCGTAGGGGCCGAGCGGGTGGTCGGCGGTGGCGTAGAACATGGTCTCGGGCCAGACGCCGTTCTTGAGGCCCGGGTAAGAAAGGTAGTATTTTCCTGAATACCTGTGGACCCACGGGCCCTCGAAGACCCAGGTGAGCTGTCGGGTGAGATCGGTGGTGGTGCCGGGGACGGCGTGGAGCAGATCGTCGGAAAGGCGGCAGGCGGAGCAGGACCCGCCCTGGCCCCAGAAAAGGTAGGGCGTGCCGTCGTCGTCCACGAAAAGGGCGGGGTCCTGGCCGACCTCCATGCCCGAGATAAAACCGATGTCGGTGAACGGACCCTGGGGACGCGGGCTGGTGGCGAGGCCGGTCTTGAAGAGGCCGGATTCGCGCTCCACGGCGCAGTAAACGAGGTGGTAGAGGCCCTTCCAAAGGACGGCGTCGATGGCCCACATGTGGCTGATGGCCCACTTGACGTCTTTGAGGTGGAGGACGGGGCCGTAGTCGATCCAGTTGACCAGATCGGTGGAGGAAAACACGTGGTAGGAGACCATCGTGTCGTGGTTGTTGGTGCCGGGCTGGTCGTGGGAGGCGTAGATCCAGAGCCGGTCGTCGCCGGGCCAGACATGGGCGGAAGGATCGGCGGAGTAGACGGTCGGGACGAGGGGGTTCATACGGAAAGGGCCGCAGGCGGTTGCAGGACGCCAACGGGAATCCCTTTCATGATTTAGGAGCAAATCAACAGCGGATCGTCCTTCCAGGCGGTGCGCCGAGGCGCACCGTCGAAAGGGGAGCCGAGTCTCCGCACTCCATACCGGACGGCGGCTAGGTCGTGGCTAGTTGGAGCTGGGCGAGGAGGCCGGCGCGCAGGGCGGGGAGTGTCCACATCTCGCGACGGTGGCCGGGGATCCAGACGGTGACGTTGGGCCAGCGTTTGGAGCGCCAGGCGGCGGGGAAGCGGCCGGAGGAGATCTGCACCTCGGCGAGGTCCTCGGTCTCGGAGGTGGACGCGAGCTTGATGAAAACCTCGTCGAGCGGTAACCAGGCGGAGACGAGGTCGCCGACGCCTGCGCCGAGCGGGGTGAGGGTGCTGGGTTCGTAGGGGTGTTCGGAACCGCCGGGGCCCCAGACCCAGACGCGGCCGGCCCATTGTTTGTAGGCGTCCCAGTTCGGGTAGCCGCCGACGGCGCAATGGACGAAGACGGTGGGTTTGCCGGACTCTACCCAGGTGGTGAGGGCGTCGCGGGTGGCTGGGTCGGGTTCGGTCTGGGTGTGATAGAGCAGGAGCGCGGCGGCGTCGGCGAGGTCGGCGGCGGTGAGGCCCTGGGTGGCGTCTATGACGACGGGAGCGGAACCGGTGAGGGCGGTGAGGGCCTCGGCGATGCCCTCGCGCCCGCCGGAGCCGAAGTGTTCGTCGGCGAAGAGGACGAGTTTGCCGGCGGGGAGGGAGGGGCGGGGAGGGTTTTGCAGGATCTCGAGCGGGGCGTAGCCGGTGGTGAAGGGGGCGTGGATGGTGCGCTGGGTGCGGGCGGATTCGTGGGCGGCGTAGGCGGTGCGGGTGGAGGTCGCGGAACGGGAGGCGTCGCAGCGCATGGCGCCTCCGGTGTCCACGGCTTGGAAGAGGTCGAGGACGAGGGCGTGGAAGTCCTCGGGGCCGTCGGAGACGGGTTGGTGGCGGGTGTAGCCGGTGGTGTCGCTCCAGACCTCGACGTCGCCGCGGATACGCATGAAGCCGGTGGTGCCGCGGATAAAGAGATCGCCCTGTTCGCCCTGGTGGTTGTGGGGGCCGGTGATGAAGATGGCCTGGCGGGACTCGGGGTAGTCGGCGAAGATGACGGAGGCGTTTTCGACCGCGTGCTGGTAACGGCGTGCGCCCGTGTGGTCGAGGCCGGCGAGGACGGAGAGCGGGGGGCAGTCGAAGAGCCAGTGGGTAAGGTCGAACCAATGGACGGACCAGGAGAGGATGTCCCAGCCGTCGCCGACGCGGGCCTCGAGCACCCATCTCCCGCCGATGGCGCCGGAGTGGAGAAGTTTTTTGGCGAGCTTGTAGGGGCCGTTGTAGCAGCGCTGGTGGGCGATGGCGAGGCGGGTGCCGGATTTGGCGCAGGCGGCGAGCATGGCGTCTATTTCGGCGCCGTGGAGGGCCATGGGTTTTTCGCAGACGACGCCGCGCACGCCGCGGGCGGCGGCCTCGATGACCTGGGTGGCGTGAAGGCAGGGCCAGGTGCAGACGCTGACGTAGTCGGGGGTGAGGGCGGCGTAGAGGGCGTCGGTGGAGAGGAAGAGGTCGGAGGAGGGGACCTTGAAGCGTTCGCCGAAGGCGCGGAGGTTGTCGGGGTTGATATCCACGCCGCAGAGGCGGAGAGACGGATCGGCCTGGCGGTAGGCGTCGGCGTGGGCGTGGCCGATGGCCCAGCCCTCTTTGCCTTCGACGAATTTGCCGCAGCCGATGACGGCGGCGGTGCGGGGGGAAGGGGAGTATCTTGTGGTCATGCCGAATCATGCCAGATTTTCGGACGGTCCACGTCTGCATGCCGCCGGTGGTAAATCGCGCACATTAGGCTTGTCGCGGAGCGTCGCCGGCCTGGGCTGAAGACATGGCGAAACTGGTGCTGCAATCCGGCGTGGGTAGCCTGGCGAAGCTGGCGCGGCACCGGAACGCGGGGCTGGAGATCGTATACGTGAGGCGAGGACACCTGCTGTGGCAGACGGAAGGGGTGGCGGAGCCGGTGCCGCCGGGATCGGTGTATTTCACCTTGCCGGAGCAGGAGCACGGCAGCGCGGAGGAGTTTGAACCGGGGCACGAGTGGATCTACGTCATCCTCGCACCGGGCAAGGCGGGGCCGTTGCATCCCGGGCTGGGATTCACGAGGGCGGAGGAGAGAGAGATAAGCGGTTTGTTGAAAGGATCGCGGCGGCACTCGTTCGATGGCGGGGCGGCGATGGAGACCATACTCGGCGAGTTGGAGGCGGAGATGCGCGACCCGGGTTATCTGCATGAGGCGCGGGTGACGGCGCTGGCGCGGGCGGCGGTGATCGAACTGGCGCGGTGTGTGCGGGCCCACCGGACCAAGGTGGAGCCGGCGGTGAGGAGCGGGGCCCAGGAGCGGGTGAGGCGTCTGGTGGCGGTGGTGGCGGCGGACCCGGCGAGGAGCTGGACGCTGGGTGAGATGGCGGCGTATTGCCGGCTGGGTCGGACGCGCTTCGCGACGGTGTTTCGCGACCAGGCGGGAGATTCACCGACGCGGTTCCTGCAACGCATGCGGGTGCGGATGGCTTGCCGGCTCTTGCGGGAAAACGAACGGTCGATCACGCACATCGCGTTTCAGTGCGGTTTTGGGACGAGCCAGTATTTCGCGCAGATTTTTCGCCGCCACACCGGCGGCATGAAGGCGCGGGAGTATAGAAATCGATCCGCGGGAGCGAAATTGATTTAACGATAACTTGCCAGGTCGGCACGGCTTTGCCGGTCTGACGTGATGCCTATGCCGCACCCCCTGCATAAAATTGTCCTTTGGTTGTTTGGCTGCGTGGCGCTGGCCGTGTCGGTCCGGGGGGAACGCTACGAGTGGGGGGCGGTGAAGATGGGCGGGGGTGGTTTTGTAAACGCGATCATCGCGCATCCGGCGAAGAAGGATCTGTTTTATGCGCGGACCGACGTGGGCGGGGTTTACCGTTGGGACGAACCGGGCAAGTCTTGGGTGCCGTTGACGGACTGGTTGAGTTCCGGGGAGCTGAGTTTCATGGGGGTGGAGAGCCTCGCGGTGGATCCGCGCGATCCGGCGCGGGTGTTTATGGCGGCGGGGACGAGCTACTGGAACGGGGGGCGCTCGGCCATTCTGCGGTCGGCGGATGAAGGCAGGAGCTGGCGGATCGTGGACGTGACGAAGCAGTTTAAGATGAACGGTAACGGGATGGGGCGGCAGTCGGGGGAGAAGCTGGCGGTGGATCCAAACAACGGCTCGATTTTGTTTTATGGCTCTCGGCGCAACGGGCTGTTCCGGAGCATGGACACCGGGGCGACCTGGGAAGAGGTGAAGGGATTTCCCAAAGCGGACACGCCGAACGGCAACGGAATCGTCTTCGTGGTCTTTGATCCGACGACGGGGCGGGCGGGGCGGGGCACGCAGGTGCTCCATGCGGCGGTGTCGCGATCGACTTTCAATTTTTACGTCTCGCGCGACGCCGGGGCGAGCTGGCAGCCGGTGAAGGACGCGCCGCAGGGCTTGATGCCGCAGCGGCAGGTGCTGGCGGCGGACGGCACGCTTTACATC
Source organism: Akkermansia muciniphila (assembly GCA_945874545.1). Taxonomy (GTDB): domain Bacteria; phylum Verrucomicrobiota; class Verrucomicrobiia; order Opitutales; family Opitutaceae; genus IMCC26134_A. The sequence goes on along the minus strand of CAMCHD010000226.1, from coordinate 1,706 downwards.
ACGTATGCCCACGGGGCCGGGCCGCATGGGGACAAACGTCATGGCGAAGGCATGGATCGCGGCGAAGTGTGGCGCTACGGACTGCGGGACGGGCGATGGAGCAACATCACTCCTCTTGGGCAAAAGCGTCCTTACAGCGGCGTCAGCGTGGATGCGAAGAATCCCCGGCGGGTGGTCGTGACGACGATCAACACCTACCTGCGTCAGCCCTGGGGCTACGGCGACCGGATCTTTTTGAGCGAGGACGGAGGCGGTAAATGGCGGGACCTGATCGCGGAGCGAACGGTGGAAATGGACGAGGACGGGTTTCCCTGGATACGCGGCAAGGCGATGCACTGGACGGGCTGTATCACGCTCGATCCCTTTGATTCGAAGCGGGCGTTTCTGACCTCGGGCAACGGTATCTTTCGCACGGATACGCTGGGCGAGACGGCGTCGCGCTGGGTATTCTCGTCGCGCGGGGTGGAGGAAACGGTGCCGATGGACGTGGTGAGCATACCAGGCGGTCCGTTGATCTCGGTCATCCTGGATTACGACGGTTTCGTGCATGATGACATCCGCGTATCGCCGAAGCGGGGCGCGCATTCACCGGGGCTGGGGTCGGTGACCGCTCTGGCGGTGGCGGCCCTGAAGCCGGCGCTGGTGGCGCGGGCGGGGCCGCAGCTCCAGATCTCCTCCGACGGCGGGGAGAGCTGGGTGGTGAGTCCGGGGACGCCGGAGCCGCAGGCGGCGCGGGGCGCTCTGGCGTGGTCGGCGGATGGCGCGGCGCTTTTGTGGAGTCCTTCGAAGGGCGGCGGGGTTTTTCGCACGCCGGACAAGGGCAAGACATGGCGGAAGGCGGATGGGGTGGACTTTGCGGCGCGGGTGACGGCCGATCCGGTGAATCCGGCGAGATTCTACTTTTACCGGCCCGAGAGCGGAGAAATCTGGGCGAGCGCGGACGGCGGCGAGACTTTCGTGGTGGTGGGAAAGACCGAGCGCGGCGGCTCGGAGCGCATCACGGTCGTGCCGGGGGCGGAGGGGCGGTTCTGGCTGGCGTTGAGCGGTCGCGGTCTGGCCGCGGTGAGCGAGGGAGGGAAAACCGTGGAAATTATCACGGGGGTGATGCCTTGCAACGCGGTGGGGGTGGGGAAGGCGGCACCGGACGCCGGACACGAAACGCTGTTCATCTGGGGGCGGGCTGGCGACGGGAGCACGGGGCTGCACCGCTCGACTGATCGCGGCACGACCTGGGTGCGGGTTAACGACGACGACCACGAGTTTGGAGGCCTGGGCAACGCGGGTTTCGTGGTGGGCGATGCGAATGTGTTTGGCCGCGTCTACCACAGCACGGCGGGGCGCGGAGTGGCGGTGGGCGAGCCGAAGGCGGCGACGAAGCCGGCAATCGCTCGCGTCGCGGAGTAGGCCGCGTTCAATGGCTTGGTCCGGCCCCGGTTTGAGTCCCAATTTTTTGAAACTATGAAAACCCCGATTTGGAAACGAATTTTACCCGGATTAATCGCTGTCGCCTGCGCGCTGACGCAGGCGGAGGGCGCCGAGACGTGGTCGCGAGCCACCCAAGGCGAGGAGGTGCTCCCGCTGAACGGGACCTGGCGCTTCACCACCGATGCCGCGGTCGCGGCGGACAAGGAAGGCAAGAAGCCGGAGGCGTGGGATACGCTCACGGTGCCAGGAAATTGGGACGTGTTGCCCGCCTACGCGACGCA
>CAMCHD010000225.1 GCA_945874545.1 Akkermansia muciniphila | reverse complement strand
AGCAGTTTGACGGCAACGGCTCCTACAGCGCCACGACCTACGATCTGCGCGTGCCCGCCGGGGCCAATCCGACGCTGCGCGCCGATTCGCGCATGGACCTTTCCGGCCCGCTCACCGGCGCCGGCACCCTCAATCTCTACGTGCCCTGGGTGCGCTTCAAAACCCTCGGCGACTGGTCCGCCTTCACCGGCCGCATAAACGCCTCGACCGACGCCGACGGCGGGCTGTTTCGCCTCGCAAACACCGCCGGCCTGCCCTCGGCCCACGTCGACCTCGGCACGAGGGTCACGCTGCTCTCCTTCCTTAACCAAAACCAAACCATCCCGGTCGGCGCCTTGTCCGGAGCCTCCGGCGCTATCCTCTCCGGCATGGTTCCCGACAACAACACGCCGGGGTCGAATCTGATCACCTGGTCGATCGGCGGCCTGGGGTCGGACGCGACCTTCGAGGGAAACATCACCAACGGCACCAGTCCGTCCCGCACCGGGCTGAACAAGGTCGGCGCCGGCACCTGGACCTGGAGCGGCGCGGGCACCTACACCGGAACCACCGTGGTCTCCGCCGGCACCCTCGCCCTCACCGGCACGCTGACCAACACCTCGACGGTGGAGGTCCTGCCCGGCGCGACCCTGCGCCTCACCGGCACGCTGAACGTCGCCAGCGTGACGATCCGCGCTGGCGGCGTCCTGACCGGCGGCGGCACGATCAACGGCGCCCTCATCAACCAAGGCACGCTGACCTCCGACGGCGCCGCCTCCGCTTGGACCCTGAACGGCGCCGTGACCAATTCCGGCGTCGTTCGCCTCACCGGCGGCGCCACGCTCGCCGCGTCCGGCGCGTTCACCAATTCAGGCACGCTCGACCTCGTGACCGCCGGGTCCCCGCCTCCCGCCGGGCTTACCGGCACCGGTTTGCTCCTGCTCGCCGGCGACATCCCCACCCCGGCGATCACGCAAACCGGCGGGATGATCCAGCTCAGCCTGCCCTCCCTCGTCGGCCACGGTTACCAACTGCAACGCACCCCCGACCTCGCCACCGGCCCCTGGACCGATGTCGGCGTCGCGCAGGCGGGAACGGGCGCGACCCTGATCTTCACCGACACCCCCGCGCCGTCCGAGACCCGCGTCTTCTACCGCATCGTGGTCGCGCCCTGAGCCGACCCCCGGATCAACCCCGCCCGGCCGCTTCGAGCAGGTCGGCCTCGAAGCGGGCGACCACCGCTTCCCAGGTCAGGCCCAGCGCCGTCGCGCGCGCCGCCGCCCGAATCTCCGGCCAGCGATCCCGCGCCGCCAAGGCCCGCGCCGCCGCGGCGTGGAAGGCCTCCGCAACATCGAACTCGGCCTTAAACCCGTCCACCCCGTCGCGCACATACTCGCGCGTCGCCGCGTAGTCGTAGGCCACCGCCACCAGACCGCTGGCCATGGCCTCGGTGACGACGTTGCCGAAGGTCTCGGTCACGCTGGCGAACAGAAACAGATCCCCGGAGGCGTAATGCGCCGCCAGCTCCGGCCCACGCAACATCCCGGCGTAGTGGAACTCCGGATGCGCCCGGGCCAGCGGCTCACGCTCCGGCCCGTCGCCGACGAGGACGAACCTCGCCCGCGGCTCGCGTTCGCGCAGGCGCAGAAAAGCCGCCACCGCCAGCCCGAGGTTTTTTTCCGCCGCGATCCGCCCGACGTAGAGCACCACCGGATCGTCCGGCGCCGCGCCCCAGGTGGCGCGCAGCGCCTCGCTGCGCCGCGCCGGATCGAAGAGCGCCGTGTCCACCCCACGCGACATCACCCCCAGTCCGCGAAAACCCTCCGCCGCCAGCGCCGCGACCATCTGGCGGGTCGGCACCAGGGTGCGGCGGGTGGCGTTGTGAAACCAGCGCAGGTAGGCGAGGGTCGCGTCGCGGAGCGCGGCCACCCCGTAGTGCCCGCCGTAGGCGTGAAAGTTGGTGTGAAAGCTCGACGTCACCGGCAGCCCGAGCCGCCCCGCCACCGCGAGCGAGGCCAGCCCAAGCGGCCCCTCGGTCGCGACGTGGACGAGGCGCGGACGGCACCGCCGCCAGCTCGACTCCAGCCGATGGAGCGCCGGCAAACCCAGCCGGAGCGAGGAGTAGAACGGGATGGCCATGCCCGGCACCAGCAGATCGTCGCCCGCGCCCGTCTCGACCCGCTGGCGGGGGCGCACCACCTGGACCTCGTGACCTCGCGCGCGCAGGCCGCCGACGAGCCGGCTGAGGGTCATGGCGACGCCATTCACCTCCGGCGGGTAGGTCTCGGTGACAAGCGCGATCCTCATGCGGCGTTTCCTCTGCGCCCCGGCCCGCTCAGGCGATGCCGAGCTGCCTGCGTCCCGCCTCCGAGATCATCTGCGGCGTCCATTGCGGATCCCAGACGATGTGCACGCGCGCCTCGGTGACCCCCGGCAGGGCGGCCACCCGCTGACGGGCATCCTCGGCGATCACCGGCCCCATGCCGCAGCCGGGCGCGGTGAGAGTCATCTTCACATCGACCCGCTGCCCGCCCGCCGGCGAGGCGTCGATGTCGAGGTCGTAGACGAGGCCGAGGTCGACGATGTTCACCGGAATCTCCGGGTCGAAACACCCCTTGAGCGCATCCCACACCGCCTGCTCGGAAAAACCGCCGCCGCTCGTCGCCGCCGCGCCCGCCTCGCGATCCAGTTTCTCCAGATCGAGGCCGGCGATGGCCCCGGCGTCGGCCCGCGCGATGCGGAACAGACCGTGGTCGGCGCGCACCGTGACGTTGCCGCCGAGGGTTTGCACGATGTGCACCGACTCGCCCGCCGCCAGCGTCGTCGTGGTGCCGGCGGGGATGGCGGTGGCCGGAACGTCTTCCAAAAGTCGCGTGGTGCTCATGACGTCACGCCACCCTAACGCACGCGCAGGTCAAGCGGCAGGCGCGCGTAGACGCCGAGTGGATCGTTGAGCGCCGCGAGATCGCGCACTTGCTCCTCGGCCCGGCGCAGCGCCCCGCCGAGCGGTCCGCGCAGGCCCGCCGCCACCCGGGCTTCGGGGAATTCGCCACCTTGGAGCAGGTCGGTGAGGGCCTCGGAGAGCAGTCGGGTGGAGGGATACTCCTGCAGCGACGGCTCGCCCTCGATCCCGGCCTCCCGGGCGGCGTGGGCGATGGCCGCGCCGAGCCCGCCGATCTCGTCGACCAGACCCAGCTCGAGCGCCCGGGCGCCGGTCCACACCCGGCCCTGGGCGATCTCGTGCACCGCCGCCTTCTCCAGGCCGCGGCCCTCGGCGACGCGGTTTAAAAACTCGTCGTAGGTGCGGTCCACCAGGCGTTGGAAAACCGCCAGCTCGGCCGGGCTCTTGGGCCGGGCGGCGGTGAGCAGGCCGGCCTTGTCGCCGGTGGTCACGCGATCCCAGGTCACGCCGATCGAGCCGCCCAGTTTTTCGATGTCGAATTGCAGCCCAAAAACGCCGATCGAGCCCGTGATGGTGGTGGGTTCGGCGAAAATGCGCTCGCCGAAGGAGGAAATCCAATACCCGCCCGACGCGGCGTAACTGCCCATGGAAACGACCAGGGGCTTGGTCGCGCGCAGGAGCCGGAGCTCGCGCAGCATCTCCTCGGACGCACCGGCCGAGCCGCCCGGGCTGTTGACCCGCAGCACCACCGCCGCGACGGCGTCGTCGGTCCGCAACGCGCGCAGTTCCCGGGCAAACGCCGCCCCGCCGACCTCGCCCTCGCGGCCCTCGCCGTCGACGATCTCGCCCTCGGCGTAGACCACCGCGACCGTGCCGCCCGCCTCGGGTCCGTCGCCGAGGGTGTCGAGGTAGGCCGTGAAGGCGATCTGGCGAAACGGTTCCCCGCTTTCCACGCCGGTCTCCGCCCGCAAGGCGTCGATCACCTCGTCGCGGTAGGCGACCCGGCTGATCAACCCGGCGGCGAGGGCCGCGTCGGGCGCGATGAGCCCCTCGGCGTCGACCAGGGCCTGCAGTTTCCCGGCCTCCATGCCACGTCCCGCCGCGATCTCGTCGCGCAGGTCCCGCCAAAGGCCCTGCAACAACTCGGTGAGTTGCTCGCGGTTTTCCGGGCTGAGGTCGGTGCGGGTATAGGGCTCGACCGCCCCCTTGTATTTGCCGGAGCGCGTCACCTGCACGCCGACGCCCCACTTCTCCAGCGCGGCGGCGAAAAACATCGGCTCGCTCGCGAGGCCGGGCAGGACGACCAGGCCGAACGGATTCAGGGTCAACTCGCCCGCCACCGAGGCCAGATAAAGCTCGGTCGTGCCGACCTCGTCGAAATAGGCCCGCACCGGCTTGCCCGCCGCCTTGACCTCGCCGAGGGCCGCGCGCAGCTCGCGCAGCGCGGCGAAGCCCGTGCCGTAACCGTCGGGAGCGAAGGCCCCGGTGAGGACCACGCCGCGGATGCGCTTGTCCTCCGCCGCGCGTCGCAGCCCGGCGCAGGCGCGGTGCAGGGCGAGCGGCTGCGGGCCCTCGCCGCGAAACAACCAGCCCAGCCCCGCCTCCTCCACCCGGGGCGGCGCGTCGGTGAGGTTGAGGCCGTCGAGATTGAGCACCAGGTAGGCGCCGTCCTCCACCACAACCACCCCCTTCTCCGAGACGGTGGACAGCACCGCGAGCCCGCCGAAGACGAGCACGACGGCCAGCACGCAAAAGGCCGCGAGACCGAGCAGGGTCCCCACAAACGAGGCGAAAAATGCTTTCATTCCCGGCACCTTAGGTCGCCCCTTCCCGATCGGGCGAGCCGCATCTGCCGCCGCGAGGATTTCGCCCCGGCCGTCCCTAAAATGTCACCCGCTCCGGGCTTTGCACGCGCACCGACACCCGCCAAGCTGCGTTTTATGGACGAACCCGTTGCCACCCTCCTGACGACCAATCGCAAGGCGCTCACGATCAATCTGGACGAGTCGAAATACGGCACCTTCGCCGAGATCGGGGCGGGCCAGGAGGTGGCGCGGGTGTTTTTCCAGGCCGGCGGCGCCGCCGGCACCATCGCGAAGTCGATGTCGGCCTACGACATGACCTTCAGCGACGCCATCTACGGCAAGGCGCCGCGCTACGTCTCGCGCGAGCGTCTGGTCACCATGCTGGACCACGAATACGAACTGCTCGTCGCGCGGCTGGGGGAAAAACGCGGCGCGTCGACCAAGTTTTTTGTCTTCGCCGACACCGTCGCGGCCAAGGCCTACAAGGGCAACAACGAGTGCCACGGGTGGATGGGCATCCGTTTCCAACCCGCCCCCGGCGAGAGCGTGCCCAGCGATGTCGTGCTGCACGTGCGCATGTGGGACAAGGACAACGTCCGCCAGCAGGAGGCCATCGGCATCGTCGGGACCAACCTCATCTACGCCGCCTTCTACCTGCGAAACGACCTGGAGAAATTCATCGGCTCCCTGGCCGACAACGTCGGTTCCGATCGCATCGAGATCGACATGCTGAAGTTCTCCGGCCCGGCCTTCGCCGCCGCCGACAACCGCCTGATGTCCCTGCACCTCGTCCGCCACGGCCTCACCAACGCGGTGATGTTCGGCCCGAACGGCGACGTGCTCCAGCCCTCCGAGGTGCTCTACAAGAAGGCCATCCTGGTCGAGCGCGGCAGCTTTCGCCCCGTCACCCACGTGAACGTGGACATGCTCAACTGCGCCACCGCCCAGTTCCTCCAGGAGCCCGCCGTGCAGGGCAAGGACATGATCGTGCTGATGGAGATCACGATGAACAACCTGCTCGCGGGCGGCGCGCTCGACTCCGCCGATTTCCTCTCGCGGGTCGACATGCTGGGCGACATCGGCTGCACCGTCCTGATTTCCAACTACAGCGAGTATTACCGCCTCACCTCCTACTTCCGCCGCTACACGAAGGAGATGATCGGCGTGGCCATGGGCATAAACAACCTCCTGGAGATCTTCAACGAGCGCTACTACGAACACCTCGAGGGCGGCATCCTGGAGAACTTCGGCCGGCTTTTCCGCAACCGCGTTCGCCTCTACGTCTACCCGATGCAGCGCGCCGCCTACGACCGCTACCTCGACACCGGCCACCACGCGGTGCCGCCGCCCGGGGCCGAGGGCACCACGCCTCGCGCGCCCGCCGTGGGCGCCGCGCCCTTCGCGCGCGAGGTGCTGATCAACGCCCGCAACGTCCAGGTCGCCCCCCACCTGCGCAACCT
>CAMCHD010000224.1 GCA_945874545.1 Akkermansia muciniphila | reverse complement strand
CGCCTCGCCGCCCACCGCGACGCGCTCGCGGCTCTCGCCGCGGGCCCCGCGCTGGAGACGATCCTCGCCGACCTCGACAGCCTGGTGGCCGCGCGCCCGCGCGCCGCCGCCGCCACGATCGCCGCCGCATGAATCCCGCGCCGCCGCTTCCCCTGCTCTTCGGCCGCGCGACCCGCGGCCTGCACTGCGTCGGCGTCGGCGGCATGGGCCTGGGGCCCCTGGCGATCTATGCGGCGGATCTCGGCTTCACCGTGACGGGCGGCGACGACGGCCGGACCGATGCGATGGCGCCCCACCTGGCCCGCGCGGGCGTGAATCTCGTGGCCGCCGCGACCGTGCCGGAAACGACCGACCTCGTGGTCTTTTCCTCCGCCGTTTCCGACGACCACCCGGCCCTCGTCGCCGCCCGCGCGCGGGGCCTGCCCACCGTCCGGAGGGGCGAATTGCTGGCCGAGCTGGCCCGCCACCGCCGCCTCGTCGCGGTCTGCGGTTCGCACGGCAAGACCACCACCACCGCGATGTTGGTCACCGCCCTCCGCGCCGCCGGCCTCGCCCCCGGCTACGTCGGCGGGGGACTTTTCGGCGACGACGCGCTGGCCCCCGCCGCCGCCGGCCGCGACCCGTGGCTGGTCGCCGAGATCGACGAGAGCGACGGGACCATCGCGCGTTTCGCGCCCGCCCTCGCCGTGGTGGTGAACCTCGATTGGGACCACCCCGACCACTACCCCGCCGAGGCGGATCTGCTCGCCGCCTTCGCCGGCCTGATCGCCCGGACCACCGGACCGGTTTTGCTCAACGCCGCCTGCCCCCGATCGCTCGCTCTCGCCGCCGGCCGGCCCGATGTCGCGACCTTCGGCCGCGAGGGCCACTACGCCCTGCTTTCCCACCAGCCGGACGGACCCGCCGGACTCTCGCTGCGCCTCGGCGGCCAGTTTCGCCCCGCCCTGCCCGCCGCCTCGGTGCGGGGCTTCGGCGAGTTCAACGCCCTCAACGCCACCGCCGCCCTCGCCGGCGCCGCCCTGCTCGGAGCGCCTCTCCGCGCCGACCTGCTGGCCCGCTACCCCGGCGTCCGCCGCCGCCAGAGCGTGCTCGCCGCGGGCTCGGGTTTGTTGGTGGTCGAGGACTACGCCCATCACCCGGCCGAGATCGCCGCCCTGCTCGCCGGGCTTCGTCCCCGCGTGCCCGCCCACGGCCGGCTCCGGGTCGTTTTTCAGCCCCACCGCTTCAGCCGCACCGCGCGCTTCCGGACGGATTTTGTCGCCGCCCTGGCCGCCGCCGACGCCCTCACGCTGCTCGACGTCTACGGCGCGGGCGAAAACGAATTGCCCGGCGGCACCACCGCCGACCTCGCCGCCGATCTCGCCGCCGCGCACCCGGCCCTGCCCCTGGCCCACCTGCCCGGCGACTCCGCGCCGGCCTTCGCCCGGCTCACCGCCGAGATGCGACCCGGCGACCTCGTGGCCATCGTGGGCGCGGGGGATGTCGATGTCTCCGCCCGCGCCTGGCTGGCCGGCCTCGACCGGGCCGGATGGTGGGATCGCGTCGCCGCCACGCTCACCCCCGCCGTGTCCGCCGCCACCCCGTTGGTGCGCGAAGCCCCGCTGGCCGCCCGCACCACCCTGGGCGTGGGCGGCGCCGCCCGCCTCTACGCCGAGCCGGCGACGACCGAGGACCTGCTGGCCCTGGTCCGCGCCGCGCACGGGCTGGGTCTTCGCCTGCTGCCGCTCGGCCGCGGCTCGAATCTGCTCGTGCCCGACGAAGGCGTCGACGCCTTGGTGGTCAGCCTACGCCATCCGTTTTGGGAGAGCTTCGAGCCCCTGCCCGACGGCCGCGTGCGGGTGGGCGCCGGTCTGCGCTTAAAAAACCTCTGCGGCCTCGCCGCCAAGGCGGGTCTCGCCGGTTTCGAGTTTCTCGAGGGCATCCCCGGAAACGTCGGCGGCGCCCTGCGCATGAACGCCGGCGCGATGGGCGGCTGGATGTTCGACGTGGTCGAGCGCGTGGAGCTCGTCACGCTCTCCGGCGATCGCCTCGATCTGCCGAAGTCCGCCCTCCACGTCGATTATCGCCACTGCGCCGAGCTGGAAAACGCCCTCGCCCTCGCCGCCGTGCTCGTGCCCGCCGTCTCGTCCCCGGCCGACGTCGTCGCGCGGATCGACGCCCATCGGGACAAACGCAAAAAGTCCCAACCGCGCGAGCCCTCCGCCGGCTGCATTTTCAAAAACCCTCCCGGCGACTCCGCCGGACGACTGATCGACACCGCCGGGCTGAAGGGGGCCCGGGAGGGCGACGCGGAGGTCTCGCCCGTCCACGCCAATTTTATCGTCAACCACGACCACGCCCGCGCCGCCGATGTGATCGCCCTGGTCCGCCGGGTGCGCGCGGGCGTGGAAAAAACCCACGGCGTGCGCCTCGAGCCCGAGGTCCTGCTCTACGGTCGCGATTGGAGGGATTTCCTTTGAGCGGCAGGGTGTTTTTTGCCCGCCGGCTGCTTCTGGCCGTGCCCTGGCTCTTGGTGGCTTCCGCTCCGGTCGGCGTGGTCGGGATGCTCGCGCACGGCCAAGGTTGGTCCTGGGGCCGCCCCCTCGCCCTCGGCGCGCTGACCACGTTCGTCGCCGTGGCCGCCACCGCTTTCCTGGTGAAATTCCGCGCCGCCTCGCGAACCCGCCCCGGGCGGCCGGAGACGCCGCCGCCAACTTTTCCGCCCACGCCATGAACGACCTTCGCATCACCGTGCTCGCCGGCGGCGTCTCCTCGGAACGCGAGGTCTCGCTCGGCTCCGGCGCGGCGTCCGCCTCGGCTCTCGCCCGCCACTGGCCCACCCGGCTCGTGGACGTCACCGCCGCCGCCCTCCCGCCCGGGCTCGATGCCCGCCGCGACGTGATTTTCTCCACCCTGCACGGCACCTTCGGCGAGGACGGCGGCATGCAGGCGCTGCTCGACTCCGCCGGGATCGTCTACGCCGGGTGCGACGCGGCCTCGTCCGCCCTGACCATGGACAAGGCCGCCACCAAACGCGCCGCCGCCGGGGCCGGGGTGCGCGTGGCCGCCGACATCACCTTCTCCGCGCCCGGGCAAACGCCGGCGGCGGACTCCCTGATCGCCGCCCTCGGAACCGAGCGCGTGGTGCTGAAACCCAACGATCAGGGCTCGTCCGTCGGCCTCGCCCTCCCGGAGGACCGCGCCGCCCTCGCCGCCGCTCTCGCCACCCTCGCCCCGGGGAACTGGATCGCCGAGCCGCGCCTGGTCGGCCGGGAACTCTCGGTCGGCGTGCTCGATGGCGCCGCCCTCGGCGTGGTGGAGATACGGCCGCGCTCCGGGGTCTACGATTTCGCGAGCAAATACACCAAGGGCGCCACCGAGTATCTCGCGCCCGCCCCGCTGGACGGGCGGACCTCCGACGCGGTGCGCGCCGCCGCGGCGCGCGCCTTCGCCGCGTGCGGCTGCCGCGACTACGCGCGGGTGGATTTTATCCTGATTTCGCCGGAAGCGTTTTATCTGCTGGAAATCAACACGCTTCCCGGCATGAAGGAAACCAGTCTCCTGCCGATGAGCGCGCGCTGTGCGGGGCTGGATTTCGCCGGGTTGGTCGAAAGATTGGTCGGTCCCGCCGTGCGCCGTCTGAAGGAAACCCGTCTTTCCCCACGTCCGTGAACCACGTATCCATAGTTCCGCAAACCGCTCCAGGCTGGCGAGATGTCGTCATACAAGACACCCCGCCGCGCCCGCGCAACGGCGTGGCGCGCCGCCGGCTGGCCCTGGCCAGCGTGCGCCACTGGGCGGCGATCGGCGCGGCCGCCGCGTGTTTGATTTTCGGATACATCGGCTGGCGGGCCTGGCGCGACAACCCCGCCGTGCTCGCCGCGCCCGCCTCGGCCGCGCCCGTGCGCGAGATCGCCCTGCGCACCGACGGGGTGCTCACCCGGGCCTGGGTGGAGCGCACGCTGAAGATCGACCGGCGCGCCGGCCTGATGGACCTCGATCTCGCGGCCCTGCGCGACCGGCTGCTCCACTCCGGCCAGGTCCGCACCGCCGTGCTGGTCCGTCGTTTTCCCGACGTGCTCGCCGTGATCCTCGAGGAACGCAGCCCCGTGCTGCGCGTCCACGCCCGGTCCGAGACCGGGCCGGGCGCCGAGGACCCGCTCTTCGTCGCGCGGGACGGCTTCGTCTTCGGCGGCGAGCTCTACCCGGACCATCTGCTGGCGGGCCTGCCCCTGCTCGGCGGCGTCACCCCTTCGCGCCACGCGACCGGCCGAGGCTTCGCCCCGATCGAGGGCATGGAGTCGGTGGCGGCCCTCCTCGGGACGGCGCGCTCCTCCGCCCCAGCCCTGGCGAAACAGTTCGAGGTGGTCTCCCTGGCCCGCTTCGCGCGCGACGGGGTCGTCCTGGTCCGCACCCCCGAGGCGGCCGAGATCGCCTTCGGCACGCGCGACGACTTCTACCTCCAGATCGCCCGCCTGGACTACATTTTGGAACAACTGCGCGCCCGCCCCGCCGGCGCCGCGCCGATCCGCTCCATCGATCTCTCGGTCGGCGGCCGCCAGGTGCCCGTGGCCTTCGACCCGCCGCCGGCGCCGGCGCGTGCCACGCCCGCCTCGCGCCCGCCGCCGCGCGCGACCGAGACGGCCCGCCCGCCCCTGATTTTTTTCAAACCCTGATTTTCCGCCTCCGCCCGCCAACCACTCCCGCACCGTGTCCGCCTTTTCCAAATCCCGCATCGTGGGCGCCGTCGAGATCGGCACCACCCAGGTCACCGTCCTCGTCGGCGAGGTCGCCGGCTCCCGTCTCAACCTGATCGGCTTCGGCGAATTCCCCTCCCGCGGCGTGGTCAAGGGGGTGGTGGTCGACAGCAAGGCGGCCGGCGAGGCCACCCACCGCGCTATCGACGCCGCCGAAAAAACCGCCGGCGCCCGCCTCCAGCAGGTGTTTCTCGCGCAGAGCGGCTCCCACATCGACGGCTTTTATCACGAGGCGATCGTCAATGTCGGCGGACTCGAGGGCCGCGTCAGCGCCTTCGACATCGACAACGTCTACGGCCTCGCGAAACAGAAGGCCCTCCCGCCCGGGCGCTGCATCGTCCACTACCTGCGCCGTCCGTTTTACCTCGACGGCACCCTCAGCCCGTCGCCCGAGGACATCCGCGGCGACCGCCTTTCGGTCGGCGTGTGGCACGTGCACGGGGACCAGCACCGCATCGCCGACGGCGTGCACATCATCCGCAATTTTAACCTGCCGGTCACCGAGCTCGTCCTGTCCGGCCTGGCGGCCGGGAACATCCTCACCACCCCGGAGGAACGCCAGCACGGCGTGCTGGTGATCGACCTCGGCGGCGGAACCACCGACTTCGCCTACTATCGCCACGGCCGCGCCTGCCTCGCCGGCGTCGCCCCGGTCGGCGGCTCCCACCTGACCAACGACCTTTCGCTCGGCCTGCGCATCACCGAGGGCCAGGCCGAAAAGATCAAACTCCTGCACGCCCGCGCCACCGTGACCGCCAAGGACCGCGTCGATTCGGTGTGGTTGAACGGCGACATGGGCATCGGCGACCGCCGCTTCCCGCGCATGACGATCGAGCAGATCGCCGCCGCCCGCACCCGCGAGACCCTGGAGGTGGTGCGCAAAAAACTCGGCGCCGTCTACACCCCGGCCGAGACGCTCGCCGGGGTGGTGCTGACCGGCGGCGCGTCCGCCCTGCCCGGCATCGAGGACGCCGCCGCCCGCGTGTTCGAGGTCCCGGCCCGCCGCGGCGTCCCCCGGGTCGAGGTCATCGAAAAACTCCGCGATCCGTCGTGCAGCACGGCGCTGGGCCTGCTCCATCAGGGCATCTCGCAACAACGGGAGGGCGAGGCGACGCGCACCCAGGCCGGCCTCGGCTCCAAGCTGAAAAACTTCCTCGACCGCCTCGCCACCGTCTGATCCCCCGCCCGTCCATGACCACCTCCGCCGAGACTCCGCTCCCCCTCGCCGCCGATCTTTTCACCGACCGCCGCATCGCGATCAAGGTCGTCGGCCTCGGCGGCGCCGGGGCCAACGCGGTCGACCGCCTCAAGATGGAGAACCTCGACCGCCTCCAGATGGCGGTGATCAACACCGACGCCCAGGCCCTCGCCGCCTCGCCGGTGCAGGACAAGGTGCTCATCGGCGCGTCCGTCACCCGCGGTCTCGGCGCCGGCGCCGACCCCGACCTCGG
>CAMCHD010000223.1 GCA_945874545.1 Akkermansia muciniphila | reverse complement strand
CTCGTGTCCTACGGGGTCGAATGGTCCGAAGACCTCGCCGCGTGGCACCCCTTCGATCTGGAAAGCCATCTCGTCGCGCCGCCCGGCGCCCCCGACGCGGCGGGTTACGAGTCCCTCACCGTCCGGGCCCCGGCGGAGGCCTCCGGTGCCACGGTCTTTCTCCGCCTGACCGCGACCCTGAACGAGTAGGTCGCCCGCCCGGGTTCCGGCCGTTGGACCGGGCGCGGCGACCGTTAGCCGGGCGAAATAGCCGTTTGTCCCGCGAACCGGGACGTTTCCGAGGAAGCCGGGTAAGGTGGTGGGACCCTCCACCACCATGTCCCACACCTCTTGTCTCACTCCCGTCCGAGTCTTTGGTTTTGCCCTCGTCCTTTTGGGCGCCGCGTTCCTGTTGCCGGCCGCCCCCGCCCAGTCCGTCGCCCCGACCTCCGCGCGCGCCGCGACCCCGCGGTTTTACCCGGTCACCCTGCCCAAGCCCACCGGTGCCTTCTCGGTCGGTCATGACTTCGCGGTGGTGGTGGATCGCACCCGCATCGATCCGCTCAATCCGCTCGCCGACCAGCCGCGCCGCGTGCCGGTTCATTTTTGGTATCCGGCCACCGCCACCCCGGCCCCGAGCCGGCGCTACGTCACCGACCGGCGCGAGGTGGAGTTTCTCGCCGAGCAGCCCGAGGCCATCGGCGGAGGCGAGTTTTTGCGCACCAACGCCGACGAGGGCGCTCCGCCCGCCAAGGGGCGTTTCCCGGTGTTGCTGCTTTCACCCGGTTTTGGCGCGCCGGCCGAGTTCTACCAGGTCTTCGCCGAGCAACTGGCCTCCAGCGGCTACGTCGTCGCCGCCGTGCACAGCGCCGGGGTCAACGGCCTGGTTACCCTCGACGGCGAGCCTTTCGACAGCCTTGCCGACGTGCCGGAGAAACCGGAGGACATCGTCGCGCTCAACGACCTGGTCGTCGCCGATCTTCAGTCCGTGCTGGCCCAGCTCAAGGACGGCCGGGCCGTGCCCACGCTGAAACTCCAGGCCGCGCTAGACCTCACGCGTATCGGCGCCTTCGGGCATTCTTTCGGCGGCTCCGCCGCCGTGCGTCTCGCCGGACGCGACACCACCGTCCGCGCGGCGGTGAACATTGACGGCACCATCTGGGGCGAGGACCACCTGGCCGGCCTCGCGACCAACGCGCTGTTCCTCAAAAGCGGCGAAAACACCGACGATCCGACGATGGCCGCGGCCTACGCCAACCTAAAGGGGCGCGGCTTGCTCGTCACGCAGCCGCAGACCGCGCACAACACCTTCGGCGACTCCTACTACCTGTATCGGGTCCTTCTGGGTAAGAACGCCGACGGCCTCACCGAGCTGCTCGGCCGCAACACCGCCGCCAACCTGCTCGTTACCCGCCAGCTCCTGGTGACGTATTTCAACGTCGAGCTGAAACAACAGGCCCCCGCGACGCTCACTCGCTTCCTCGCGGCGAACAAAGCCCGCGTCACCGCCCGGACCAAGGGGTTCTGATCCCCGCCGGTCGCGCCTCCTCTTTCCTCCCATGAAAACTGAATCCATCCTCATCGGCGCGCTGATCCTCGGCGGCGCCTGCGTCTCCACCACGCCGGTCTGGGCCCAGCTCGACACCGTCGCCTTGCAAGCCGCCCTCGACCAATCCCTCGCCTCGGCGGACAACGCGGGCGCCACCGGCGGCGCGGTCGCCATCGTGCGCGACGGCCAGGTTCTGTGGCACGGGCAAAGCGGCGTGGTCGCCCGCGGCTCCGCCACCCCGGTCGATGCGTCCACCCTCTTCGCCTACGGCAGCACGGGCAAGATGGTCACCGCCACCCTCGTGCTCCAGGCCGCCGAACGCGGCGAACTTTCGCTCGAGACCCCGATAAACGACTACCTCACGCGCGGCGGCGGCGCGGCCGTGCCGGGCGGCGATGCCGTGACCGTGCGCCAGCTGCTCAACCACACCAGCGGATATCCGACTTACGAATACGATCCGGTCGTGCAGGCGAAGCTCTTTGATCAGGACTATGCCTGGACCCGTGCCGAAGTGCTGGCGTCGATCACCACGGCCCCGACCCCGGGATCCTTCGTCTATTCGAACAACAATTTCGTGCTGCTCGGCGAGATCCTGGAGCGCGCCACCGGCCGGACCTACGGCCAGCTCTACCAGAGTGGCATCGCCGGTCCGCTGGGCTTGACCCGCTCTTTTGTGGAATTCGGTTCGGCTCCGCGCGACACCTTCGCCCAAGGAGTGTGGAAACTGCCGCCCGAACTTCTGGACGGCGCGGAGATCGCCGCCTTCGACCTCACCGCCGGCGTGCCGACCTCGCTTTACGGAGCGGTCTTCGCCGACAGCCCGGTGGCCGGGAACGCCGCCGATGGCGCCTTGTTCCTGGACGCGCTGGTCGGGCGCGCAAACGAGTTCGACGGCGTCACCATCCCCGACGGCGCCCTGCTCACCGGCTCCACTCTGGTGGACATGCTAACGCCGGGGGCGGAGGGGTCGGGCTACGGCTTGGGCATAAACGTGGACACCGACGGGGTGAACTTCGCCTTCGGACATCCGGGCGGCTGGCTGGGATTCTCGGCGGAGGCGTTCTACTTCAGCCAGTGGGACATCTCGGTGGTTACCCTGGCCAACTACCAGAACGGCGCAGCCGGCCCGCACCCGGCCAGTTTTCTGTTGCGCGATGTGGTCGGGGCCTACGCCGCGGGCGCAGCCATCCCCGAGCCCGCTTCGGCGGCCGCGCTGGCGGCGGGAGCGGTCGCTTGCGTCGCGGTGCTCCGGCGACCGAAACGGGTCTCCAAGGTCATTTCAGCAAACGGCCGGTAAGCTCCCCTTTTATGAAATCCCCCACGTCCGCGCGCTCTGTTCTCGTTGCTCTCTCCGCCGTCGCCGGCGAAGTCATTTCCGTCCGCGCCGTGCCGGTGCGCCGCCGGAAAGGACCTGGATCCACGCCGATGAAGCGCCCTCCCTCCTCGGTTCTCGGCCGGTCCGAGCCGACCGCGTCTTCTCGGCGGCGTCCCGCGGCGGCCGCGTCGGCCGCCGCTCCCCGGGCATATGTCGCGGCCTTTGTGCATTGGGCGACGGGCGTGGGCGCGGGCTGCGCAGCCGACGGGCGACTTGGCACTCGCGCGACGCCCCGGGATTTGCCCACGGTGGTCCTTGCCTCCCCGCATGAGCCTGACGCTTGATCTGCCCTCATCCCCCGCCAGCCACCCGCCGCGTCGCCGGTGGTTGGGGACGCCGGCCTACTGGGCCTGCCAGGCGGTCGGCTGGGCCGGTATGCTGGTGGCGGCGGCGGGTCCCATCCTGTTGTATCCGCCCAAGGACGACCTGGAGCGGAATCTGCTCGAGGTCGCGATCTTGGATCGCGTTTTGTTGTGCGTCTTCGGACTGATCGGTTCGCATCTGCTCAGGGTCGTCTGGCTGGGCTTTTTGCGCCGTCGCCGCTCCTTGCTGAGTTTTTCCATCCGAGCCTTTCCGTGGATTCTTGCGACGACGGTGCTCCAGAGCTTCTGGATGCAGGTCATAGTAAAGTCGGGCTTCATGGCCTTGCCGGATCTGCCGGCCGGGTTCGTGACCGATTGGACCCTGCACGGCTTCGCGGAGGATTTCAGTTTTCATTTCGCCCTGATGGTCATCTGGACGGGTTTTTACCTCGGCGTCAGGTCCTACCGCCGGCACCAGCAGGTCCGGCTCGACGAGGTCCGCCTGCTGGCGGCCGCGCGCGAGGCGGAACTGGGAGCGCTCAAGGCCCAGCTCAATCCGCACTTCCTGTTCAACAGCCTCAACTCCCTCCGCGCCCTTCTGCCGCTCGAATTGGAGCGGCCGCGCGTGGCCATCACCCGCCTCGCCGATCTGCTGCGCGCCTCCCTGCTCTCCGGGCAGGAACAGCTGGTCCCCCTCGCCCGGGAATTGGAGACGGTGGAAAACTACCTCGCGTTGGAGCACCTGCGCCACGAGGAGCGGCTGCGCTGGCGCATCGAGGCCGACTCGGACGCGCGCGGGCGTCCGGTGCCGCCCTTTCTGGTCCAGGGCCTGGTGGAAAACGCCGTGAAGCATGGCATCGACCGGAGCGAGGCCGGCGGGGAGATCGTGGTGGCGGCCCGGGTCCAAGGGGCCGCCCTGCGCCTTACCGTAAGCGGCCCGGGTTCCCTCGAGGTCCTCGACGCCGGCCCGGTCGGTCCGGGCCGAACCCGGGGCGAGGCATCCACCCGGGTGGGCCTGGCCAACGCGCGCGCCCGCCTGGCCCTGCTTTTCGGACCGGACGCACGGCTCGCCCTGCAGGCGGACGGATTCACCCGGGTGGTGGCGGAGGTATTCATTCCGGGGATACCCCTTGGGACGGGGCGGGAAGGGGTCGATTCATGAAAACCGTGCTGATCGACGACGAGCGCCTGGCGCGCGAGGAGCTGAGGCGCCTGCTCGGGCGCCATCCGGAGGTGGAGATCGCCGG
Organism: Akkermansia muciniphila; assembly: GCA_945874545.1. Lineage (GTDB taxonomy): Bacteria > Verrucomicrobiota > Verrucomicrobiia > Opitutales > Opitutaceae > IMCC26134_A. The sequence continues at coordinate 1,799 of CAMCHD010000223.1, read as the reverse complement.
CGAGGCGGGCAACGTCACCGAGGCGCTGCGCATTATCCCGCTCCTGCGGCCCGAACTGGTGTTTCTCGACATCGAGATGCCCGATCGGAACGGCTTCGATCTGCTCGCCGCGCTCCCGCCGCCGCACCCCGAGATCGTGTTCGTCACCGCCTACGATGCCTTCGCCCTGCGGGCCTTCGAGGTCAACGCCCTCGACTACCTGCTCAAGCCGGTGCACCCGGCGCGGCTGGCCGAGGCGCTGGCGCGGGTGGGGCGGCGTCGCGCGGAAGCGGGCGAGGAAGACGACGCAAGATCCGGCGCGGAATCCAGGCCCGAGCCCCGGTTTCGTGCGGACGATCAGGTTTTCCTGCGCGAGGGAGACCGCTGCTGGTTCGTGCCGGTGCGTGAAATCCTCCTGCTGGAGGCCGAGGGGAATCACACGCGGGTCTGGTTTCGGGGCGAAAAGCCGCTTCTCCCCCGGGCGCTCGCGGCGATGGAGGCGCGGATGCCGGAGGAGTTGTTTATCCGCGCCAACCGCGCCCAGGTGGTGAACCGCGCCCACATCGTCGACGTCGAACCGTGGTTCAGCGGCGGCCTGAAGGCGTCGCTTCGCGACGGGCCGGCGGTGGAGTTTTCCCGCCGGCAGGCGGGCGTTTTTCGCGAGCGACTCGGGCTGTAGGTCGGGTTTGGCGAGAAGGTTGCCCTCCGGCCCGGCGACCGCGGCGGTCCTAGGCTTGGAAACGACCGGCGATGAGCTGGGTCAGGGCGGCGTGCAGATCGTCGTTTTCGAGTTTTTGCAGCACCTCCTCGAAAAAGGCGGTCACCAGCAGGCGGCGGGCGGCGGCGGGGGCGATGCCGCGGGCTTGGAGATAAAACCCCTGCTCGGCGTCGATGCGGGCGCTGGTGCTGCCGTGGCTGCACTTCACGTCGTTGGCCTGGATCTCGAGGCCGGGCAGGCTGTGGGCCTCGGCCTCGTCGCTCAACAGCAGGTTGCGGTTCTTCTGGTAGGCGTCGGTCTTCTGGGCGTCGGGCTCGACGATGATCAGGCCGGAAAAAATCGTCTTCGCGGTGTCGAGCAGGGCGTTTTTGTAGAGCAGGTTCGACGTGGTGTGCGGCGCGACGTGGGTCTGCAGCGTGCGTTGGTCGAACTCGCTACCTTGGTCGGCCACGGTCAACGCGAGCATCTCGGAGTGTGCGCCGGGGCCGAGCAGCCGCGAGTGCGACTCGTGGCGCGCCTGGCGGCCGCCGAGGTGGAGGTTGAGGGAGAGCACACGCGCGTCGCGCTCGGCGGCGATGGAGTTTACCTGGAAGGCGAGGGTCTCGCGGCTCCAGTGCTGGGCGCCGACGTAGGTGAGCTGCGCGCCATCGGCGGCGTGGAGGTCGTTCACGCCCGACACCAGCTGGCGTTCGGTCACGGTCCCGCCGGAGACAAAAAACTCGACCAGGGTCGCCCGGGCTCGCGGGCCGAGCACGACGATGGTGTGGGGGAAGGCGGCCACGTTTTGCCCGGTCAGGGTGTGTTGCACCACGAAGGGCAGGGCGATCTCGACGTCGGCCGGCACGTAGAGAAAGGCGCCGGCGGCGCAGAGGGCGGTGTTGAGCGCGACGAACTTCTCCGAACCGAGGTTGGCCGGGTGTTTTTGGAAGTAGGTCCGCACCAGGTCACCGTGGTCGCGCAGGGCCTCGTCGAGCGGCGCGAAAATCACTCCGCGGGCGGCAAGCTCGGCCGGCACGGTGCTGCGCGCCACCACCTGGCGGTTGGAAAACACGATCTCCGCCGTCTCGGGAAAGGTGATGTGGTTGGGGATGCGCAGCGCGGG
>CAMCHD010000222.1 GCA_945874545.1 Akkermansia muciniphila | reverse complement strand
CTGGAAAAGGCCCGGGCGACACTCGCGCGCGAACGCGACGCGGTGCTCGGACTCACCCGCGGCCGCGACGCCGAGATCGCCGCGAAACGGGTGCTCATCCCCCGCCTGCCCGGCCTGGAGGACAGCAGCCGCCACTGGTCGGTTTTCATGACCCTGGATCATCTGCGCATCGTGAACGAGGCGGTCGCGGGAGTGGTGGGCGACTTGCTGGATGGGCGCACCCCGCCGGGCGAGGCAAGCACCGCCGCGGTGAAACCCTCCGCGAACGTGGACGCCGGCGTGGTCGGGGAGTTCATCGCCTCCTGCGAAAAACTGGAACGCGTCGTGGCCGGAGCGGGTGACGATGCGCGCCGGCTCGCGACTCCGTTGAGGTTTGCCCACCCTTGGTTCGGTCCGCTCGACGCCGCCGGCTGGTTTTTTATGGCCGGTTTTCATCTCCGGCTGCACCGCAAACAGATCGAACACATCCTCGCCCGGGCCTGACCGCCCGGGGACGCCCGCGCGGCGGGTCGGCCCGGGAAACAAAAATCCGCCTCGCTCAGGCGGCGGGCGCCGTGCCCGCCGGGCTCTTGGCCGGCACCAGCCCGCCGGTTCCGACCGCGTGGAAAGTCGCGTCCGCGGGCAGGATGACCCGCTCGCAGAAATCGCCGAAGGTCTCGCCGTTCTCCCGCTCCTTGGCGTAGCGCTTGATCACGGGGGTGAGGAGATTCACCGCGTCGTCGATCGTGGTGCTCGGGGAGACGAGTCGGTTGAGGCGGGTGCCGTTGTAGGCGGCGCCGAGGTAGAGGGCGTATTTGCCCGGGGCCTTGCCCACAAAACCGATCTCGGCGAGGTAGGGACGGGCGCAGCCGTTGGGGCATCCGGTCACCCGCAGGCTGATCGCGTCGTCGCGCAAACCGGCCTCGTCGAGCACGAGTTCGAACTTCCGGAGAATGTCGGGCAGGGCGCGCTCGCTCTCGGCCAGGGCGAGGCCGCAGGTGGGCAGAGCGACGCACGACAGGGCGTTGAGCCGCAGGCCGGAGCCGTTGTTTTCCCGGTCGAGGCCGTGGCGGGCAAGAATCGCCTCGACGGTGGGCTTTTGCGCGGCGGTGACGCCGGAGATGGTGACGTTCTGGGAGGGCGTGAGGCGGAAATCGGCGGTGCTGCCATCCAACGCCGCGGCGACCTCGCGCAGCGCGGTTTTCATCGGCCAGCCGGCGCGATCCACGATGCGCCCGGAAAGCAGATGCAGGCCATAAAACCAGGTGCCGTCGGCGTTTTGGCGCCAGCCGTGAGGGTCCTGGATGGTGGTAAACACGGCGGGACGGGCGGCCGCGAAGACGACGCCGCTACGCTGCTCGACCTCGGCCTTGAACCACGCGATGCCGCGGTCGGCGATGGTGTATTTGAGACGGGCGTGCTTGCGGTTGGTGCGGTCGCCATGGTCGCGCTGGGTGGTCAGCACGGCGTGGCCGATTTTGTTCACGTTTTCGCGGGTGATAAAACCGAGCGTGTCGGCGAGGCGCGGGAAGGTCTCGTCATTGCCGTGGCTCATGCCGAGGCCGCCGCCGACGGTGACGTTGTAGCCCAGCAGCCGCCCCTCCTCGATGATCGCGATGAAACCCAGATCCTGCGAGTAGACGTCCACGTCGTTGGACGGCGGCACCGCGAAGCCGGTCTTGAACTTACGCGGCAGGTAGGTGGCGCCATACATCGTCTCGACCTCGGGCTCGCCGCCGGCGACGAGCTCCTCGTCCAGCCAGATCTCGTGGTAGGCGCGGGTCTTGGGCAGGGCGTATTCGGACCAGCCCTTCGCGTCCTGGTAGACCTCCTCGAGCACGGCGGACTGCTCGGGATTGACCGGCGCCATGACGTTGCGGTTCACATCGCCGCAGGCCGCGATGGAATCGAGGAGCACCTGGTGCATGCCCTGGATGAGGGGCTTCATGTTGCCCTTCAGCACGCCATGGAACTGGAAGGTTTGACGCGTGGTGAGGCGCAGGGAAGGCGAGCACAGATCGGTGGCGAGTTTATCGAGCACCAGCCACTGGGCGGCGGTGGCCTTGCCGCCCGGCAGGCGCACCCGGAGCATAAAGGAGTAGGCCTTGTCCTTGCCGGCCTTCTTCAGGGCGATTCGTTGGTCCCGGTCGTCCTGCTGGTAGGTGCCGTGAAACTTGATGAGTTGCTCGCTGTCGGCCGAGACCACCGCGGTGGAAGTGTCGGCGAACTCCGCCTTCAGGTTGCCCCGCAGGTGCTGCGAGGCGGTCTTGATGCCTTCGTTGGCGACGAGGGGCTTGGGCGCGGCGGAATCGGAAATCATGGCGATGGGAAAACGCGTCAACGTTGCCCGCGACCGCGCGGTCGCAAGGCCGTTTTCCAATTTGATGATGGGGCGAAGATCAAAAGCGGCCGCCCGCGAAGCGAATCTTGCCAAACGCCACGGAGCTGTTCAATTGAACAGCATGCTCACCGACCGCCAGGAGGAAATCCTCGATTTTATCCGTTCCCATCAGCAGGCGCACACCGTGCCGCCCTCGACTCGCGCGATCCAGAAACACTTCGGTTTCGCATCCCAGAACGCCGCCATGAGCCACCTCCGCGCCCTCGCGGCAAAAGGGGCGGTGCAACAATTCGGCGACGGTTCGTGGGGCCTCAAGGCTTCCGAGATCCAGGGGCTCTTTGACCTGCCGATCTACGGCGCGATCCCGGCCGGCCTGCCCGACCAGCGCGAACAACAACCCGCCGAGACGCTCGCGGTGGACCCGGCCGCGTTCGGTCTGGGTGCCCGCCGCCGGGAAACCCTGTGGGGCCTGCGGGTCACGGGCGACTCGATGCTCGGCGCGCATATCTGCGATGGGGACATCGGAATCTTTGAACGCCGCGAAGCCCGCCCGGGCGACATCATCGCGGCGCTGGTCGATGGCGTCACCACCACGCTGAAACGCCTTGTGCTGGTCGACGGGCGGGCCGTGCTCCGGGCGGAAAATCCGCGTTACTCCGATATCGTTCCCGCCGAACGCCTCGAAACCCAAGGTGTGCTCGTCGGGCTCGTGCGGGCCAACCCCGCGCGAGCCTAAACCCGGACACCAAAGCCCCGGCCGGCGCGCTTTTAGCCCGCCGCTCCGCCGTTTAATCGATCGATCCCGTTTCAGGCCAGCCGCCCGCCCCGTTCGGCCGCGTCGCCTTGCCGGGTGAGCTCGCCGCTCCGAAGGAAAAACTCGCGCTCCTTGCTCAGCAGCTGCTGCTCCCGTTGCTCCAACTGCGCCTCGCGTTCGGAAAGCCCCTGCCCCACTTCGGCCATGCGATGCTCGCACTCGGCGAGATACCGCTCCCGCGCATCCAGGCTTTCCCTCAGCAGGCTTGTATCCGTCCCGTCGCCGTTGAGGTGAAAAGCACACAAGGGCCGCAAACCCTGGACCTCGAGACCGGACACCGCCCCGAGATCAGCATAACGCTGCCCGGGACCGACCAGCAAAAGCGCCATCCGCCCGCCGGCGGCGTCGGAAAAAAGCACGACGTCGGTGAAGTCTTTTTGCTCCAGCAGGGATTCCAGCCTCCCGTTTAGACCATCACCGGCCAGACTGCGGAACGACGCCAAAGAAACCAAAGGTATACTCATGACACGCAGGGCAGAACAACATTTGCCGACACCGGGGTAAAGACCTTCAGGCTCTTTTTACCCTCCAAGGATAAATCGTAGATGATATGCATTACACTTAATTTACATAACGGATTGCCTTTTTGGGCCGTAATCACAAGACAAAATCTCGCTAACTGTAGTCTCCTCACCTTCATCCGTAAGCACATGGCGCGCCGCATCGCATTTCTAAACTACAAGGGAGGGGTGGGAAAAACCTCTCTGGTCGTCAATATCGCCGCCTGCCTGGCGCAACAGGGTGCGCGGGTGTTGCTTTGCGACCTCGACACCCAGTCGAACGCCTCGATCTGGCTCCTACGCCTTGAACGCTGGAATCGTCTCGTCTCCGGCGCGGGCGGCACGGTGTTCACTCTTTTTCAACCCAACCCGCCAACGTTGTCGGACTTGATCGTTCGCGATGTGGTGGAGGATCGCGAAGGGAAAAAAATCCTGCCCGGGCTCGATCTCCTGCCGACCAGCTTTAATCTCGTCGACCTCGAGGCCGACTACACCGGCAACCCCAACAAGCCCGCCTACGTTCACTTTCGCGAGGAGTTGTCCCTGGTGGAAAAAGACTACGACTTCATCCTCTTCGATTGCCCGCCCAACGTGCTGCGCGCCTCGCAGTGCGGCGTTTTCTCCGCCGCGGAAATCTACGTGCCCGCCAACCCCGACGCCTTGTCCTTGATCGGCTTTACCCTCCTGGTGGAAAAGCTCGCCTCCTTCCACGATGCCGCCGCCGGCTTTCGCCGCCACGCCCTCGGACCCGCCGCGCAGGTCCAGGGCATTTTGTTCAACGCAGTGAAGAACCACACCGACGTGGAGGTTCCGAAGATGCGCATGCAACTGCGTCTAAACCAATTCAAGACCGCCAAGCGCGTCGCCCGGGGCGCAAAGATTTTTTCCGCCCAGGTGCGCGACGCCACCATCGTGCGGCGGGCGGTCACCCTCGGCCTTCCGGTCGCGCTCGTCTCGACCGAGACCGCCGCCGACTCCGGCGGCATCGTCGCCGACTACCGGGCCATGACCCGCGAGATTTTTCAGCACACCTTCTCCTACCAAACGTGAACTCCCCGACCTCCGACGGTTTACCGATTCGCACCCGCACCACGCCCGCCGCTTGGGACGAGCTACGGCGACTTTTCCACAGTTCGATGATGATGGACACCGCCCTGACCAGCCTGGCGGAAAACATCGATGGCTGCGTCTGGTCGGCCAAAGGCGCCGACGAGACCCCGGCGGCCTACGTCGACCTCACCTACCCCGAGGTGATCGAACGCCTGCGGACCCGAGGGCTTCCTCCCGCCGTGCTGGACGACCTGGTGGATATCCTGCGCGGGACCCTGGCCTTCGACGAATCCTTCGGAGAAATGGTCGGCATCGCCGGCAAAGCCGAGGCGGAGTCCGACCCGGTGCCGCGCAACCTGGAGCGACTCGGCATCCCGGCCTCCTTCCCGGTGCGCCTTTGCAACCTTACCCCGGGCACTTTTGAGTTCTGCCAGCGCGAAAAAATCGAGGTCTTGTCGGACTTCCTCGCCTTCTCCCGCGGTGCATCGCGCCAGGTGATCATCGGCGGCGAGTTTCGCGAACTTCTGAACGCCATCTCCCATATCGACGAGGAAACGATCGCCCGTTTTCTGCCCTATCGCACCAAAACCTCCGGACTGTATTTTATCGAAGGTCTCGCCTTGTTGGTAAGGAGCCTGCCCGACGAATCGCGCCAGCGTTTGATCAAACAGCCGGACTCATTTCCCGACGACCTCAAGGACCGTGCGAAGCTGCTCGCCGACTACTTCCAAGGCCAGTTGGCGGAGATGCAGGCGACCCTGAAAACGGGCACGCCGCTGTCCCGACTCGTCGCACCCTTGGACGACCTTCCCGTGGAACCCGCCGTCGCGGCCCTGCTTCGTGTCTACCTCACACCGAAACCCGCCCCGGTCGCCCCCGCCGCCGCGCAGACGCCGACACCGGCAAAACGCGGATTTTTCCAGCGCCTGTTCGGGCTCGGAAAATAAACCGGCCGTTCGTCAAAGCGGACGGTCCGTGCCCCCTCCCGAAACCACCCGCAAAACTCAATAACGCACCGAGGCCCGCGCCGTGGTGCCGTCCTCAAAAATCAAACGCCGACCCGCAAAATCGGCGTCGACCAAACGCACGTTGCTCTCGACCGAGACCAACTCGCCCGCCCGCACCTTGCGTCCATTGACCAACGCGACCACCGGAGTTCCTTGGAGAACGCCGGAGATCTTAAAGTCACTGACCAAGCGACTGAACTCCGGGGACGGTGCGGGGCGTTCCGTGGACACCACGCGGGGCGCGGGCTCGGGCACCGTCTCCACCACCGGCGGCGACACGGGAATGGGACCGCCAAACTTGCCACCATCCACCGGCGCCTCCGACCGAGCCGTGACCTGCGGACCAAGGGTCCGCGAAAAGATACCGCTGTCCCGGAAAAAATAGGCGGCCGCCCCCACCGCGGCGAAGAGGGCCACCGCCACCAGCGCGATTCTCGACCAGTCATGCCCGGGCGCCGTGGCCAGCTTGCGTTCCTCGGGCAAAGGCGCGGGGGGAAACGAGGTCGGCAGGAAAGGCGCCGCGGAGCGGCCGAACGCGGTGGGAATCACCAAGGGGGCCAAACTCGCCGCTTCCGGCACCGGCGGGCTCAGACG
>CAMCHD010000221.1 GCA_945874545.1 Akkermansia muciniphila | reverse complement strand
GGCTCGGCGGATATCGGCCCGTGGACGAGGAGCCGGGAGCCGAGCAGAAGCGAAGTGCGGACGGTCGTGATCAAAGCAGGGGAGCGGGTTTTAGCGCCAGGCCGTGGATTTTGAGGGCGACGGTGTGGGGCGACGGAAGGGACGCGGGGAGCGTGACCTCGAGGGCGTCGGCGGTCTGGCCCCAGGCGGGAGTTTCGGCGCAGCCGAGGGCCGAGAGGGCGATGATGGAGCCGGCGACTGCGGCGAGGGATTTGATGCGGAGTTTACCGTCGGCTGGGAGGGCCATGACGATGGCGTAGAGGGTGTCGCCCTTGGTGGTGAAGCGGATGTCGGCGGAGGTGTAGTCGAAGTCCTCCTTGAAGTGGCCGCCCTCGGCGTGGGTGCCGCCTTCGCCATAAACGAACCAGGGGCGGGTGCCGTGGATGGCCTCGCCGTGGATGGACATCCAGGCGGCCATTTCGTTCAGCATCTGCCCGGCCTCAGGGTCGATGGAGCCGTCGGCGCGCTGGACGACGTTGAGGAGGAGGTTGCCGTTTTTGCTCACGACATCGACGAGCATGTGGATGGTCCAGCGGACGGGGCGGTATTTCCAGGACGGGTTGTAGAACCAGTCGCCGATGGAGGTGTCGGTCTGCCAGGGGAGCGACTCGATTTTGGCAAGGACGCCGCGCTCCATGTCGAGGACGCCGACGCCGGGGACGTAGTCGCCGTGGCCGTCCATTTGCTTTAGGGTGTAGACGCACTCGTTGAGGCCGTGGCGTAGGAGGGATTGGTTGTAGAGATTGGCGACGACGCTGCGGCCGATCTCGCCGAAGGGGATGCCGCCGTCGGTGTAGAGGAGGTCGGGCTGGTAGGTGTTGACGAGATCGTTAATGCGGTCGCGCCACTGGTGCATCCACCACTCGGGCGGGTTCTTGGGGTAGGCCCAGTTGGTATCGTCGTGCGGCGGGAAATACAGGTCGGCGTGGAGCGGGTCGTGGCCGTCGTAGGGGATGCCGGCGAGGGTGCCCTCCTTGTCGGAGCCCTTGTTGGTGTTGAACCAATTGTAGGCGCGTTCGAGGTGCTCGCTGACGCCGAAGCGCAGACCGTGGGCGCGGGCGGCGGCGGCCCAGAGACCGACGATGTCTTTTTTGGGGCCCATGTTCACGGCGTTCCAGCGGTGGTGTTTGGAGTTCCAGAGGTCGAAGTTTTCGTGATGGACGCCCATGGAGACGAAGTAGCGGGCACCGGCGGCCTGGTAGAGCCGCATGAGGCGATCGGCGTGCGCGGCATCGAAGTTTTCCGCCTTCCAATGGGGGATGACGTCCTTGTAGCCGACCTGGGACGGGTGGCCGAACTTTTGGAGGTGGAGCTGGTGGGCGGGGTGGTCCTGCACGTAGAGGTTGCGCGCATACCAATCGCCGCCCTCGGGGACGGCCTGGGGGCCCCAGTGGGACCAGATGCCGAATTTGGCGTCGCGGAACCAGTCGGGGCAGCGGTAACGCTTGAGGGAGTCCAAGTCGGAGGTGAAGGCGGCGGGGGCGGCGGGTGAGGACGGGGGAGTTCGAGCGCGATTCATGGCCGTGGGATGGAGACGGTTGCGGACAGGCGTGAAGTTGAGGTGAAGCGTGGGAAGCAAGGATCGGGGGAAACGAAGCAGCGAATGGGACGTTTTTTATGGCATCGCAGGCAGGACCAAGTCGGCGCGACGTGAGGAAGGGGTGACCTTGAGGCGTTGGATTTTGCCGTCGCGGTAGGTGAGTTCGACGGTGGTGGAACGGGGGGCGTGGAGTTTGAAATCCACATCCCAATCCCTGGGCCAGGCGGGGAGGAGATGGATTTTTTCGCCGGCGGCGTCGGCTTGGAGGAGCATTTCCTGGAGGCCGGTGGTGGCGCTGCCGCCCCAGTTGTGGTCGGGGAGCCAGTCGTGGCCGGGGCCGAAGAAGGCGGGGAAACGGACCTGGGCCTTGCGGTCGGAAAGCTTGTCGATAAGGAGAACGCCTGCTTGGTCGGCGTAGCCGGCGGAGGCGGCGTTGACGATGTTGGGCATCCAGGAGAAGTCGTGGTTGAGGACCTTGTCAGCCCACGGTTTCTGGATGGTGTCGAGGGTGGCGCGGGTGAGTTCGAGGGTGCCGGGGACGGTGACCCCGATGCGTTTGTAGGGCCAGGCGGCATACATCTCGGGGAACTCCCAGGCATTGTATGCCTTCTCGTAGGAATCGGCGATGAGGACGGAGCGGCGGCCGACGCGTTCGCCGACGGGGAGGTCGGGCAGGGTGGCGCGGAGAGCGGTCAGGCAGGCGCGGCGTTCGGCGGAGAGGACGGAGTCGGGCAAGGCAAGGAGGGCGTCGGAGACGGCGAGCAGGCCGGAGACGGCGTCCACCGGGTTGGTGGCGCCGATGACGGCCTCGACGCTGCTGCCCGGGTAGATGACGAGACGGCCGGCGGCGTTGAGTTCGGTGCCGTGGCGTTGCTTGTGCTGGGCGCGGTAGAAGGAATCGTAGAAGTGGAGTGCGCCCACGATCCAATCGAGATCGGGGGCGAGGGCGGTGCCGGAGTAGGAGCGGGTGTGGAGGGCGATGAGGGCGTGTTCGAGCATCATCGCGAAGTGGTAGGTGAGGTGCTCGTGACCGCAGAGGCCGTCGGGGCGGTCGCCGGTGGCGCAGAGGCCCCAGACATCGAGCGGCTCGGTGTAGACGACGCCCCCGGCTTTGTTGAGACGGGCGCGGGCGGCGGCGACACGAGCACGGTCGCGATAAAAACGGATGGAGGGCTCCACGAGATCGGCATCGCCGGCGGCGAGGGCGGGCCAGGCGAGCCAGCGCTGGTTTTGCGACATGAAGCCGCAGTATAACCAGCGGCGAAAGTCGGGCGTCATCGGGGCTCCGGGAGAGATCGGGAGCTCGTTGTTATTGGAGCCCTTGATGCGGCCGGGAGGGTCGTCGGTGGTGAAGATACCGCCATTGAACAGGAGGGGGAATTCGCCGCCCTGATTGCAGGCGAGCATGTAGCGGAAAAGGGTCTGGTTACGACCGACCTGCCAGGCGGGATCGGCAGGGCTGCGGCCGGGGTTGATGACGATGGACGAGCGGGACCAGAACTCCTTCCAGCGGGCGGTCTCGGCGCGGCGGGCGGCGGATCGGGCGGAGCGTTCGAGGAGAGCGCGGGCCTCGGCGGACCAGGTGGCGGTGTCGAGGTTCTCGGCGGCGCGGAGGGCGACGGCGAGGATGAGCGGGGTCTTCGGGGCGGTTTGGTAGGTCCAGCGGCGGCCGCCGGGCCAGTCTTGCCACCTTATCGCAGCGGAATCGACAAAGGTGAGGCCGCCGGCGGCTGCAAACGAGCCGCCAGAGATGCGGCCTGAGGTGGTGTCGGGGGCGGCGTCGGCGGGCAGGCCTTGGACCTGCGCGCGGCGAGGAAGGAGCGGGTTGTGGTCGGAGTTGCGCTGGAACCAGACGAAGTGATCGGCGCGGGATTCGAAGGTGTCGGCGGGCACGCTGTGGGTCTGCCACATGTCGAGCTTGAGCTTTTCGCGAGGGATGTCGCGCCACGTGGCGTAGTGGATTTCCCATGCGCCGGGGAGTTGTTCGGGGGATTCGACGAGGAGATTTTCGCCGGCGAACCACAGTGTGGCGGACAGCTTTGCGCCTGAGGCGGTGCGGCCGGAGATGAGGATGCGGCCCCGGGCGAGGTCGAGTTCCTGGCGGACGGACGCGTTGTCAAAGCCGCCGTCCGGCGGGGTGAGGCGAAGGCAGCCGAGTTTGAGAAGACGGCCGCGGGCGTCATAGGCGCCGTTGTGGGCGAGGTAGAGCCAGAGAGAGCCGTCCTGGAGCCAGACGTTGGCACCGGCGCCCCGGGAGCCGGAGAGGGGCATGGAGTCGAGCGAGTCGATGGAGGAGCCGGACCAAACGACGTTGAACTCGGCGGGGGCGGAGCGGGCGACGGCGGGCATAGAAGACAACAGCGCGAAGGCGCAGATCAAGAGGCGCATGATTTTATGCGGTAGGGCGAAGACGGCGCGCGAAAGACGAGCAATGCCGGCGGTAAGCGGGGGGCGTCAGGGCGTGAAGACGTAGGAGTCGTCTTTCGAGATGGTGAGCGCACGGGTTTCGCCGCCGTAGCGCAGGGAGACGGGGCGGCCGAGGGTCGAAATGATCTTGGCGGAGACGAGGCGGCCCTCGCGCCAGTCGAGATCGACGACGAAGCCGCCACGGGCGCGGAGGCCCTTCACGGAGCCGGTTGACCAGGCCTTGGGCGGGGCGGGGAGGAGGTGGAGGATCCAGGTGCCTTCGGTGGTCTGCTCGTGGCTTTGCAGAAGCAATTCCACGATGCCGGCGGTGTAGCCGAAGTTGGCGTCGATCTGGTAGGGTGGGCCGGCGCCGAAGAGGTTGGCGTAGGTGCCGCTGCCGCGGGTGTTGGCGGGGACGTAGTCGAGGGTGGTGCGGATGACGCGGGTGGCGGCCTCGCCGTCGTGGAGGCGGGCGCGGAAGAGGATTTTCCAGGCGCGGCTCCAGCCCACGTTACCATCGCTGCGGGCGTCGAGCGTTACCTTGGCGGCGCGGGCGAACTCGGGGGTGGTGGTGGGCGTGATCTGGCGGCCGGGGTGGAGGGCGTAGAGGTGGCCGAAGTGGCGGTATTCGTGTTTGGGATCATCGACGTCCTCCATCCATTCCTGGAGCTGGCCCCAGCGGCCGACCTGCGGACCAAGCAGGCGGGCGCGGCGCTCGGTGATGCGGGCGCGGAGGTCGGCGTCGAGATCGAGGGCCGAGGAGGCTTCGAGGAAATTGGTGAAGAGATCCCAGATGATCTGCTGATCGTAGGAGGCGCCGGGTTGGGGAGTGCGGTTGCCCTCCTTGATGGTGACCTTGCCGTCGGGACCGCGAACGGGGCCGTGCTCGGGTGACCAGCCGTCGGGGGTGATGAGTTTGCCGCCGGGGCCTTCGACGAGGCGGGCGTCCCACATGCGGGTGAGCTCGCGGAGCTGGGGATATGCGCGGGTGCGGAGGAACTGCATGTCGCCGCCGAAGGCGTAGTGTTCCCAGAAGTGCTGGCTGAGCCAGGCGCTGCCGGGGCGGTGGAAGGCCCAGCCGCTGTTGCCCCCGACGGGGTTGTGGGTGCTATACATGACCCAGCCCAGCTCGGTGCGGAGTCGGGGGTCGGGGTTTAGCTTGGTGGAGAGCTCGATGTTTTCGATCCAGTCGAAGAGAGGTTCGGCGCACTCGGTGAGGTTGGCGGTTTCGTTGAGCCAGTTGTTCATCTGCACGTTGGTGTTGTGCGTGTAACCCGAATACCACATCGGGGCGGGATTGTCGTTCCACAGGCCCTGGAGGTTGGCGGGGAGGCCGCCGGGGCGGACGCTGGCTATGGAGAGGTAGCGACCGTAGTGGAAGAGCAAGGCCTCGAGCGAGCGGTCGGCGGTGCCGGCCTTGTAGTCCTTGAGCCGTTGGTGGGTGGGAACGGAGTCGCGGGCGTGGTCGCCGAGGTCGAGGGCGACGCGGTTGTAGAGCGACTGGTGGTCGGCGACGTGATCGGCGAGGAGACGAACGTAGGGTTTTTTCGATACGCGATCGAGGGTGGCGGCGACCTTGGGGGCGGGGGCCGAGCCGCGGAAGTTTTTGCGTGGGTCGAGATCGTAATCGGTGGCGGCGGCGAGGAGGAGGGTGACGGAGTCGGCACCGGTGACGGAGAGCGAAGCGCCGGAGGCGGAGGCCGAGACCTGGCCGCCCTCGGGGAGGAGGCGGAGGGAGGCGTGGTAGGCCATGTCGTTCCAGCGGAGATCGGTGGCGGGAACGTCGGGCGGGCGGGAGAGACGGCCGGCGAAGGTGAGCTGGAGGGCGGTGGCGTCGGTGGTGGTGGCGACGGGGGCGAGCTGGCGGCGTTTCACGTCTTTGAGCGAAACGTCGAAGGTGAGGGAGGCGGGGTGGTCGGCGGTGAGGCGGATGACGACAACACGATCCGGGTGGGAGGCGAAGACCTCGCGGGTGAAGGTGACATCGCCGCTTTTGTAGCGGGTGGTGGCGACGGCGGTGCGCAGATCGAGGTCGCGGCGGTAGTCGGTGGAGGGCGTGGGGGCGGTGGGGAAGTTGAGGAAGACATCGCCGAAGGGCTGGTAGTCGCCCATGGCGCCGTCGCCGATGTTGTGGCCGGTGATCTTTTGCGATGCGTCTACGCCGGTCCAGAGAGTCTGCTCGTTGAACTGTATCCGCTCTTCGGTGACTCTCCCGAAGACCATGGCGCCCATTCGGCCGTTGCCGACCGGCAGGGCCTCCAGCCAGTGGGCGGCGGGTTTGTCATACCAAAGCCGGTGGGACGGAAGCGACGGGGCGGACCCGGCTTG
>CAMCHD010000220.1 GCA_945874545.1 Akkermansia muciniphila | reverse complement strand
AAGGCCTGGCGGGCCTCAGCGGGCGCCGAAGAGCGCGGTTCCGACGCGCACGCAGGTGCCGCCGGCGGCGACCGCCAGCTCCAGGTCGCCGCTCATGCCCATGGAGAGTTCGGGCAGGGCGACGCGGGCGCGGTCGGCGAGGGCGTCGCGCAGTTCGCGCAGGGTGGCGAAGGTGCGGCGTGCGTGTTCGGCGGTTTCGTCCGGGGTGGCGCCGAGGGGGGCTATGGTCATCAGGCCCTCGACCCGAAGGGCGGGGCAGGCGAGGGCGGTGTCGAGCAGGCGGGGGGCGTCCTCGAGCTCGGCGCCGAACTTGGCCGGATCGCGGCCGGCGTTGATCTGCAGGAGCACGGCGAGCGGGCGGCCGAGCTCGACGGCGGCGCGGTCGAGGTGGCGGAGGAGTTTTTCCGAATCGACGCTTTGGATACGATCGAAGGTCTCGGTGGCGAGGCGGGCCTTGTTGCTCTGGAGGTGTCCGATGAGTTCCCAGCGCAGGGCGGCGGGGGCGAGGGGACGTTTTGCGGCGGCCTCCTGGACCCGGTTTTCGGCCACGGCGGCGAAGCCCCGGCGGGCGGCGTGCGCGGCGGCCTCGGCCGGGTGGGTCTTGGTCACCGGCAACAGGCGGACGGAGCCGGCCGGGCGCCCGGCGGCGTGGGCGGCGGCCGCGATGCGCGCCTCGACCTCGGCGGCGCGCAAACAGAAATCTTCATAGGTGAGCATGGTGAATGGGTGTTTTCTCGGTTGCAGGCGGATTAGCCACGTTTATAGGTATACTTCTTCCTCGGTCGCGTCCACCCCATGCAAATCGACAACTTCAAAATCTTCGCCGACCTGGTCGAGACGAAGAGCTTCTCCAAGGCCGCCAAGATAAACGGCATCACCCAGTCGGCGGTCAGCCAGCAGGCCCGCGCGATGGAAAAACACTTCAAGGCGCTGCTCATCGACCGCAGTCAAAAGCAGTTTCAACTCACCCGCGAAGGTTACCAGGTCTACGAGTCGGCGAAGGAGATGCTGCACACCTACGACAAGCTGGAGAGCGATCTGCAGGAGCTGAAAAAGGTGATCAGCGGCACCATCCGCATCTCGACCATCTACTCCATCGGGCTGCATGAGCTGCCGCCCTACATCAAAAAATTCCTGCACGACTTTCCCTCGGTCAACGTGCGGGTGGAATACCGGCGCAGCAACCTGGTCTACGAGGACATCCTGCACAACTCGGTCGACTTCGGCCTGGTGGCCTTTCCGCAGAAGCAGCGTCAGATCGAGATCCTGCCTTTCCGCAACGACCGTCTGGTCCTGATCACCCCGCCTCAGCATGCGCTGGCCAAGAAGAGTTCGGTCGCGGTGGCGGAGTTGGCCGGGCACAAGTTCATCGGCTTTGATCCCGACATCCCGACGCGCAAGGCGGTGGACCAGATCTTCCGCGAGCACAAGTTGGAGAACTGCGAGCCGGTGATGGAGTTTGACAACATCGAGACGGTGAAGCGCGCGGTCGAGATCGACCATGGCATCGCGATCGTGCCCCAGGCCACGGTGCAACAGGAGGTGCGGGCGGGCACGCTCGCCCAGCTCTCGCTCAAAGGTAAGGAGTTCACCCGTCCGCTCGCCATACTGCACCGCAAGGGCCGGGTTTTGACCCCTGCGATGCGGAAATTCATCGATACCCTCGCGCTCGACCTCGGCTCGTCTTCGGCCGAATAGCGCCACGAAGGCCGGCGAGGGTGGAGGCAGAAGGTGGCGGACCACTCTCCGTCTCCGGGCCCTCCCTTCAGAGACCGCGGATCAAGGCGGGCAGGCGAGCGATGTCCAGGCCTCGGGCCCGTGCCTGAATCTGCGGCAGCATACGATCCCCCTCGGCCCGAGCCGTGCCCAACAGGCCTTGGAAGGACTCCTTCAGCTGCAAGGCGGAGAGCGTGCGGCCACCCGCGTAATAGCGCTGGGCGAGCTGGCCGAGCGCGTAGGTCGTGGCGAAGGTGATGGCCGGCCCGGTCGCCGCCCCGGCCAGTCCGCCGGCGAGCCCGCCGCCCGCCTTTTTCACCAGTCCGCCGAGAAATTTCCGGGCCAGGCCCTCGAAAGCCTGCGAGGTGAGTCCGAGCCCGAGCACGCCGATGAATTCCTTCACGTGACCGGCGTCGAGGGTGTAGCCGTAGTGCCGTCCGATGCGGTAGACCAGGTGCGTCTGGAGCGGTAGCACGCCGAGGGTGGCGACGGACTGGGGGAGCAGCTCGATCGCGCCGGCCAGGATCGCGGTGTTGCGGATCGTGCCGTCCAGGGCCGGGTCGGGCACGGTCGCCACCGGGCGGACCGCGAGCGCGGGGGGCGGAGGCGGGACGCTCCCGATCGCGCCGGGCGCGTCCTCCGGCGGGGGAGACGCCGTGGCGGAAAGATCGTCCGCCGCCCGCAGGGTTTGCGCGGTCTGCGTCGGGGGAAGGGCCAGCTGTTCGGCCAGGGTGGCGAGAAAGCGAGCCTCGGCGTCGTTGCGGCGGCCATCGGCCTCGACCAGGTGCACCGCCATCTCGAACGCGAGCGCGCGCGCCTCGGGGCTGACCAGGCGCGGCGTGATCTCGGTCAGCGGCGCCTTGCGCAGCAGGACCCGGGTGACGAGGGCGGCGCCGTCGGGAATCTCGAGCTGTTCGAACAACGCGCGAAGGGCCTGGCGCTCGTCGTCGGATTTGTGGCCGTCGGCAAAGGCGGCGGCCAAGGCGATGAGGGCGACGCCCTCGCGTTCGGATTGGGTCATGGCCGGAAGCACTGTGGGGGAACGGGCGGTTTCTCAATTCGCCGGCGTCGCTTTGGAATCGGGCGCGCGAATTCCACCGCGGGCCGGTCGCGGGCGGCGTTCTGCGGGCTTGTCAGGGCTGGGCGCGCCCGCGACGGTGCGCGCTCAAACCATGGGCCAAGCGCTGCGCAACGTCGGGATCGTGTCGGGGGTGACGATGCTCTCGCGTGTGCTCGGCCTGGCGCGGGACATGGCCATCACGGCGGTTTTCGGCGCCAGCGCCCTGGCCTCCGCCTTCGTCACCGCCTTCACCCTGCCCAATTTGTTTCGCCGGCTGCTTGGCGAAGGCGCGCTCACCGCCGCGCTGGTTCCGACCTTGCAGGAGGAGACGCGGAAAAACGGCGACGCGGGCGCGGACCGGTTGGTCAGCGAGGTCGCCAGCTGGACCTTGCTCGCGACCGGCGCGATCGTGCTCGCGGCCATGCTCGCCCTGGGCGCGCACGGCTGGTGGGCGCCGCGCCTCGAGGCGGCGGGGATGGCGCCCGACACCGTGGCGCGCTGGGCGGCGGGCGCGCGGCTCGGGGTGGTGTTGTTTCCCTACCTCGTCACCGTCTGCCTCGCGGCGGTCTTCAGCGCCGCCTTGCAGACGCGCGGACGTTTCCTCGAGCCCGCGCTCAATCCGGTCTGGTTAAATCTCTCCATGCTGGGTCTGCTCGGCCTCGGCGTGCACCAGGTGGCGGCGGGCGATCCGGCCGGTCGCATGGAGTGGCTCTGCGGTGGCGTGCTCCTCGGCGGCGCGCTCCAGATGATCACCCCGGGCCTCGCCCTCCGGCGCCTGGGCTGGCGACCGCGCTTCGCCCCGGCGCGCAGCGCGGGGGTGCGCCAGATCGCCTCCCTCATGCTGCCGACCCTCTTCGGCTCGGCGATCTACCTGGTCAACACCACCCTCTCGCGGCTCTTCGCGCTCTCGGTCGACGACGCCGCCGCGACCCTGCTCAACCTCTCGACCCGCCTCATGGAGCTGCCCATCGGCGTCTTCGCCATCGCGGTCTCGACCGTGTATTTTCCCCGTATCGCGCGCCACGCGGCCGAGGGCCGGCCGGATCTGCTCGCCGCCGACTACCGCGAGGGCATGCGCCTGATCCTCCTGATCAACATTCCCGCCGCCTTCGGTCTGGCCGTGCTGGCCGAGCCGATCACGCGGGTGTTGTTCCAACGCGGGGCCTTCACGGCGGCCGACACCGCGCTGATGACGCCGGTGGTCGGGGTGGGGGCGCTGGCCTTGCCCTGCCTCGCCTTTGTCAGCCTGGCGCTCCGGGCCTTCTACGCGCACAAGGACACCCGCACCCCGGTCCGCGCCGCGCTTTGGAGTTTTTTGGCCAACGTGGTCGCGAGTCTCGTCCTGATGGGGCCGCTGGGCGTCACCGGTCTGGCCCTGGCCGCCACGCTCGCGGTCTTTGTCCAGGCCGGCTACCTGCAACTCCGGCTCGGGCGACTCGCGCCGGCGCTCGGCCTGGGCCGCTTGCGGGTGCATCTGGCCAAGGTCGTGGCGGCGGCGATGGCGATGGCGGCGGCGGTGGACCTCGTGCGCCGGGCTTGGGAAGGCGCGGTCGGGGTGGGAGCCTGGCGGGACGTCGCCGGACTGGCGGTCGGCGTGACGGCGGGGCTCGTGGTCTTTGCCGGTGTCGCGTGGGGCTTGCGGGTCGAGGGCCGGGACCAGTTGACGGCCTTGCTGCGGCGCAAACTGGGGCGGGCGCGGACGGCGGACGGCGACAAGCCGGGCGGCGGCTAGGCGGGGCGGCGGCCGGCGCGCGGACCGCGGTGGGGTGGAAAGCCGCAAAACACCAGAGGTTTGTGCTGTCGGCGGTGGGGCGGTCGGCTTTAAGCGTTGGCCATGTTCAAGAAAATCTGGGCGCAGCACTGGTTCGTCTGTCTCCTGCCGGTGGCGTTTGCCCTCGCCTGGTTCGTCCCGGAAATCGCGAGCAAGGGCGGTTGGCTGCGCCCGGAGGTCACGACCAAGCTCGGTGTCGGGCTGATTTTTGTCCTGCAGGGTCTTCTGCTGCCCACGGCGGCGATGCGCGCGGCCATCGGGCAGGTGCGGCTGCATGCGGTGGTGCAAGGCATGACGTTTGTCGGATTCCCCTTGCTCGGCCTGGTCGTGGCGGCGCTGGTCGGCCGGTGGTTGCCGGAGGAGCTGCGCATCGGCCTGGTCTACCTCAGCGTGTTGCCCTCCACCGTCTCCTCGGCGGCGGTGCTCACCGCCAGCGCGGGCGGCAACACCGCCGGCGCGATCTGCAACGCGGTGCTCTCCAGCCTGCTCGGCATCGTGCTGACGCCCGCGTTGCTCGCGGTCTCGATGGGCCTGCAAGGCGTGACCCTGGGCGGGGAGGGGGGAGGGGTGGACGCGGGCAAGATCATCGTTGAGCTTTTGAAACTCATCCTCGCGCCCCTGGTGGTCGGGCAACTCCTACGCCTGCGCCTCGGCGACTGGGCCACGAAGCACAAAAAGCGCCTCGGCACGCTCAGCATGTCGGTGATCCTCTTCATCGTGTTCGCGGCCTTCTGCGACGCCTCGAAGGGCGAGGTCTGGACCTTGCACGGGGCGAGCCTGCCGCTGGAAGCACTGGCCATCGCGGTCGGCTTGTTCGCGGCGGCGACCTACACGACACGCGCGTTGGTGCGCGCGGCGGGCTTGAAGGCGGGCGACGGCGTCGCGGCGGAGTTTTGCGCGGTGCAAAAGACCCTCGCATCCGGCGTGCCGCTGGCCGGTGTGATCTTCGCCGGCGACCCGCGCACCGGGTTGATTTTGCTGCCGTTGCTCCTTTACCACCCGCTGCAACTCACGCTGCACGGTGCGATGGCCGCGCGGTTGGCCTCGAAGAAGGCGACCACTGGCTGAGGGACGTTTGGACGGGGCAAGCGGATTTCACCGCGGATCGCGCGGATTGTCTCGGATGACGATTCATCCGGTCGAGGACTGCCCACCGATAGGAACCTGGCTTGCTGATCCGCAAGCGAGTCGAGTGGAGCACGCGGCATAACGAGAGCGACACGCATCCGGAGTTTTGGCAGTCGGTCGGAGGTGACGGACGATGGCTCGAAATACAGGCCCGCAGCGTGCGTTGGGCCGGCGCGCTTGAGCCGCCCCCTTGCGCAGGCCGCGAAAGGTGGCGAGGTCGGAGCCCCAATCGGCGAGGGGAGGGAGGGGTTTGGGCGGGGAGTTTTGTCTGCGGCCGGTGCGTGTGCGGTAGGCGACGAAGGCTTGGCCGCCGAGGATGGCGCAGGCCCGCGCGGACCCGGGGTTGTCCGGTGACGGCCTAGGCGTAGCCGCAGACACGGTAGTCCTTGGGGTCGGATACGAGGCCGGCGCGGACGGCGTTCAGCTCGATGTGAGCGGCGATGGTGTCCACGATCTTGTCGGTGGATCCCTTTCGGGGTAAACACCTTCTTCACAAGGGTTTAAACTGGCGGAGAGGGGGGGATTCGAACCCCCGGTAGGCTGTTACACCTACGGCGCTTTAGCAAAGCGCTGCTTTCGGCCACTCAGCCACCTCTCCGGAAACGAGGTGTCGAAACAAGGACACGCGCGACAAAGCGCAAGGTCGATTTTGCGC
>CAMCHD010000219.1 GCA_945874545.1 Akkermansia muciniphila | reverse complement strand
GACAAGGCCGAGGACTACGCGGGCCAGTCGTCCTACCTGCAGGGCACCCTGCCTGACTATCAGGCCTACACCTCGGTCGACTACACCATCTCCGACTACTCCTTCATGGTCGGCTGGCGTTTTATCCCCGATCTGGATGGCTTCGAGGATGACACCAAGATCAAGGAATACCACTCCATCGACGTCGCCATGTCCTACGCGGTGCCGAAGGGCGTGCGTTTCCTCTCCGGTCTCAAGGTCACCTTCGGCGTGAACAACGTGTTCAATCGCTTCGGCCCCCTCGACTACACGGTCAACACCGACTCGAACGTCGACACCGGCACCTACGGCGCCATCGGCCGCCAGTTCTACGTCGACGCGTCCTACAAGTTCTAAGCGACCGTCCCACCCGCCCGGCGTCCGCCGGGTTTCCCTCCGCCCGCGCCGTCCCTCGACAGCGCGGGCGGAGTCGTTTTGGTCCGATCCCATGCTCCGTGCCTTCCAATGGGATCTCGCCCGTCAGGTCGAACGCCTCGACCATCTCCTCGGCCTGCTGCCGCGTTACGCCGAGTGGGGTTACGAGCGCCTTTACCTCCACCTCGAGGACGCCGTCGATTACCCGTCCCTGCCCGGCGTCGCCCGGGCCGACGCGTATTCCTGGCGCGAATTTGAAACGCTCGTCGCGGCCGCCTCCGCCCACGGCATCGGCGTCGTGCCCATCGCCAATCTCCTCGGCCACACCCAATACCTGATCAAGACACCCGCGTGGCGCGATCTGAACGAACTGCGCGATCCCGCCACCGGCGTCGCCCTGCCCGCCGGCCAGATCTGTCCGCTCCATCCCCGCACACCCGAGCTGGTGGAAAAACTCTTCGGCGATCTGGCCCCGCTCTGCACCGCCGGCGAGATCCACGCCGGCCTCGACGAGAGTTTCCACCTCGGCCGCCACCCGCTCTCCCGCGCCGAGATCGCCTCCGTCGGCCTCGCCGCCCACTTCGCCGGGCACGTGACCCGTCTCCACGCCGCCGCCTCGGGGCGCGGCCTGCGCCTCGGACTCTGGGCCGACATGCTCGCGCTGCTGCCGGAGGCCGTCCCCCTCCTCGCCCCGCTCGCCGCGAAAGGCTCCGCGCCCGGCGCCCCGGCCGCCGCGCTTTCCGCCTACGATTGGTATTACCATCCCTTCGCCCGTCATCCGCGGATGGAGTTGTATAATTTTTCCGAATACGACCTGCCCCCGGCCCTCGCCGCCGCCGGCATCGAGCACTGGGCCTGTCCCATGAACGGCGCCTTCCGGCACGAGGTCGCGCCGGTCTGGACCGACCGCCTGCAAAACCTCGCCGCCTGGCACCGGCGCGCGCTCGCCACCCGCGCCGCCGGTTACCTGGTGACCAGCTGGGAACCGCACCGCCTCGCCCTCCCGACGACCACCCTGCTCTCCGCCGCCGCCGCCAATCTCTGGTTAAACCCCTCCGCGCCCGACGACCCCGCCACCCTGCTCTCCGCCGGCCTCCGCCGCCTCGCCTCAACGACCCGGGCAAAGTGTAACCAAATTGGTTACGCCAGGCCGGGTGCGGTCGCGGTGTCGGCCGCCGCCGGCGAGGGGGATCCGAGCGCGGCCGCCGCCGGCCGTCTCGCCGGCCGCCTCGCCCGCCGCCTGCTTGCCGGCGACGACCATGCCTTCGCCGGCAACTCCCGCTGGGAAATCAATTCCCGCTGGGACCTCGTCGGCCCGCGCCGCGAGAGTCCCGCCCCCCACGCCCGCGCCGCCCGTGCGTTCAACCGCCTCGGCCACGACCCTTTCCTGGGGCGGACGTCTCCGTATGGCTTTCTGGGCGCCACGGCGCGTTTTCAGGCCTACCTCGCCGCCCGCGACGCCTTTGTTCGCCTGGCCGCCGGGCATGTCCACCGCCTGCGCCGGCAGGTTTCCGTCCATCCGGCCGCCCTGCTGGACACGGCGGCCTTCGCCGCCGCCTGCGTCGCGTTCGCCGCCCGCCTGCCGGCCGCCCGCGCCGCCGCGCGGGCGCTTTGGACCGCCTCGCGGCCGGCCTCGACCTTCGCCGTCTCGCCCAACGCCGTGATCTTGCGCGCCGACGCCGCCCGGTTGCGGGTCCTGCGCGCCTGGCTCCGCGCCGTCGTGCGCCGGCCGGCGCGGGTTTTTCACGCCGCGCCGGTCTGCGGCCGCTGGACCCTTCGTTTCACCCTGCATCACTTCGCCCCCTGCCACCAAAAGGTCGTGGTCGAGCAACTCCTCGCCGACCCCGGCGCGCCCGACGGGCCGGCGATCTGGCGCGAACTCCACTCCCGGGTCTTGATCGAGTTTCGCGCCGCCGCCGCCCGCCCGCTTACGCCGCGGCTGCGTTTTGAGTTTGCGGTGCCGGTCGACGATCCCGTCGCGGCGCTGCGCATCGCCGCCCGCTGCCGGGGCGAGTTTGAAGTCAGCCATATCGAGCTGACCGACGGGGTGGTCACCCGCCCTTTTCGCCCCTCGCGCACCCGTCATCGGCTCGGGTTTCCCGCGCCCGGCGCAGGCTGGCCCGTCCTCGATTGGAAAACCAACACCGGCACGCTGGCGCTGAGATTTTCCGAACCTGGCGTGGCCTAGATCGACGGGCTCCGAAGGCGCCGGCCGGGCCGATCCCGTCGCTTGTCGGCGGATACCGATTTATCGGGGTAAAATCAGGCTTTGCAACCCGGTCGCGGATTCCTTCTGGTTCACGGTTCTATGCAGAAAACCCTCATTATTTGTAAGCCCGACTGTCTCGAGCAAAAGCACGTGGGCAACGTGGTCGACCGCTTCGAAAAGGCGGGCTTTGAGATTATCGGGTGCAAGATGACCCGCCTCACCTCCGCCCAGTTGCGCGAGCACTATGCGCACGTGGCGTCCAAGCCCTTTTACCCCGAGATCGAGGCCTTTATGAGCTCCCGTCCGGTCATCGTGCTCGCGCTTCGCGGCGAAAACGTCGTCGCGGTGGTGCGCGACCTTCTCGGCCCCACCGATTCCCGCAAGGCCCCCAAAGGCACCATCCGCGGCGACTTCGGCACGGAGATGATGAAAAACGTCGTCCACGCTTCCGACAGCGAGGAAAACGGCCTCATCGAGATCGCCCGCTTTTTCCGCGCCGACGAAGTCTTCGCCTGAACTCGCCGTCATCCGGCGAGTCTTGGGTAAACGCAAACGCCCGCCGGACAAGGTCCGGCGGGCGTTTCCTTTAGGTTCCTCGAGTCGCTTGCTCGGATTTCCGCGCGCGGCTCGATCTAAACGGTCGATTTAACCACGGATTTCGCGGATTTTCACGGATGCAAACCAACCCATCCGTGGGCATGCGTGCTATCAGTGGTTAATCCCTGACAGCCTGTTTGCGCCGGTTTCACCCTGTCTTAGGGCCAAAGCCCTCCGGGTGGGTGGAATGCCACTTCCAGGCGGTCGCGACGATGGGCTCGATGGTGGCGTATTTGGGTTCCCAATTCAGCTCCGTTTTGGCCTTGGACGAGTCCGCGTAGAGCGCGGGCGGATCGCCGGCGCGACGGGGGGCGGTGGAGTAGGGGACCTTGAGGCCGGTGACTTTCTCGACTGCCTGGATGACTTCGAGCACCGAGGTGGGGGTGCCGGTGCCGAGGTTGTAGAAGAACTGCGCGCCGGGCGTCTCGAGTTTTTCGAACACCGCGATGTGGGCGCGGCTCAGGTCGTCCACGTGCACGTAGTCGCGCAGGCAGGTGCCGTCCGGGGTCGGGTAGTCGGTGCCGAAAACCTGAAGGGCGGGGCGTTTGCCGGTGGCGGCGTCGATCGCCAGCGGGATCAGGTGGGTCTCGGGGTCGTGGCATTCGCCGATCGCGCCGTCCTCGGCCGCGCCGGCGGCGTTGAAGTAGCGGAAAGCGGCGAAACTCAGCCCGTAGGCCTTGGCGAAGGATTTGAGCGCGTTCTCGATGTCGAGCTTGGTCTGGCCGTAGGGATTGATCGGGGCCTGGGGCATGTCCTCGACCAGCGGCATTTTCTCCGGCACGCCGTAGGTGGCGCAGGTGGAGGAGAAGACGAATTTTTTCACCCCGCAGCCCAGCATGCAGCGCAGAAGATGGAGCGTGGCGGCGACGTTGTTGAAATAATACTTCAGCGGGTCGGTGACGCTCTCGCCCACGTAGGCGTAGGCGGCGAAGTGCATGACCAGGTCGATCTTCTCTTTTTTGAGGATTTTCCCGACCTCGGACTCGTTGCCGAGGTTGACCGAGTAAAACGGCACGTCGGCCGGCACGGCCTTGCGGTAACCGAAGACCAGGTTGTCGAGCACGACGGGTTGGTGACCGGCGGCGATCAGTTGGCGGACGCAGTGGGAGCCGATGTAACCGGCGCCTCCGACGACGAGGACGTTCATGATTGGGTGGTGGGTGGGTGGTGGGCGGAAAAGTCCGCGTGAAAACGGAGCGAGGCTTGTATTGCCAACCCGCCCGCCTTGGCTAGCGCTTTTCCCTCCGCATGTCGTTTCAGCCCGCCCGCATCGTCATCACCGGTATCGGCCTCACCGCGCCGAACGGGAATTCCTTGTCCGAATTTCGTCAAAACCTGCTCGCCGGCGTGGCCGGGGTGGAGCCCTTCGACGTCCGCTACATGGGCCGTCTCATCGCGGGCGTGTGCCACTACGATCCGCTGCGTTACCAGACCCGCAAAGGCCTCCGCGTTGGCACCCGCGCCGGGTCCATCTCGATCTACTGCGCCCACGAGGCGCTGAAGGACAGCGGGCTCGCCTTCGATGCCATGCCGAAGGATCGCGTCGGCATCTATCTCGGCTGCACCGAGCACGGCAACGTCGAGACCGAGAACGAGATCTACGCCATCTCGAAGTTCAACTACGACACCAAGTATTGGTCGCATTACCACAACCCCCGCACCGTGGCCAACAATCCCGCCGGCGAGATCTCGCTCGCCCTCGGCATCACCGGTCCCGCCTACACCATCGGCGCGGCCTGCGCGGCGGGTAATCTCGGCCTGATCCACGCCGCCCAGATGCTCAGGCTGGGCGAGGTCGACTTCGCGTTCTGCGGCGGGGTGAGCGAGTCGATCCACACCTTCGGCATCTTCGCCGGCTTCAAGAGCCAGGGTGCGCTCGCCACCCACGCCGATCCGAAAAAGGCCTCCCGCCCCTTCGACAAGGCCCGCAACGGCATCGTGGTTTCCGAGGGCGGCTGCATTTATACCCTCGAGCGCCTGGACGACGCCCTCGCCCGCGGCGCCCGGATCTATGGCGAGATCGCCGGCTACTGCGTCAATAGCGACGCCTCCGACTACGTTCTGCCCAACCCCGGCCGCCAGGCCGAGTGTGTGCGCAAGGCATTGGTCAACGCCCGGCTCAAGGCCGACGAGATCCACATCGTCAACACCCACGCCACCGCCACCCCGCAAGGCGATATCCAGGAGTGCGAAGCCATCCGCGCCGTGTTCGGCCAGGGCTGCCCCGAGACCAGTATCAACAACACCAAGAGCTACATCGGCCACTGCATGGGCGCCGCCGGAGCGCTCGAGCTGGCGGGCAATCTGCCCAGCTTTGACGACCTCGTCGTGCACCCGACGATCAACGTCGACGACCTCGATCCGCTCTGCGCCATCGACGGACTCGTCCTCAACCAGCCGCGCAAGGTCGCCCGGGTGGACGCGATTTTGAACAACTCCTTCGGCATGCTGGGCATCAATTCCACGTTGATTGTGAAACGCTTTGCCGCCTAGTTCCTCGACTTTTCCGGTTTCCCGATCCCCTTTTCGATTCCCATGACCAAAGACGCCTGCAAGCAGATCGTGCTCGATATCATCGCCGACATCGCCCCCGACGAGGATCTCTCCAACTTAAAGCCGGACGTCCGGCTGCGCGATCAGATGCAATTGGATAGCATGGACTTCCTTGATATCGTGATGGAGCTGCGCAAACAGCATGGCATCGAGGTGCCCGAGGCCGACTACATCCACCTCGCCTCGCTCGATAGCTGCGCGGACTACCTGACGCCCAAGTTCGAGGCGCTGGGCAAGTAAGGCCCGCCCCGGCTGCCCGCCCCTTTCCGGCCCGACCTCGGTCGGGCTTTTTTGCGTCGCGGGTATTCGCCGCCCGTCGGCCGGCCCGCCGTGGTGCTCCGGGCGTTTGGCTGGCGCATGGCGGAGGGGATGGCTGACCCGCCCGCGGCGGGCACGACGGTTGCTAGGCGTGGTTCATGAAAGCCTTTGTGAAAGGGGACCTCGACGGGTTCTTCGCGCTTGGTTTGGACAGCCTCATCAACCTGCTTTTGATGACCGGCTTTTGCATGGGCCTGATGGGGTTTTCCGCCGACCTCTTTTACGGCAAGGTGCTCCCCGGCATGGCCACCGGGGTGCTGGCCGGTAATCCTTTCTACGCCTGGCAGGCCCGGC
>CAMCHD010000218.1 GCA_945874545.1 Akkermansia muciniphila | reverse complement strand
TTCCCGCATTCCACATTTTTCGGCCCGCCGCGTTTCAGCCTTTCCGCTTTCCGCGTTTCAGCGTTTTCCCCTTCCCCCGGTGCATCGGGCCGCGACGCGGTGTTTTCGCCCGCTGCGCTCGCGTGGCCGGCTCCGTAGTTTCACGCTTTGGGATTTTAACCGCGAAGTCACCTGCCCGGTTTGCCGCCTGTGGCAAGCCGGTTGCTTAATCGAACCATGAAATGTCTGAATAGCACCCAATGCCATCGCGAGCCCGTGCCGCGCCACGCCGGGGGTTTCACCCTCATCGAGCTCCTCACCGTCATCGCCATCATCGGCATCCTCGCCGCGATTTTGATTCCTACGGTCGGCAAGGTGCGAAAGACGACCAAGTTTTCGATCAACGTCAGCAACGTGCGCCAGTGGACGGTCGCGTGCACCCTCCACATGCAGGAATGGAAAGGTTTTGTCCCCTACCAAGGCAGCGGCAGCCTGAGCGCCAGTTCCGCCACCGATATCACGCCCTACCCCGGCATCGGTGTGCTCCCGTGGTGGAATGCCCTCCCACCCTACATCGGGCAAAAACGCCTCGCCGACTTGGTCCTGAAGGGCGGCAAACTCCCTACGCTGGGTGATAACTCGATCTGGGTCTCTCCGCTCGCCGAGAACAACAATCCGGCCAACGCGTGGGCCGCCTTCCTTTGTTATGCCCCGGCCCGCAGCTCAAACACCCCCGGCTCCTCCGCCGCAAATCAATACGTCGCGAACTTCGGTCGCCTTACCAAAAACGCGCCCCGCGCGGTTCCCTCTCGCACCGTGATGTTCGGCGAAACCCCACACTTCAGCACGGCGTTGCGCTCCGGCGTTCCCTACCCGTTCTTCAACGCCACCACGTCACCGAACTCGGTGGGTCCCTACAACCGTAACGGCTCGAGCACTGAAAACGGTGGCCTTCAAGGAAAGGCCGCCCTGGGCATGTATGACGGCAGCGTTCGTATCCTCACCGGCACCCAAATCGCGGCCCACGGCACCGACCTAAACGCAGAACGGGGTGAAAATCCCGACAACATCGTCTGGCGCCTCACGCCGAACTGATTTTCTCCCCCCTTCCGCCAAGCATCTAATTCAAAACCTTTTTCCCATGAACCTCAAATTATCCACCATTCCGGCGCTCTTCTGCGCCTTCTGCGCGAGTGCCTTCGCGCAGATCCCGTTTACCGGCACCTATAATCTCGCTGGGGCGGGAAACAACGTAACCAGCTTCGACTACAACGGGACTGCCGTTAGCAACCTCACCGTAAGTCCGCTGACCAAGGCGGGGATCACCACCAGCTCCAGCACCGGAAATTTCCGTGGCAGCAATTGGGCAGTCGACGCCACAGCCGGCACTCTCACCGGCGTAATCGACGAAACCAAATACATCGAATTTACTCTTACGGCGGCGACCGACTACCAGATAGACCTCACCAGCATTTCTTTTGGTGTCGGCCGAAGCGGCACGGGTCCACGCCAGTGGCAGTGGCGCTCCAGCGCAGACGGTTTTGCTGCGCCGCTTCCCGACTACACTACGGTCAATGCCGGCCTGACCAATGCTGGCGGTGTGTTGACGAATCCCGACGCGAACACGGGTTATATCGATAATGTGTTGGACCTGAGCAAGCTAGCAAATGCGAACTCCATCACATTCCGTTTGTATGCCTACAACGCTGAAGCCACTACCGGCACCGGCGGCATCCAAGGCAACCTGACCTTCTCCGGAAACGTAGTCTACACCGGAGCCGCTCTACCCGGAACCACTTGGAATGGCACAGGCGTCGGAGGCACTTGGCAGAACTCGACCAACGGTAACTTCGACGGCGCTTACGCCAACAGCCTCACCAATTTGGTGACCTTCGAAGGCACCGGCGAAACCGTCACCCTCGCTGGCACCGTGCAGGCGGGCGATATCACCATCGACGAGACCGGCTTCACCTTCGGTGGCACCGCGCTAGAACTCGGCAAAGGCACGATCCTCACCGCCGCCGACACCCTCACCATCATCGACTCCGTCATCACCGGCACCGCTGGCGTGAAGAAGGAAGGCCCCGGCCAGCTCACCCTGAACGGAGCCAACACCTTCACCGGCGGGCTCTTCGTCAACGGCGGCACCCTCGCGATCTCCGCCGACAACGAGCTCGGCGACGCCGCCAACACGATCACCCTTAACAGCGGCACCCTCGCCCTGAGCGGCACCTTCAACCTCGGCGCCGGCCGCACCATCGCCGGCACCGCCGGCACCATCACTCTGCCCACCGTTAGCGACACCCTGACCATCAACGGTCCGGTCAACGCCGGCTCCTTGACCTTCACCAACGGCGACTTGATCGAGTTGGCCAACGCCAGCAACGCCGCCACCGGGCTCACCCTCAATGACGTCGCCCGTCTCACCGTCTCCGGCGGCGAACTCGCCCTTTCCGGTAACCTCACCGTCAACACCGCCGGCATCACCGCGCTGAACGGCCCGATCAACTTCACCGGTTTCATCACCCGCACCATTAGCGTGCCCAACGGTTCGTTGCGGCCCACCGGCAGCTTCACCACCACCACCTACGTGGTGAAGACCGGATCCGGCACCCTCAATCTCACCGGGACCGCCGCCGCCATCACCGGCCTCCAGGTCGGCATCGCGGGCACCACCACCGCCGGCACGATCATCGTCGACGACGCCGGTGACCTCGGCATCGCCCCGAACCAAATCCGCCTGAACTACGGCACTCTTCAACTTAGCCAGCCCATCGTTTCAGCGACCGGTTTCTCGGTCGGTGGGCGCGAAGGCGCCTTGGCCACCATCAGCGGCAGCAACCTGGAACTTCAAGGTCTCTCCAGCTTCTTCACCGGCAATGGCACCTCCGGCCAACTACATCTCAGGGTCAACAACACGACCACGCTTTCCGGCACGGTCGGCGCGACCGGCACCGGCGGTGGCAGCTCCACCGGTCTCACCCTGAGCGGCACCGGCAAGCTCATCATCACCGGCAACGCCCTGTCCTTCGACCAAGCCATCACCCTCGGTGACAACGTGACCCTCCAAGTCGCCAACGAACTCGGTGGCGGCGGCATCACCGTGGCAAGTGGCACGGTCTTGGAACTGAGCGGCGCAACCATGGTGGGCGGGCTGACCGTCAACAGCGGCGGTATCGTGCGCGTCACCGGCACCAATAGCATCATCGGCGCGGTCGTAAATGACGGCGTCATCGAGATCGACGGCGCCTCAACCACCCTGACCCTCAACAACACCGTGGCCAACAACAGCGGCGCGTCCATCGAGCTCCTCAACGGCGCCACCTTGGTCGCCGATGCCGGCTTCACCAACGACGGCGTCCTCGACCTGAGCGGAGCCGCCACCACCCAGACCACGCCGGCCGGCATCACCGGCGGCGGCACCATCATCCCGGTCGGCGGCACGATCGTCATTCCCTCGACCACCCTCGCCCTCTCCGGCGGACAGGCCACGGTGACCTTCGAGTCCCAGTCCGGCCGCACCTACCAGCTCCAGGTCACGACCGATCTCGCCACCAACCCGATCGTCTGGACCAACGTTGGCAGCGCCGTCTCCGGCACCGGCTCCACCCTCGTGCTCACCGACGCCACGCCGCCCGCGTCGGCCAAGGTGTTCTACCGCGTGGTGATCGAGTAACTCTCAAAGCGTCCCGTTCCCTCCGGCCGGCGATCCCTCGGGGTCGCCGGCCTTTTTGCGCCCCGGGCTTGCGCGCCGCGCCGCTCCCGGTGCTCTTTTCCGCGCCATGGATGTCCCGCCCCCGCCCCACCCCTCCACCCCGGCGCAGCGCGCGGCGTGGATCGACGCGCGGCTGGCCGCGCTCTACCCCGCCACCCCCGTCCCGCTCGACCACAGCTCGCCCTACACCCTGCTCATCGCGGTCCTGCTCTCCGCCCAGTGCACCGACAAGCGGGTGAACCTGCAGACCCCCGGCCTCTTCGCCCGCGCCGACACCCCGGAGAAAATGGTCCGCCTCTCCGTGGCCGAAATCGACGCCCACGTGCGCCCTTGCGGCCTGGCTCCGCGCAAAGCCGAGGCCATCCGCCGCCTCTCCGAACTCCTCCTGGAAAACCACCGCGGCGCGGTGCCGCGCAGCTTCGCCGAGCTGGAGGCCCTGCCCGGCGTGGGCCACAAAACCGCCTCGGTCGTCATGGCCCAGGCCTTCGGCGTGCCGGCCTTTCCGGTCGATACCCACATCCATCGCCTGGCCCAGCGCTGGAAACTCACCCCGCTGGGCGCCAACGTGGAGCGCACTGAGCGCGACCTGAAGCGCCTCTTTCCCGAGGCGCATTGGAACGCGCTCCACCTGCGGATCATTTTTTACGGGCGGGAGCACTGCACCGCGCGCGGCTGCGACGGAACAGTCTGCCCGCTCTGCCGCGAGCTTTTCCCCACCCGCCGCCGCGCCGTGCGGGTCAAAAAAGCCTGACTCGCCCGCGCCTCAGGCCGGCGCTTTTTCCACCACGCTGGGGCCGGATTGCCAGGTGCCGTTCAACAGCAGTTGCAGGGGGTGTTCGGGCACGCCGCGCTCGTTGCGCTGGATCATGCCGACGAGGAAGTTCACCGCCGCCGCCCCCACCTCGGCGCTTTGTTGGTTGATGCCCGCGAGCAGTTTTTCGCCCGCGCGCACGTTGCGCGAGACCAGCGCGATGTCCCGCCCGGGCTGGAGACCGAGCAAGGCCAGCCCGGCCAGGATCTCCGCCACGCAGTCCTCCATGATCAGCCCGTCGGGCCGGTGCGTCTTCAGCCACGCCGCGACGATGGCCGGGGTGAGCGGCCTTTTCCGCTCGTGAAAAAACAGCGGCTCGACCCGCAGCGCGGACGGCCGCGCGTGGTAGGCGTCCCAGGCGCCCGAGGACCACGCGCGCCGCACCCGCTCGTTGCTCTCCTCGTTGATGATCGCGCCCACCCGCCGGTAACCAAAACCCTCGAGGTGGGCGAAGGCGTCCTGCATGGTGGCCCGCTGGCTGTTGCTCACCCGATGGAGTTCCGGACTGGCGAGGGAATAGCCCAGGGCGACGGCCGAAAAATGCTCCCAACCGAGCTCCAGGTGCCCGCCCGCCGCCGGCAGGGGGCCGATGATGAGGCCCGCGACATTCCGCGCCCGCAGGATGCGCGTCGCGCTCTGCGCCGTCATGTCCGGGGCGCCCAGCCAGAACTCGCCCAGCGCATAGCCCATGCCCTCCGCCTGCCGCCGCGCCCCATGAAACCCCTCCTGATAACTGGCGTGCCCCCGGGTCAACTCGAGCGCGGGATGGGAGTTGATCCACATGATCGTGGCCTGGAACCGCGTCGGCCGGCTGCCCCGCACCTGCTCCATGTGGATGCCGAGCAGCGGATTCAGCCGGTAGCCCATTTTTTTCGCGGCGTCCCGGATCTTCGCCGCCAGCCGCGCCGAGACGCCGGGCTTGCCCCGCAGCGCGACGGAGACGGTCGCTTTGCTGACCTTGAGCCGCCGCGCGACATCGGCGATGGTCACCGGACGTTTCGGGGCTGGGCCGGATTTTTCCACGGGTGAAACCAGGTTGGGGGTAGGACGCACCGAACGGGATCGGGGCGAGCGGGAGGGAGCCGGAGGCCGCCGGGAAAAGCAAGCCCGGGCGGGTCGAGACGCGACCCCGCCGCGCCCCGCGCCTCCGCCGCGAAGCCTCCGCCGCGAAGCCTCCGCCTTGTCGCCGCGGGACGGCGGAACCTAACGGGATCGTCCAGGCGCCTGTTGCGCTTTGGGCGCGCCGGGACGTTCATCGCGACGTTCCCCACCCCATGCACTCCACCCCGTCCCGGCCAGCCTACCCCGCCCGCGTCTCCGTTTTTCGCCGCCGCGCCGCCTTCACGTTGATCGAGTTGCTCACGGTGATCGCCATCATCGGCATCCTCGCCGCGATCATCATCCCCACCGTCGGCAAGGTGCGCCAGTCGGCCAAGAGCGCGCAGTGCCTCTCCAACCTCCGCCAGATGGGCATGGGCTTTAATCTTTTCGCCTCCGACAACAAGGGACGCCTGCCCCGGGTCGGCCTGAATCCCCGCCCGAACAGGCCCGAGGTCATCGACGCGTTGTGGTATTCCGCCATCTCCCCGTATATCCAAAAGGCCCAGATCGTCTCCAACCACCCGGTGTATCGCTGCCCGTCGGAGGAAACCCAGGTGCCGGCCGACCGGGTGAACAGCGTGATCCAATACTCCGTGTCCCGCGTGCTCGAGCGTTCCGGCTCGGCCTTGTTGGCCACCGGCGTGGGCGCCCGGCCGGAGGAGATTCCAAACCCGACCCGCTCCTTCCTGCTGGTCGATATCCGCGTGAACGACCAGGGGACCACGTCCAATTCCAGCCTCACCTACGCCCAGGTGCAGACCTCGATCAACGGCACGCCGGAGGCGAGCGTGACCGTGTCCTACCGGCACAACC
>CAMCHD010000217.1 GCA_945874545.1 Akkermansia muciniphila | reverse complement strand
CCGGCCCGGCGCCGGGTCCGGTCCTCGCCGGCCCCGAAGTGATCAAGCTCGACTGGAACACCCGCGCGCTCGTCGCCGCCGATCTGGATGGCGACGGCCGGCGCGACCTCGTCGTGATCAACAACGACCGCGCCGCGCTGGAGCTGCTTTACCAACGCGTGCCGGGCGAGCCGCTCACCGACCTTAAAGGCGGGCTCCACGGGCCGGTGAACCGTTGGGAACCCCGGCTGGAGGACGCGCGTTTCCGTCGTGAAACCCTCGTGGTCGGACAGAACCTCTTCGACCTGGCGGCGGCGGATTTCGACGGCGACGGCCGGATCGACCTGGCGATGACCGGCGAGCCCGAGCCGCTGCGGATCAGCCACGGCGCGGCCGGCGCGAGCCGGGTGGACAAGGTGTTGTCCACCGCGCCGGCGCCGGTGAAATTCACCGGCTGTCTCGTCGCGGGCGACGTAGACGCGGACGGCCGGGCCGACCTCGTCATGCTCGGCCTCAAGGAAATCGCCGTCTACCGCCAGCGCGCCGGCACGGGGCTGGCGGCGGAGGAACGCCTCCCACTCGGGGATGAGAACGCCTACGGCCTGCAACTCGCCGACTTTGACGGTGACGGGCGGGTGGATATCGCCTACCTCGTCGCGGGCGTTCGGGAGTCCCTGCGCGTGCGGCTCCAGTTGGCCGGTGGAAAATTCGGCCCCGAGCTCTCCTTTGCACTCAAGACCCCGCGCAGCCCGCTCGTCGCCTTGCGCGGACCGGACGGCCTGCAGTTCGCCAGCGCGCTCGGGACCAGCGGTCAGGCGGAGTTTCTCGCTTTCACGGCCGGGGACGAGGGCGGGCCGGCGGGGGCCTTCGCCCCGCAGGCCTTCAGTCCGCTGGCCGGGGCGCGGGGTCCCGCGCTCTACGCCGCAGGCGATTTTAACCGCGACGGCGGGGTGGATCTCGCCATCGCCTTCGGGGAGACCGCACAGGTGTTCATTTACCTTCGTCAGGCCGACGGCGGTTTCGGGGCGGCCCGGCGCGCTCCCTCCCTCACCGACGCCCGGGCGCTCGCGGCCGGGCCGGGCCCGGCCGGCGAGGGGGACCGTCTTTATGTGCTCAGCGGCAAGGAAAACGCGCTCGCCGAGATCCGTTTCGGACCGGACGGCAAGGCGCTGCCGCCGCGCGGACTTCCGGTCCCGGGGCGCCTTATCGCCATGACGGCGGCCGCGCTCGACGCGGAGGGGCTGCGGCCCGGTCTCGCGCTCATCGCCGAGGAGGACGGCAAACGCCAGC
This sequence comes from Akkermansia muciniphila, assembly GCA_945874545.1. GTDB lineage: Bacteria > Verrucomicrobiota > Verrucomicrobiia > Opitutales > Opitutaceae > IMCC26134_A. Next base: position 5,155 of record CAMCHD010000217.1, on the reverse strand, counting down.
TCTCGTTGTGGGAGCACGGCGAGGCGGAGGGTTTGAAAAAGGTCGTCGCCACGACCCTCGCCGGACTTCGCGCGGATCCCCGCGCGGTAACGCTCGCCGACCTGGATCAGGACGGCCGCACCGACGTGCTGGTGGCGACGCCCACGATAGGCCTGCGCATCTACCTGCGCCAGGCCGACGGCACCCTGGTCGACGCCGCCGCTCGATCGGAATTTCGTCCCGGTCTGCTCGGTCGGCCAGAGATGGCCACGGCGCCGCTTAGTCTGGGCGATGTCGACGGCGACGGCAAAGCCGAGCTGCTGGTCGCGGCGGAGAACTTTCTTCGCGCGCTGCGCATCGGGGCCGACGGCGCTCTGGAAATCGTGGCGCAGTATGATGCGCGGGACTCCGGAGCGGAGATCACCACCGGGTTTGTCCTGCCCGGCGCCGGCGGCGAGGTGGCCGGGCGCGTGCTGCTGCACGATCGCAAAGGCGACCAATTGCATTGGCTGGAACGGCCGGCGGATGGCGGCGCGGCGGTCGCGACGGACTCGCGGCCGGTGGCGCGCATCGAGGTGGTCGGCGCCCAGGTGCTCGCCGGGCCCGGGGGGCGCCGCGAACTCTGGTTGCAAGGCAAGGACCGCTTCTGGTGGCTGCCTGAGCGGGCGAGCGCGCCGGTGCTCAAGGTCCTCGGCGCCCATGCCAGCGACCTGCCCGAGGTGCGTTACCAAAACGTCGCCGCGGGCGACTTCGATGCGGATGCGCACGACGAACTCGTGGCGGTCGACGCCGAGAAGCACACCATCGAGATCCTCGGTCGCGACGCCGCGGGCGTCTGGGGCAGCCGCCTGCACTTTCGCGTCTTCGAGACCGATCCGCACTACGAGGGCAACCGGGGCAACGACCGCGAGCCGCGCGATCTCGTCGTCGCCGACGTGACCGGCGACCACAAGGCCGACCTCGTGCTCCTGGTCCATGATCGCGTGTTGGTCTACCCGGGGGAGTAGGGGAGGGCGGCGCGCATTTCCGCCCTTGCAGGACGGGGGCCGGCCCGGTCTTTTCTCACCTTCACCCAAATGTCCGCCCTCGACGCCGTCCAAGCCCTGATCCCGCATCGCCCGCCGTTTTTGTTTGTGGACGAAATACTGGCCGAGGCCGCCGACGGCCTGACCACGCGCCGCACCTGGCGGGCCGACGAGGGCTTTTACGCCGGGCACTATCCCGGCGCGCCGATCACGCCGGGCGTGCTGCTCTGCGAGGCGGTTTTTCAGACCGGAGCGCTCTTCATGGCCCGCCAGGCCCAGGCCGCCGGCGCCGCCCCCGGGGCCGGCGTGCCCCTGCTCTCCAAAATCAGCGACGTGCGTTTCCGCACCCCGATCTACCCGGGGGACACCGTGGTCATCGAGGTCAAGCGATTGGAGGTCGTGGCCGGCTTCACCATGATGCGCGGCGCGGTGAAAAAGGCCGACGGCACCCGCGTCTTGAACGTGGACTTCACCGTCGCCTGGAAGACGCCCGAGGGCTCCGCGCAGGCGCAGCAGGCCCAGCAATAAAGCGCCCGCCGCGCCATGCCCGACTTTCTCCAACTCTCCGGCAAGACCGTCCTCGTGCAGGGCGTGGCCAACAAAAAGAGCGTCGCCTGGCACGTGGCCCGGACGCTCGAGGCGGAGGGCGCGCGGGTGGTCTACGCGGTGCGTTCCGAGGCTCGGAAAAAATCGCTGGAAACGCTCCTCGCGGGCCGGTCGGTCTTTGTCTGCGACGTCGAGCAGGAAGGCGCGGCCGCACGCCTCGCCGCCGAGGTCGCCGCCGCCGGGCTCACGCCCTTGCACGGCCTGGTGCACTCCATCGCCTTCGCCAACTACGCGGAGGGCTTCAAACCCTTCCACGAGACGCGGCGGGCGGATTTTCTCCAGGCGACCGCGATCTCGGCGTTTTCCCTGGTGGAGCTGGCCAACGCCTTCAAGGACCACTTCGCTCCGCGCGCCTCGGTGGTGACGATCGGCATCTCCTCCCTCCTCGTCACGCCGGACAACTACGGCTACATGGGCCCGATCAAGGCCGCGTTGGAATCGGCGGTGCGTTTCCTCGCCAAATCCTTCGGGACCCGCGGCGAGATCCGGTTCAACGTCGTCGGCGCGGGACCGCTCAAGACCAGCGCGTCGGCCGGCATCCCGGGTTACCTTGAGAGTTATCTTTTCGCCGAAAAACTCACCTTCCGAAAACGCAATCTCTCCACCCAGGAGGTCGCCGACCCGGTGGCGTTTTTGTTGAGCGAACGCAGCTCCGGCATCAACGGCGCCACGCTGGTGGTCGACGCCGGCCTGGGCTCGAACTATTTCGACCAGGACATCATCCGCCTCGCCATGCGGCTGGAGTCGAAAGCCTGAGCCGATGCGTTTCGCCCACACCTGCATCGAGTCGCTCGCCGTCGCCCTGCCCGACGAGGTGTTGTCCTCGGCCGCGATCGAGGCCCGGCTGGCGCCACTCTATCAGCGCCTGCGCCTGCCCGAGGGCCGCCTCGAGCTCATGACCGGTATCCGCGAGCGCCGGGTCTGGCCGGAGGGCACGCGGCCCTCCGACGCCTCCGCCGCCGCCGGCCGCGCCGCGCTCGCCCGCTCGGGCCTGCGCGCGGAGCAGGTGGAGTTGTTTATCCACGCGGCGGTCTGCCGCGACATGCTTGAGCCGGCCACCGCGAGTTTTGCCCACCGCAAGATCGGTCTGCCGGCCACCGCGCAGATCTTCGACCTTTCCAACGCCTGTCTCGGCTGGCTCAACGCGCTCACCGTCGCCGCCGGGTTGATCGAGAGCGGGCAGATCCGCTGCGCGCTCGTCTGCGCGGGCGAAAACGGCGGCCCGCTGGTCGAGCAAACCCTGCGCACCCTGCTCGCCGCGCCGCTCGACCGCAACGGCATCAAACCCTACTTCGCCAACCTCACCATCGGTTCCGGCGCGGTCGGCGCGGTGGTCTGCCACGAGTCCCTGCTGCCCGCCGGCGCCCGGCCGCACCGCCTGCGCGGCGGGGTGGCCCGCGCCGCCACCGCGCACAGCGAGCTCTGCCAGGGCGACACCCACGGGGCCGACGCCCTCGCCATGCAGACCGACAGCGAGGCGTTGCTCGTCGCGGGCATCGAGCTCGCCCGCGCCACCTGGGCGGCCTTCACCGACGCTTTTGGCGGGGACTACGACCGCACCCTCTGCCACCAGGTCGGCAGCACCCACCGCCGCAAACTCTACGAGGCGCTCGGCCTCGATCCGGCGCGGGACTTTTCGACCTTCGAGACCCTGGGCAACACCGGGTCGGTCGCGCTCCCCGCCACCCTCGCCGCCGCCGTCGACGCCGGCGCGGTGCGGGCGGGCGACCGGGTGGCGCTGCTCGGCATCGGCAGCGGCCTCAACTCCCTGATGCTCGCGCTCGACTGGTAACTCCGCCGCATGATCCCCGTCCCTCCCTGGCTCCGGCCGCTCTATCCCTTCGCGCCCCGCGGATTCACCACTCCCGGCGGGGCGGACATGAGCTACCTCGACGAGGGCGGAGAGGGGGCGACCGAGGCGGTGCTGATGCTGCACGGCAACCCCACCTGGTCGTTCTACTACCGCGAACTGGTCAAAAACCTCGCGCCGCGGGTGCGTTGCATCGTGCCGGACCATATCGGCATGGGGCTCTCGGACAAACCACAGGACTATCCCTACACCCTCGAGCAACGCATCGCCGACGTGGAGGCGCTGGTCGAGCACCTCGGGCTGAAACGCGTCCACCTCGTGGTCCACGACTGGGGCGGCGCGATCGGCTTCGGCTACGCGGCGCGTAACCCGGAAAGGATCGGCCGCATCGTGATCTTGAATACGGGTGCTTTTCCATCGGAGTTTATCCCCTCGAGGATAGCATTTTGCAAAACACGAATTCCGGGCACGGCGCTGGTGCGCGGCCTCAACGCCTTCGCCGGCCCGGCGGTTTGGATGGCCATGGCGCGACGTAGCCTGAGCGCGGTCGAAAAGCGCGCCTACCTGCTGCCCTACGACTCCTGGGACAATCGCGTGGCGGTGGACGCCTTCGTGAAGGACATCCCGATGGATGCCACTCACCCCTCCTGGCCCGCGTTGGTCATGGCGGAGGCGGGGATCAACCGCTTCCGCAACCACCTCGTGCTCATCATCTGGGGCGGGCGGGACTTCTGTTTCGACGACGGCTTCTTCGCCGAATGGCGCCGACGCCTGCCCGGTTCGGACGCGCACTACCTCGCCGACGCCGGCCACTACGTGCTGGAGGACGCCCGCGAGGAGGTCTTGCCGCGCCTGACGACCTTTCTGCGCGGTTGATCAGGCCCGGCCGTGGAGTTCGCCCAGTTCGCGCAGATAGGCGGCGGACTGGCGCCGAAGGTTCTCCAGCTGGGCGGCGGAGTAGCGCCACTGCCAGTTCCCGGCGGCCACGCCGGGGGTGTTGAAACGCGCGGCGCCGTCCAGGCTGAGCAGGTCTTGCAGCGGCAGGATGGCGAGGCGGCTCACCGCGGCGTAGGCGGCGCGGACAAAGTCCCAGGCGATTTCACGGCCGTCGATGCGGAGGTAGCGGCGCACGTGATCGCGTTCCCGCTCCGAGGCGGCGGCATACCAGCCGAACGAGGTGTTGTTGTCATGGGTGCCGGGATACACGACCGAGTTGGCGGAGAGGTTGTGGGGTAGGTAGAGATTGGCGGCGTCGCCCCCGAAGGCGAACTGCAGGATGGTCATGCCCGGCAGGCCGCAGGCGTCGCGCAGGGTGCGCACGCTTTCGAAAAGATCGCCCAGATCCTCGGCGATCAGGCGCGCATCGGGCAGGGCGGCGTGGACCGCGCGGAAAAAAGCGAGTCCCGGGCCTTGTTTCCACCCGCCGGATTTCGCCGTGGTGGCGTCGGCCGGGACGGACCAGTAGGTGTCGAAGGCGCGGAAGTGGTCGATGCGCACGATATCGCAAAGCGCGAAATTCGCCCGCAGGCGCCGCAGCCACCAGGCGTAACCCTCCGCGGCGTGGGTTTCCCAGGCGTAGAGCGGATTGCCCCAGAGCTGGCCGTCGGCGGAAAAATAGTCGGGCGGCACCCCGGCCACCGCGAGCGGCAGGCCGGTGACGGGGTCGATCTGAAACAAATCCGGCCGCGACCAGACGTCGGCGGAATCGCGGGCGACAAAAATGGGGGCGTCGCCG
>CAMCHD010000216.1 GCA_945874545.1 Akkermansia muciniphila | reverse complement strand
AGAAAAAGGAGGTGGCAGCGCCGGTTCATGTGCCGGCGCACCACCTCCGCGATGGATTTTCCCGCATGACGGACGGAGGCCACGAGGGTGAAAAAATCATGGACGCCCCCGATGAAGACGGCCCCGACCAGAATCCAGATCCAGGCGGGCAACCAACCAAACCAGGTGGCGGCCAAAATGGGCCCCACGATAGGGCCCGCCGCCGCGATGGCCGAGAAATGTTGCGGCAGGAGCCAGGACCAGCGCGCGGGCTCGTAGTCGAGCCCATCCCGACGGGTGTGGGCGGGCGTGGCCTCGGCGGCGGCCCCGCCCTTGCCGGTCGAGGTGCCCGCGATGCGCTCGAGCAGGGCCCCCATCCAGCGGTAGCCGCAGGCGAGGATCAAAGCGGAGACGAAAAAAAAGAGGATTAGGCTCATGACGAGCGGGGTTGAAGGGGCGCCAAAACCGCCTCGTGTCTGGAAAATCCATCCGGCCGGGGCGAGGCGGAAAGGCGGCGGACGCCCGATGGCTCAACCGCCCCCTGCCGCCCGCAAGGTCGGCCCGTCAAGCCAGCGCCCCGCCACGCTGAGCACCGCGCAGGTCTCCGGCACCCCGAATTCATTTTGTTGCAGATTCGCGATGACCGCCTCCGCGCTCCGTCGCCCGATCACCGCCGGTTGCAGGTCGATGCCTGCGCACGGGACCTCGGCCATCAACAGGTTGAGGCAGACAAAGCCGTGCGTTTCCGGCACCCGCGCCCCCTCCGCCTGCATCCAGGGAAGCACCCGCGTCCAATGGCACAGCACCACGTCGGGCTTTTCCCGCCGGAACCAGGCGCGAAATTCCGCCTCGTCGACCTCCGTGCCGACCGACCGCAGGGGGCGGACCGGACGACGGTTGAAATGATGACTCTGGACCACGAGGAATGCGCCCTCCCAGCGGTGGTGCAGGCGCTCGTCGATGTGTTTGGATAACACCAGTCCCGGCCGCTTGTAACCCGCCGCCCGCACCCGCTCCAACGCCTCGATCATGTTGCGGTGGTGATCCGGGCAGACCGTGTTCAAGGGCGGACTATGGATCACATAGTCGGTGTAGATGCCCGCGTAGTGGGGCCAATCGAGCTGGGCGTAGTCGGGCTCGCCCCAGCACGGCAGGAGAATCACCCCGTGGATGCCGCGCGCCTTGAGGATGCCGTCGAGACGCTTCACGCTGACACCCTTGGCCGAGACCGTCAGCCGCTCCGCCTCGAAACCGAGCTCGCGCGCACGCTGCCGGGCCGCCAGGCGCAGCTTCTCCGGAAACTCCGTCGCATATTTCGGTCGACCGTCGTCCACCTCCTCGACCAGGGCCAGCACCCCGCGAAACGTGCCGCCGGCCGATCGCCGCAGTTGCGACATGAGCGCCGCAGCGAGGGGATTGCTCTTGTAGCCCGCCGCCCTCGCCGCGGCCTTCACCCGGGCGGCCGTCTCCGCCTTCACCCGCGGCACGCCGCGCAAAGCCTCGGAAACCGTCGCGCGGGACAAGCCGAGCTGAGCCGCTAGTGATCGAATGGTCGCCATGATTCGGACTGTCTGAAGTCGCGCCATTGGCGGCCTTCGTCAACCCGAATCAGCCTGCCCTCGCTTTCCCCGCCCGCGCTTTCAACGCCTCGGCGCCTCCTCTCCCTCCCGCCCCGGGAAATCGATTTCCCCACGACCGAACCGCCCCATGCCTCAAACCCGCACCCTCCGTCCGCCACGCGGCTTCACTTTGATCGAGTTGCTGACCGTGATCGCGATCATCGGCATCCTCGCCGCCATCATCATTCCCACCGTATCGAAGGTGCGGAGATCCGCGCAAAACAGCCAGTGCGTGTCGCAACTCCGCGAATGGGGCCGGGTGATCAATCTCTACGCGCTGGAAAACAAGGGCAACTACTACACCAAAAACTGGGCCAGCGTGGCGGACGGCGACGCGCCGGGAGGCATCAGTTACAAACGGTATTTCAGCAAGTCGAACGAGGAAGGCTATCGCATGCGGCTCTGCCCGAGCGATCCGCAGACCAAGGTGATCCTCGCCAGCACGACACGAAACGTCGGCCCGACCTACGGCATGGTGCGGGGCTCGATCAAGGGCACGCTCGCCACCCTGGCGCCCGACACGGCCGTCCCCCTCGCCCGCGCCCGCGCGTCTTCGCAATACCTCCTCATGATGGACGCCCTGACCAACGCGAACGTGAGTTTTTCGGGGGCCAATCTGGTCGACCTGCAGACCTATATCGCGAAACAGGTGGACCCCACCGCGTCCGATCCCAACCGCCACGGAAGCAAGTTCAACGCGGTCTTCGGCGATGGCAGCGTGAAGCGCGTCGGGTGGACCACGACCGTCGGCGACACCACCTCGGTGTTCACCATGCGGAACGTCTGGTTCCAGCTTTACTGACCCCTTCGGGCTCCGCCCCACCCCGTGCGGACCGGTCGCGTCCGGACCCCGCCGTCACCCCCATTTCCCCCTCCTACCCCCATGCATCCCCGCTCGTCCCGCACCCTCCATCGCCCCGCGCTTTCCGCGCTCCTGCTCGCCGCCTTCGCCTCCCTCGCTCAGGCGACCACGTTCTACAAGGCCGACAACACCCTGAGCCTCACCAACGCCGGTTCCTGGTGGCTCGATGAACTGGGCACCCTGCCCGCGGTGAGCGACGGGGTGACCAGCACGGACGCCGACGTCCCGACCAACACGACCGGGCCCACCGCGGTGTGCGTCTGGACCAGCTTGGTCACCGGGCCGAACACCGTCACCCTGGCCGACGTCGGCATCCAAAAGCTTGTCGTGCTCAATCCCGGCGGCCCCATCACCCTGGATGGCGTGTCCAGCGCCCGGACCGTGACCGTCCCGAACGGCGGAGGCATCGACATGTCGCAGGCCACCCAGGACCTGAGCTTCGACAACATGTTTTACCGCGCCGCGTCGTCCAACGCCAGCGTCAGCCTGCAGATCGCCGCCGGGCGCACCCTGACCTTCGGGGCCGCCGCCCAGCTCAACGTGAGAAGCAACTCCAGCGGCGTGACCGTGAACGTGAACACCGACGGCACGAGCGCGGGCACGGTGAAGTTCGGCGCCAATTTCGGACCGAGCTTTTTTGTTCTGGGCGCCGGACGCGCCGAGTTCAATCGCGCCGCCGGCAACACGCGCAACGCCGCCGCCGCCTCGCAGGGCACCACCGTCAACGGCGGCACCCTCGTGATCAACAATACCTCCGGTTCCGCGACCGGCACCGGCGCCGTGACGGTGAACACCGGCGCCACCCTGACCGGCAAAGGCCTGATCTCCGGCGCGGTGTCCCTCTCCGCCGGCGCCACCATCGCCCCGGGCGAAGCCTCGATCGGCGCGATGTCCGTCGGCAGCCTCACCCTCGCCGCCGACAGCAAGATCGTTTTCGAGGCCAACAACCCCCTCGAGGCCGACGCGCTGACCGTGACGACCGCCAACGGTCTCACCGTGAACGGCGGCACCGTGTCCCTCTACAACCCCGGCACCACCGAGCCTCTGACCGCCGTCGGGGTGTTCGACCTGATCAAGTTCTCCGGCAGCTTGAACGGCACCCTCGGCAGCCTGACACTGGATCCCACCACCCAGATCGAGGGCCGCATCTATACCCTCGGCCTCGGCGCCAACGGAGTCACCCTGACCATCGCCACCGAAGCCGCCATCGCCCGGTCGTGGGACGCGGACGCCTCGGGCTCCTGGTCCACCGCCGCCAATTGGACCGACGACACCGTGCCGGACGCCGCCGGGACGATCGCCAATATCAGCGGGGCCGCCGGAGCCGTTTTCAGCGCCCCGCGCACCATCAGCCTCGACAGCCCGCGCACGGTCGGCGCCCTCGCGCTCGGCTCGTCCCAGTCCGTCACGCTGGACGGCCCCTCGGGTCTCACGCTGGACAACAACCTCGCCGCCGCGTTGCTCAATGCCTCCGGCGCCGACCATTTCGTGACCGCCCCTCTGGCCCTGACCACCGGTGGAGTTCTCACCGATGTCGCCGAGTCCACCACCCTCACGTTGAGCGCCCCGCTGAGCGGCGGCAATGTGGGCCTCGTAAAGTCCGGCGCGGGCACCCTGCTGCTCACCGCCGACAACACCTACACGGGCAACACGTCCGTATCCGTCGGCACCCTGCAAATCGGCGCCGGCGGCGGCACCGGTTCCGTCGCCGGCCCGATCGCCACCAGCGGCATCGTTCGTTTTAACCGCTCCGACTCCATCGCTCTCTCGAATGTGATCAGCGGCACCGGCGAGGTCTGGTTCACCGGCACGGGGGACACCACCCTGAGCGCGGCCAACACCTATTCCGGGCCGACCACGCTGTCCGCCGGCACCTTGATCGTCGCGAACTCCGCCGCCCTGCAGAACAGCACCCTCACCTACTCGGTGTTCGGCGGGTCCTTGGTCGTGGCCGATCCGGTCACCTCGCTCACGCTCGGCGGCCTCGCCGGCGACCGCGCCCTGCCCCTGACCAACACCCTTGGCACACCGCTCGCGCTCAACGTCGGCCAGAACGGTGCCTCGACCACCTACACCGGCTCACCCTCCGGCAGCGGTCTGAGTTTCACCAAGTCCGGATCGGGCACCCTCACCTTGGGCGGCACGCACACCTACACCGGCGACGCCGTCGCCGTCCCGGCGGTGGCCGCCACCACCGTGTCCGGCGGGACCCTGGCCATCGGGCCGGGTGCGACCTTCAACACCGCGGCGGCGAATCTCGGCACGAGCAACACCGCCCGGCTGCTGGTGAACGGCGGCACCCTGAACGCCTCCGCTCCGTCCCTGCTCACCAACGGCTCCATCGGCTTCGAGGTCAGCGACGGCGTGGCGAATTTCACCGGCGGCATCGTGACCGAGTCGTCCAACTCGGCGGCGGAACCGTTTATCAACGTCACCGGAGGCACGCTCAACGCGGCATCGATCTCGCTCAGTCGAGGCGCCCTGAACATCGGCTCCGAACCGACCAGCGGCCAGGTGACCCAGGGCCTTTACGTGAACGGCGGCGCGGTGAACGTCACCGGCGCCCTCGATATCGGCGCGGTGTCCGGCGCGAATTCGTCGGTGAGCGCCCGGGTGGACTCCGGCTCCCTGACCGTCGACGGACCGCTGACCATCGGCATCAACAACACCGGCCGCTGGTCGGTGCTCGATATCAACGGCGGCACCTTCACCTCGACCGACACCGCCTCGGGCATCCTGCTCGGCGGCCCCTTCGCCGGACAGGCGAGCCTGCTGGTGCGCGGTTCGGCCGTGGCCAAGGCGGAGCGCATCCAGTTCGGCCAGGGCGCGCTGGCGGGAAAATCCTACCTGAACGTGAACGGCGGCGCGCTCTACGTCGGCGCGGGCGGCCTGGTGCTGGGCAGCTCGGATGCGACCTTTCTCGCCGCCCTGCGCCTCAACACCGGCACGCTGGGCGCCCTCGCCGATTGGTCCACCACCCTGCCGGTGGAGCTGAACGGCAGCCCGTCCACCGTGACCGGCGCGGACGACGCCGATACGCCCCACACCATCACGCTGCACGGCACCGCCGCCGGTCTCGGTGCGTTGACCAAGGACGGCGCCGGGACCGTGCGCTTCACCTCGCCCGCCAACGATTACTTCGGGCCCACCCTGGTGAACGCCGGCCGACTCGGCCTGTCCGGCCACACCAGCGACCTGATCACGGTGGCCGCCGGAGCCACCCTGGCCCCGGAGGGAGAGCTGGCCGCCGACACCGGAGCGGTGATCGAGGGCACGCTGGCCATCGCCTTCTCCTCGACCGCCACGCCGCCCGTCCCCGGCATCACCGCCGCCGCCGGTTCGTTCACCCTCGGCACGAGCTCGGCCTTGAGCCTCTCGGGCTCCGGTGTCCTTACCGCTCCGTCCTACACCCTGCTGAAGGGCGCCACCGCGGTGACGGGGACCTTCGCGAGCGTCACCGGCCTGCCTTCCGGCTACGCCTTGGACTACGCTTTCGACGACGACGCGAACGAGGCCACGCCCGCCGTGGTGGCGCTGGTCGCCTCGGGCTCCGCCTCGCCTTACGACACCTGGGCGGCCGGCTTCGCCGGCTTCACCGACACCGCCCCCGGCTCCGATCCGGACGGCGACGGCCTGAACAACTTCGGCGAATACGCGCTCGATCTGTCCCCGGTCGCGAACGACGCCTCGTCCGCCTACACCGTGGGCCGCAGCGGCGACTTCCTCACCCTCGCCTTCGACCACCCGGCCGACGCCACCCTGCGCTACGAGATCGAGGCCAAGACCGATCTCGCCGCCGCATCGTGGACCGTGGTGCACACCTTCGCTCCGTTCTCCACGGCGGGGTCCGAAGTCTACACCGACACGGCTGAGCTGAGTCTCAACCCCCGTCGCTTCTTGCGCCTGAAGGTTACCCAGACGCCCTGAACCCCAGGTCCGGGCTGAACCCCGGCCCATCACCCACCCCGCCGGCGCGAGCCGGCGGGGTTTTTCTTTGGGAAAT
>CAMCHD010000215.1 GCA_945874545.1 Akkermansia muciniphila | reverse complement strand
ATCGCGACCGCCGGCTCCATCGAAGTGGACGATAGCACCACCGTCCGGCCGGGTGATACGATTCGGGTTAGCTTTGAGCTCAAGGCCTCGGAAGACGCCCCGGTCGACTCCGGCGACCCCGACGGCACCTTGTCGACCGTGACGCTGTTTAATAGCGATCATAGTATTTCATTTTTGGCGAACAGCGCCCAGATTACACCTCCGAGCAGCGCGACGGACGGCACCATCGGCCGCTTTACCATCACAATTCCTCAAACCTTTCCGGCCGGGACGTATACGCTCCGCATCAACAGCGGCGGCGTGGCGGCGAACGCCGATACGACCATCACCGTCCAGGGTCTGCCCGATCTGGCCATCGAGCGTTTTGATTACGCCCCGGGCACCTACGAGGGTGGTGACGTCATTCGTTTCGACATGGCTTGGCGCAACTTGGTGATCAGCCCCGGTGAAACTCAAAACAATGCCTTGCTCGACGGCTCGATAGTCTACCGCACCGAGATCCATCTTTCCGCCGACGATAGTTTCGGCAACGCGGACGACATCTTGGTCTGGACCGCGAATGCCTCCGGCACGGCCTCCGAATATGCCGTGACTAACGGACTCGGTAACGACCTGCTCCCCGGTCAGGCGATCGTCATCAACGCCGAGTTTAAACTCCCGGAAAACCGGCCCGGCACCTATTTCTTGTATGCCAAGGTGAATTCCGAGGGTGGTCGCGACGGTGACTTCAGCGATGGCGTGAGCGAGCAGGTGGGCCCCACTCCGCCGTCGGTGTTGTCCGACGGTAACAACATCGTTCTTCCGATCGAGACCCAGAAAATCACCATCGTGCCCCGCACCTCCACCGAGACGCTTCGCGTTTCGGTTTCAACCGACGGTTCGCAGGTGAACGGAAATAGCGATCAAGCGGTGATCTCTCGCGATGGCGCCTACGCCACCTTCCAAAGCCTGGCTTCCTTCGCAGGAATCGGCGGCGCCAACGGTCTTAATCAGATCTACCGCAAAGAACTTTCCACCGGGACGGTGGAACTTGTTTCCCAAGGAGGCGGTCGCGTGGCCACGACAGCGACCCCGGCGAATGGAGCGAGCACCCGGCCGGCCATCACCGCCGACGGTCGTTATATTGTTTTCGAGTCCACCGCAACCGACCTCGAGCCGGGCGACCGCAACGGTTTTAGTGACATCTATCTACGAGACGTGTTGGAAGGCATCACCCGCCGCATCTCCCGCAATGGGTCCGTTGAAGCCAACAGCGGTTGCTTCAAGCCCTCGATCAGTGCGGACGGCCGTTTTGTGGTCTTCTCCTCGCGCGCCACCAATCTTCTTCCCGGCACGTCCTCCGGTCTTTCTCAAGTTTACCTTTTCGACCGCGATGTATCGGCCAGCGGCGTGTTTGATACCGTTGGCAACACCTCGCTGACTCTGGTCTCCTCGGTCGCCGGCGTGGCGGGCGATAGCAACAGTTCCAACGCCCGGATCTCGGCGGACGGCAGCTACGTCGCCTTCACCACCCGCGCCGTCAGCGGCACCGCGCCCAACAATCTGCTCGGCGGAGTCGCCGCCCCCTTTGCCCAAATCCTGCGCTGGGCCAACACCGCCGCCTCTCTCGCTCTGCCGGACGCGGGCACGCTGCTCCCGATTTCCACCGGCGGAACCGCCTTGGCCGATGGCGAGTCCGATTTCGCCGCCATCAGCGGCGACGGTAGTCACATCGCTTTTGTATCACGCGCCTTGAATCTTACCCCAGGCACGACCGATACCTACGCCAGCGGCGTTCCCCACATCTACCGTGCGACGGTGACCGGCGGCGCCGTTTTGTCGCCCCTCACGCGGGTAAATGGCGCCGGTGACGTCGAACCGAACAACATAAACTTCGGCGTGGCCTCTCCGGATTTGGGTAGCTTCGAGCCTTCGATCTCCGAAAACGGCCAGATCATCGTTTTCGCTTCGGAGTCGTCCAATCTCCTGCCCCCGGTCCCCGTTCGGCACCTTGATCGCACGACCTACCTCAGCTCCGACGTTCAATATTATGCCGATGGCAATTTTGTCGCCGATGTTTACTTGGCCGATCTTTCCACCCCGGGTAATCCGCGCATCGAGCGGGCGTCCGTCAGCAGCCTGGGTTATGAAGCCACTCTGCGCACGACGGGCACCACCTATACCCTCCGCGTGCCGTCCAGTCGTGCCCCGACGGTTTCTCCGGATGGTCGTTATGTGATTTTCACCAACGATGGTGACCGCCACAACGCGTTGATCTTTAATGCCACCAATCTTGGACTTTCGTCCACCACGGTCCCGGTGGCCGAGCAGTATGCCGACACCAATGCGTCTCGCGATATCTTTGTATTTGATCGTAAGACCGGCCTCGGCGTTCCGTCCAACCTGCCCACGGTTTCCCTGCTGGTGCCTCCATCCTTCACCGTCGCGACCGGAGCGGTCGTGCCGCTCGCGGTCCAAGCGTCCAGCGCCACCCGGGGTATCGCCATCATCGAGTTCTACGCGAATAATCTGCTCATCGGCACCGCTACCAACCCGAGCATCAATGGCTCCGGTCTCTACGATTTTAATTGGAATGTTCCGGTTGCCGGAAATGGAAGCACGTTCAACCGCATTTATGAGGTGGTCGCCGTCGCGGTGGACACCAGTGGTGGGCGCTCTTTGGTCTCCAATAGCACGCGGGTAACCGTCCTGGCCCAGAATACCTCGACCGTTCCCACCGTAACCCTATCCGGTCCCTCTACTTTTGAACTTATTCGCGCCGGGTCGACGGTGCGTATTGTGGCGAACGCGACGGACATCGACCGTAACCTTACTGGGGTCGAGTTTTTCGTGAACGGCGTTTCCGTGGGCGACGTGGCCCGGGTCTTGGCGGCCGATCAAACCAGTGGAGTCTATACTGCTTCGTGGACGAATCCTGGCGTGGGTTATTATACCATATTAGCCCAAGCGCGTGATGCGTCCGGTAATCGCGTGCTGTCACTACCGCTCACCATCCAGATTTATCCTAATGTCAATCCGGGCATACCCACCGTCGCCCTGACCACGCCGAGCGCCGCTGTCGCCGATCTCAAATTGGGCGACTCACTGCGTCTGGTGGCATCCGCCTCGGATGTGGGCGGCTCCGTGTCCCAGGTTCAATTCTATGCGAACGGCAACTTGATATCTTTGTCTGATACGGCGCCTTATGTGGGTCAGTTCACCCCGTCGACCGTCGGTATCTATGAAGTTTACGCCGTTGTGGTGGACAACGATGGCAACGAGAGCGTCAGCCCGCAGACCGTCACCGTGACCGTTACCACCGACATCGACCCCGTCCTGGGCGTGGGCACCAACGACCTGTTCGTGAATCAAGTGCTGCTCGACGGAGAGCAGAATGTCGCGTTGAATCCGGGCGATCCGATCAAATACACGGTCGCTTACGGTCGTCTCTTCCCCGGCACTTCGCCACACGGTGATCAACGCTGGCGCACCAGTGTCTATCTTTCGACCGATGGTGACCCGGACAACACCAACAATTTCCTTCTGGATTTCTTCGACGGCTTTTACCCGAAAGACGAACCGGAGGGGCGCTTCGAAGTTACGGTGCTGACCAACCGCCTTCCTTCAAACTTCACCGGAACCTACTATCTGATCGCGACCATTCGCACCACCAGTGGTTCGGAAAATGCGGGCCCCTCAAACGATACGCCTTCGGTGTTTGTCACCGCGGCAACCCGTGTCACCATCCTTCCTGCTGATTCTCCCACCGTTTCACGGGTCAGCGTGGACGCCGATGGCAACGACTCCGATGAGTTCAGCGAGAGCGGTAGCATCAGTTCGGACGGACGCTATATTGTGTTCCAGTCCGAGGCTACTGATTTGGTGACGAGCCCCGTAGCTCCGGTGGGTATCTCCCAAATTTATCTCCGCGACACCGTCACCGGCACCACCACCCTCATCTCCCAGCGCGGCGGAGTGGCGGGCAACGCCGAGAGTAAATATGCATCCCTGAGCGTGGCCGGCCTGGATACCGGCGGTGCTCGCCAATATTTTGTCGCCTACCAGTCCGCTGCGTCCAATCTGGTGGGCGGCACCGGAAATACCGACACGAATCAGCAGACCGATATCTTCCTTTACGAGGTCGCCACCGGCATCACTACGCGCATCAGCGTGCCCTCCGGCGCCGCTCCCGGTCTGCAGGCGAATGGTGGATCCTTCCTGCCGGCCATCAGTGGCAATGGCGACATCGTGGTCTTCGAGTCGGATGCCTCCAACCTGGTGGCATCGGGCGCGATCCCCGACACAAACGGCCAGCGCGATATCTATCTCTACAATCGCGCCACCAAGACGGTCAGCGCGGTGAGCACCACCGCGGCGGGTGTCTATGGCGCGGGTGCCAGCACCCAACCCCAGATCAGCGAAGACGGCAGCACGTTGGTTTTCCGTTCTTACGCTCGGAATCTTTCCGGTTCGCTTCTGACGCCCTCCTCCGCGCGCTCGATTATCTACGCCAAGGCGTTGAGCGGGGCCGATCCCAGCTTGGGTGAGATTCAACCGATATCCGTGCTTCGCGAGGCGGCGGGTGCTGGTGCGGCGATCTACACGGCGATCGACGCCGATGCCTTTGACCCGGCGGTCAGCGTGGATGGTCGCTATGTGGCCTTCGCCTCTCGGGCCAAAAACATTCCCAACGCCGACGGTGTGTTCAACACCGAAGGGCAGGCCCAGGTTTATGTCGTAAATCGCGCGCTGACCGGCGGGGCCTTCGACCAGGCTGGCAACGTTAGTATGACCTTGGTTTCGGCCGGTCGTGACCCCGTTTCCGGAGCATTGGCCTTCGGTGAAGCGGACTCCTTGGCGCCCACGATCAGTGGCAACGGCCGTTACATCGGCTATCGCACCGAAGCGGGCAACCTCCAGCCGGAGACGATCACGCGTTCGGACGGTGTGGTTTTCCCGGTGGACGAAATCGCCTTCTTTAAGGACACCAATAATACTTCCGACGTCTATTTGCGCGACACCGGCATCGCCTCGATCACCGTGACCTCTCCCGGTGCGGGATATCCGGCCGGACCTGGTATCGAAGTCAGTATCACCGGTGGCGGTGGCACCGGCGCCCGAGCCGTTGCCATTATCGAGAACGGCCAGGTTTCCCGAATTGATATCCTCGACCCCGGAGCGGGTTACAGCAGCCTGCCTACGGTGACTGTTCCGGCCGCTGGAACCACCCAGGCGGCAGCGGTTGCCGTGATTGAAATCGCTTCCGAGCGGGTGAGTGTGAATAACTTCGGACGCCAGACCATCGGTCTGATCGGTAGCACTCTAGTGCCGAACAGCCGGGACCTTAAGATGAGCTCCGATGGTCGATACCTGCTGTTTACCTCCGACGCTGCCAACAATGCTGGCTTCATCTTCGGCAAGTCCAACCAACAGCCGCTCGATAGTAACGGCAAGCGCGACATCTTCCTCGTCGACCGTAAAGTCGGCGCTTTCGTGACCCCCATCGAGGGCTCCGCTCCCAGCGTCACGATCTCGATGGACGGCCGCCCTGTGTCGTTCGGCTCCAGCCGAGTCATCCGGGCCGAAGCCTTTGACGGCGGTGATTTTGATCAAGCCACCAATAGTGCGGTTTCGGGTAAGATTCAGCTGATCGAAATCTACGCGAATAACCAACTGCTCAAGCGTTACGTGCCGAACCTGCCCACCTCGGCTGATTCTACTTCGGCCATCTGGCTCGCTCCGCTCAGTGCCGGTGCGGTTCAACTCTATGCCATCGTGGAGGATGCCGACGGCAACCGCACGCGCTCCCAGCCGGTGAACCTGAATGTTTCTCCGCCTCCCTCGCTCGAACCTACGGCGACCTTGCAGGCGTCCGCGACCACGCTCAATATCGGGCAAGCGGTGACCTTGACCGCCACGGCCTCCGATCCGGATAACGGGGTCAAGGCGGTTCGGTTCTATAGCAATGGAACCGCTTTTGCCCGCGTTGATGGGCCACCCTACACCGCCACCTTTACTCCGTCGTCCTCAGGAACCTACGAGTTCCTGGCGCTAGTCTACGACGATGCCTCCGGAGGTGATCTTGATCTAGACCCTGAGCCGCTGGTTTTGCGCAACACCGAGCTCTCCAACGCCGTGAATATCTTGGTCTTGGCTCCGCCGGCGCCGACCGTGCAGCTCATCAGTCCCGCCGCCGCGACCAACACCACGGTGGGTGCCAGCGTCTTTATCGAGGTTTCCGCCGAGAGTAATAACAATAACGCGACGATCTCGACCGTGGAGATCTTTGCCAATGGCCAGTCCATCGGCACCGCTTCGCGGGTTGGCTTTACTTCCCGGTATCGTCTGACCTGGAAGCCCGCCGTAGCCGGCGTCTTCAACGTGTCGGCCGTGGCCACCGACACCCAGCAGAGCCGGTCGAGCACCGGATCCCGCGCGGTGACGGTGAATGCCGTCGCAGGGACCGCTCCCATCGTGGTTATCACCAA
>CAMCHD010000214.1 GCA_945874545.1 Akkermansia muciniphila | reverse complement strand
GCGGCCTGGCCGTGCACCAGCCGGGTGACCTCCCGGGCCAGCGCCTTGTGGGCTTCGCGCGCGCCCGGGTTGGCGGCGTGGGCGGCCTCGAGCAGCTCGATTTCGGCCCGGTCGAGAAAGGTGAATTTCCGCAGGTATTCGCAGACCTTCGCGTCCTCGGTGTTCACGAAAAACTGGTAGAACTTGTAGGGGCTGGTCCGCTCGGCATCGAGCCAGACGGCGCCGCCCTCGGTCTTGCCGAACTTGGTGCCGTCGGATTTGGTGATCAGCGGAAAAGTCCAACCCCAGGCGGTGACCTCGGGACCGAGTTTTTTGCGAATGAGATCGGTGCCCGCGGTGATGTTGCCCCACTGCTCGGTGCCGCCGATCTGCAGCTCGCAACCGAGGTTCTGGCGAAGGTGGCAAAAATCGAAGGCCTGCAGGAGTTGGTAACTGAACTCGGTGAAGCTGATGCCGCTTTCGCTGCCGAGGCGCGATTTGACCGAGTCCTTCGCGATCATGGTCGCGAGCGAGAAGTGTTTTCCGACGTCCCGGAGGAAATCGAGAAAGCTGATGGGCGCGGTCCAATCCGCGTTATCCACCAGACAGGCGGGGTTGTGGGCGCGGGAGAAGTCGAGGAGGCGCGCGAGCTGGGCCTTGATGCGGCCGATGTTGTGGGTGAGCTGCTCGCGGCTGAGAAGATTGCGCTCGGCCGACTTGCCGCCCGGGTCGCCGATCATCCCGGTGGCGCCGCCGGCCAGGGGAATGGGGTGATGGCCGGCGAGCTGGAAGCGCCGAAGCATGAGTTGCGGGACGAGATGGCCGACATGGAGGGAATCGCCGGTGGGGTCGAAGCCCGCATAGACCGTGATCGGCTTTCCGGTGGCGAGCCGGGCGCGCAGCCCGGGCAGGTCGGTGCAGTCGGCGAGCAGACCGCGCCATTGCAGATCATCGATGAGGTCGGTGGCGGTGGACATGACGGAGGAAACGCGAAGCCAAACCACAATCCCCCGGGAAAGGAAGCGCGCAAAACACGGCCGCGGCCGGACCCGAATCCGACTGGTCGATTGCGCCGTTCTTGCGCCTGCAAGGATGACCGGAAGGGTCGCGCGTTGCTTGATCCGCTCGTCGACCACCCGCCCCCGGAACACAGCCCCTGTTTTTTCCCTGCTCGTTTTTGCCGACTTCGTTCCGGGTCCGTCCCCGCTTCAACCACCCCGCCCCGCTCCATGAACCTCGCCCGCCTGCTAGCCTTGTTTGTCGCGCTCACTCCGCTGACCCCGCGGGTCACCGCCGCGGCGGATCCGCTCGCCGCCGAGTTCGCCGCGCCACCCCTGGCCTCGCGGCCGTCGATCTGGTGGTATTGGGGGGAATCGGTGACGACGGACGAGGGCATCACCGCCGATCTGGAATCTTTGCGCCGGGTCGGCTTTGGCGGCGTGGTGGTTTACGAACAAGTCTTCGCCGATCGTCCCGACGCGTTCAAAAGTCTCTCCCCAGAATGGCTGGGGCGCTTTCGACACGCGGCCGCCGAGACCGCGCGCCTGGGCCTGAAACTCGAGGTGAATGTCTCCGGTGGCTTCGTGGCCGGGGGCCCGTGGATCACCCCCGCCCTGGGCATGCAGCGGCTTGTCGCCTCGGAACTCACGATCGACGGCGGGAAGGCCCTGTCGCTCACCATGCCCCAGCCCCCCACCCGCCTCGGGTATTACCGGGATGTCGCCCTGCTCGCCTACCCGGCGCCCGCCGGCGATTCCCCGAGCCCGCCGCCCCCGCCGGTGGTCTCCGTCTCGCCCGTGGGCGCGCTCGATGCCGCGAAATTGTTTGGCCACGGCGGCAGGGAAAAGGTGCGGGTGGCGCCCCCGAGCCCGTCCGGGCCGGTGCTGGTGCGGCTCGACTACGCGAGCCCGGTGACCCTACGCGGCCTGAGTTACGATCTCCGCGCCAATTCCAAGTCCCTCGTCATCGCCACCCAGGTGCCGACCTCCTGGGCCGACGACGCCTACGGCCAGGCGATGCGTCTCATCCCGCCGATCGGCGCGTTCGAGGTCAGCGATGACGGTGCGGTTTGGCGTCGGGTGCGGGAGTTGCCCGCCATCGGACAGCAACACGACTCCTGGGAGCGGCAGACCCTGGCGTTTCCCGCCGTCACCGCCCGCCACTTTCGCCTTCGCCTGGAAAACTGGGGTCCGAACCCCCGGACCAAGGACGACGACCTCCTCATCGGCAACGTCGCGCTGCATGCCTCCGCCCGGGTCGACCAATGGGAACGCAAGTCCGGCCAGGTGGTCGATTTCTCCAACCCCGACCTCACGCCCGCCTACGCGGGGGAGGAAGTCATCGACCCCGCGTCGATCATCGACCTGAGCGATCGTCTGCAAGCGGACGGACGACTGGAGTGGACGGCGCCGCCGGGACGCTGGACGCTGCTCCGCTTCGGTCACACCCCAACCGGGGCCAAAACCAAGCACGGACGCCCCGAAACAATGGGACTGGAATGCGACAAACTCAACGCCGCCGCCGTGCGGGTGCAGTTCGAGAACTATGTGGGACGCCTCCTCGCCGAGGTCCGCGCCGTCCCCGGGGCGCGTCTCGCCGGCGTCGGCATCGACAGCAACGAGCATGGCTCACAAAACTGGACCGCCGCCTTTCCCGCCGCCTTCCTCCGGCGCCGCGGTTACGATCCAAAAACCTTCCTGCCGGCGATGGCCGGGCGCGTGGTCGGGAACCGCGAGCGCACCGATCGGTTCCTCCACGATGTGCGCCGCACCATCGCCGACCTGATGAGCGACGAGTATTTCGGCGAGTTCGAGCGGCTGTGTCGCGCCGAGGGCATGACCAGCGCCGCCCAGGCTCCCGGCATCGCCACCTGCCTGCCCAGCGACAACCTCCAGGCCAAGGCCCGCGTCTCCGTGCCGATGGGCGAATTCTGGATGAGCCAGCCGGACGGCACCATCGACTGCAAGGAGGCCGCCTCGGCCGCCCACGTCTACGGACTGCCCGTCGCCGCCGCCGAGTCCTTCACCGGCAGCCGCGACGACGCCCACCCCGCGATGATGAAGCCCTTTGCCGACGCCGCCCTCGCCCTCGGCATCAACCACTTCGTCGTGCTCGCCTACGTTCACCAACCCCGCTCGGACCGCCTGCCCGGCGTCGCCCAGGACCGCTTCTATGTTCCCTACCAGAGGCTGAACACCTGGTGGGAGGACTCGGTCGGTTTCTGGACCACCCTGGGCCGCTCCGCCCATCTGCTCCGCCAGGGCCGGCCCGCCGCCGACCTTTTGTATCACCTGGGCGGTGACACGCCGCTCAAGATCGCCACCGCGCGTATGCGACCGGTGCCGCCGGAGGGGTATGATTATGACGTGTGCAACGACGAGGTCCTGCTCACCCGCACCCGGGTCGAGGACGGCCGGGTGGTGCTGCCCGACGGCGTTTCCTATCCCCTCCTGGTCCTGGCCGGGGGCCCGCACCTCTCCCTGCCCGCCCTTCGTCAGGTTCGCGAGCTTGTCCGGGCGGGCGCGACGGTGCTCGGCCCGCACAAACCCTCCGCCGCGCCCGGCCTGGCCGACGGCCCGGACGCCGACGCGGAAATCGCCCGCCTCGCCGACGAACTCTGGGGGCCCGGCCAGCCCTCCGGAGCCGGGGAAAAGACCAACGGCGCGGGCCGTCTGGTCTGGGGCCGCCCCCCGGCCGAGGTCCTCGCCGCCGCAGGTGTGGCACCCGACTTCCACCTGGCTTCCGCCGCCCCGGACGCGCGGGTGCGCTGGATCCACCGCCGCCTCCCCGACCGTGAAGTGTATTTCATCGCCAACGCGCGGCCCCGCGGCGAGCGCCTCGTGGCCTCGTTTCGCGCCACCGGCCACCCGCCCGAACTCTGGGACCCGGCGACGGGCGGCATCTTTTCCCTGCCCGGAGCCCGCGTGATCGGTGACGCCACCGAGGTGCCGCTCACCCTCGAGCCTCACGCCTCGGCCTTTGTGGTCTTTCGCACCGGCCAAAACGAGGCACCGAGCCCAAACACCGTCGCCCGTCCCGGCTTGATCGCCGATTTGCCGGTGCTGCAAACGCTGCCGGGCCCTTGGCGGGTGCGCTTCACCCCGGGGTGGGAAGCGCCCGAGGAAGTGATCCTCGATGCCCTGGTTTCCTGGCCGGAGCATCCCGAACCCGGCGTGCGCGATTACTCCGGCGCCGCCCGCTATACCCTGGAGTTCGAGCCCGGCCCACGCGCCGCCGGCGCCCGGGTTTTTCTCGATCTGGGCGAGGTGGGCGTGCTGGCGTCCGTCCGCCTGAACGATCACGACCTCGGGGTGGTGTGGAAAAAGCCCTACGCGGTGGACGCGACCGCCGCCCTCCGGCCCGGCCGCAACGTCCTCTCGATTCGCGTGGTCAATCCCTGGACCAACCGCTTGATCGCCGACTCGGGCCGCCCGGAGGCGCAGCGCAAAACCTGGACGACCTACAACCCTCGCAAGCCCGGGGACCGGCGCCTGCCCTCCGGACTCATCGGCCCCGTGACGCTTCGTCTCGCCGAAAGCTCCCCACCCCGCCCTGATCGGAGTTTAAGGCAAAAGTCCGACACGGCCGCGGCCCGCGCGATTGTTGCGCAACCTCCGCGTTTCCGCGACGTCTAGCGGGCGTCGGGAATCACGACCGCCGCAAAGCGCCGCTCCCGTTGGACTTTCCCGCCACCACCCTTCCCTTTCCCCTCTCCTCGCCAACCATGCCGTTCCGCCCCCGTCGTCTCGTCCTTCCCCTGCTGTTCACCGCCCTTGCCGGCGGAGCGTATTTTTGGTGGAGCGCGAGCGACAAACCCGCCCCGGTGGAATTCAACCTGGTCGGCGTCGCGCGCGGCACGATCACCCAAAGCGTCACCGCCACGGGCGACCTGCAGCCGGTCGAGACGGTGGAGGTGAGCTCCCAGATCTCCGGCCTGATCAAGGAGGTCCTGGTCGACTACAATTCGATCGTGAAACGCGGCGACGTGCTGGCCCGCATCGACCCCGCCACCTACGAGACCCGGCTGCGCTCCGCCCAGGCCGAACTGGCCAACACCCTCGCCAATCATCGCCTGGTCACGCTCAACGCCGACCGCATCAAGGCCCTCCATGAGCGTAACCTCGTGTCCCAACAGGAGCTCGACCAGTCCGTCGCCCAGCTCGCCCAGGCCGAGGCCCAGCTGCTGATCCGCAACGCGGCGGTGGAGACCGCCAAGGTCGACCTCTCCCGCTGCGTGATCACCGCGCCGATCGACGGCGTGGTGCTGGATCGTCCCGCGATCGCCGGCAAGACCGTGTCGGCCAGCACTTCCGCGCCGGTGCTGTTCGTGTTGGTAAACGACCTGAGCCTGCTGCAGATCAAGGCCGCCATCGCCGAGGCCGACATCGGCAACGTGAAGGAAGGGCAGGCCGCGAATTTCACCGTGGACGCCTTTCCCGGCCAGGCCTTCAAGGGCGTCGTCCGCCAGATCCGCAACCAACCGGTCGTTCAATCGAACGTGGTGACCTACGCGACCCTGATCGACGTGCGGAACGACAACCTCGCGCTCAAGCCGGGCATGACCGCCAACGTGTCCGTCGTCGTGCAGGAACGCGCCGACACGCTCATGGTGTCCAACGCGGCCCTCCGCGCCCGCATCCCCGAGGATCTGAAACTCCCGGCGCTGCCCGCACCCGCCGCCGCCGGGGCCGCCGCGCCGCCGGCCGACCCGTTTCGTGATCTTCTCGCCGAGATCGGCTACCAAGCGACCGAGGGCGGCCGCCCCACCCGGGAACAGATCGAGCGGGTCCGGGCCCTCGCCGCCGAGCGCGGCATCACCCTGCCCGAGCGCGGCCGGCGACGCACGGCGGCCGCGCCGAACGCCGAGACGGTCCGCACCCTTTACCTCGCGGTCGAGAGGGACGGGGCTCCCCGCGCCCAACCGATCGAGGTCCGGCTCGGGATCACCGACGGGCTCAACACCGAGGTGCTCGGCGGCCTGGAGGAAATGGCGAAGGTCGTCGCCAGCGTGGTGGATCCGTCGGCCGAGTCCTCCTCCCGCACCGGCGCCGCCAATCCCTTCGCCCCGGGCGGCGGCCCGCGCCAGCGTCGCTACTGAGATCCGCCCAACGCAACGTTCCGACCGGCCCCTCCCCACCTTGACCGCCCCCGTCGTCCAGCTCCGCGACATCCGCAAGACCTACCGCAACGGCGACCTCGAGGTCCACGCCGTGCGCGGCATCTCGCTCGAGATCCAGACCGGGGAGTTCGTTGCCATCATGGGCGCCTCCGGCTCGGGAAAATCCACCTTGATGAACACCCTCGGCTGTCTGGACCGGCCCACCGGCGGAGGCTACGTGCTCGATGGCGTGGACGTATCCGGCCTCGATCGCGAGGCCCGGGCCGACCTGCGCAACCAAAAGATCGGGTTTGTCTTTCAAGGCTTCAACCTGCTGCCCCGCACCACCGCGCTGGAGAACGTCGAGCTGCCGATGCTCTACGCCCCGCGGCGCGTGGC
>CAMCHD010000213.1 GCA_945874545.1 Akkermansia muciniphila | reverse complement strand
GTCACCATGCGGTGTTTGGTCGGGATGGGACTGGTGTAGATGTGCAGGGCGGAGCCGTCGCGGGTGCGCCAGACCACCTCCTCGCGCCAGTCGCCCCAGAGGTCGGCGGAGAGAAAGGGCGTGGCCTTGGTGCCGTTGCTGGACAGGCACTCGTGGGCGGTGAGCATGCGGTCGGTCACCCCGGTCTCCCAGTTCCATTTGCCGATGAAGTTTTGATCGAGCAACTCGCGCAGCAGATCGCCATCCCACCACACCGCAAAATTGGCCGGGGTGGTGCGCGGGCGGTCGGCGAAGGGTTCGCCGGCGGCGGTGAACATCTTGGTCATCCCGGCGCCGATGCCCCACGCCTCGGCTCCGGGGAAACGGGGGTCGATGTTGAAGGCCACCCCGCGGCCGGGGCCCTCGCCCTTGTCGCCGCCGGACTCGTCGGCGCGGATGGAGGGCACGGTGAACAAGGGGCGTCCGGTGGCGGCGTCGCGCAGCGAGAACCCCTCGTTGCCGAAGCGTTCCTGGATGTCGAAAACCTCCTGGCCGGGGTTTGACGGGTCGAAGTCGGAAACGTGCAGGGCGTCGCCGTGACCCCAGCCGGTGGAATACAGGCCGGTGCCGTCGTCATCGACGACCATGGCGCCGTAGATGATTTCGTCGCGACCGTCGTTGTCCACATCCGCGACGGACAGCGAGTGGTTGCCCTGGCCGGCGTAGGCCCGGTTCGAGGCCGGACCGGCGGAGCTGTCGAAGAGCCAGCGCCGGACCAGTTTTCCTCCGCGAAGGTCATAGGCGGCGAGGCAGCTGCGGGTGTAGTAGCCGCGGCACATCACCAAGCTGGGGCTCACTCCATCGAGGTAGGCCACGCCCGCGAGGTAACGATCCGAGCGGTTGCCGTTGCCGTCTCCCCATACCGCCTTGAGTTCGTCGCGGGTGGGCGTGAGGGGGTTGGTGGGATGCCGGGCGGGCTCGTAGGGAACGGTGTCCATCGCGGCGCCGGTGAGGCCGTCGAAGACGGTGAGGAACTCCGGACCGGCGAGCACGTGGCCGCCCGCGTTCACGTGGTTGGCGGCCGGGTCGCCGATGACTTTGCCCTTCCCGTCGACGGTGCCGTCGGCGGTCTTGCAGGCGAGCTCGGCGCGTCCGTCGCCATCGAGGTCGAACACGATGAACTGGGTGTAATGGGCGCCGGAGCGGATGTTTTTCCCGAGGTTGATCTGCCAGAGCAGCGTGCCATCGAGTTTGTAGGCTTGGAGAATGGTCGGATCGGAGACGCCTCCCTTCGAGTTGTCGAAGGCCCGGCCCTCCTGTTTCACGATCAGTTCGTAGTCGCCGTCGCCGTCGAGGTCGGCGGCCGAGCCCTCGGCGGGCAGGTAGCCGACGGGATTTTTCATCGGCACGGCGTGGTAGGCCCGCGGGCCGGCGCCGGCGGCGAGGAACAGCGGGCGGGAGGAGGTCTGCTCCACGCCGCCGACCACCGGGCGGACAAAGTAGGCGGTGTCGTAACGCAGGGTGGGGGCCGGGTCGAGGAACCAGGTGACCTCGGCCACCGGTTCGGAGTTGAGGCGGACGGTGCCGGGCGGGGTGTCGGGGGTGGAGGCGAAGCTGCCGAAGTCGATCGGGGCGTCGCCCGCGGGCGTGGTGGTGCGGTAGACGTTGAAGGCGATGTCGGCCGGGTCGTCGGCGAGCAGGCGCCAGGAAAGAAACACCTTTCCGTCGGCCTGCTGGAGCCCGGCGAGGCCGCGCGACAGCGCCTCGACCCGCGGAGCGGAGAAGACCGGGGAGGCCGGGGCGAGGGAAAGAACCAGCAAGGCGAGGGTGGAGGGGAGTTTCATGGGGCGTTCGAGCTTATTCCCGGGACCGCGGGGAACCGCGACAGTTTCCTTGTTCTGACTGTATGAACCGCCTCGCGAGGCGGCCCCGCTCCGGCCCGGTTCAGTCGATCACGCGCGGCCAGCCGTCGTCGGTCCAGCCGAGGCGGCGGAGGGCGAGGCCGGGCTGGCCTTCGCGCGAGCCGTCGTAAAAATGCACTACAGCCCATTCACGCCCGTTTTCTTCCAGCACGGTGGCGTGGCCGGGGCCGATGAAGTCGCCCGCGCCGCCGAGAAACTCGCGGCCGCCGCCCGCGCGCAGGTCACGACCCTCGTCGTCAAGGTAGGGGCCGGTCACGTCGCGGCTGCGTCCGACCAGGACACGGTAGGTGCTGGCCTTGCCTCGGCAGCAGAGGCCCACGTTGAAAAACAGGTAGTAGAACCCCTGGCGGTGGTGGAGGGTGGGCGCCTCGATCTCGTCCGCGTCGGCCAGCCGAAGCGGCGGCGACGCGGGGCTGGCGCGGAGGCCGGTGGCGGGATCGAGCTCGACGAGAAACAGACCGCCCCAAAAGGAGCCGAAGGCCATCCAGAGGCGCCCGTCGGCGGCCTGGAGAACCGAGGGATCGATCGCATTGAAATCGTCGTCGCCGCCCGAGCGCAGCACGATGCCGCGATCTTCCCATCGGTGATCCGGAGCGGAGGGATCGAGGGACGGGGAGGTGGCCAGGGCGATGGCGGAGGTGTTTTTGCCGAACTCGGAAACCGAGTAGTAAAGATGATAGAGGTCGCCGACGCGGATGACGTCGGGTGCCCAGTAGTGGTCGCGGTCGTTTCCCGGCGCGACTTCCCGGGCCCATCCCGGCGCGACGGAAAGGGCGGGATCGAGGCGGGTCCAGGCGAGCAGATCGGGGGACTTGGCGGCGAGGACGCGTTTGCCGGTTCCGAAAATCCAGTATGCGCCGTCGGCGGCGACGATGGTGGAGGGATCGTGGATGCGCAGCGCGCGCCGGCCGGCCGGTTCGACCCCGGCGGCGAACGCCGCGCCTTCGTCAAGACCCAGCGCGAGCGCGACCAAAACCGTGTGGAGGAGTGGTTTCACAGGCATGCGGAGCAACGCGGCACGAGGCGGGCGGAGATCAACGTCGCGACCGGCTGCCCGGGTCGGACGCCGTCGGGCAGCAGGATGGGGGCGTCGGGATGGAGCGGGAGGATCTCCACCGTGAGCGCGGCGCCGGCCCGGAGGGCATCCGCGTGGCGGCCGAGATCGAGTTCGACGGCGTCGCCGTTGAAAAAATCGTCGCATACCAGCCGTTCGCCGAGGCGCACGCGAAGCACGTCCCCGACGTAGCGCAGACGCAACAGCGGGCCGGCCTCCGGATCGAGATCCGGGGGCGGTTCCAGCCTCCAGGCCGCGGCGGCGGTGAAATCCGCATCGATCGGTGCCATGGCCACGGCGGGGGTGGTCCAGCCGAACGGGATCTCGCGCGGCGGACCGGCGGTGCGCAGCGGGGTGGGCGCGAGCTCCTGCGGTGGAGGAGCGACCCGGGTGGCCGCGGCAGGATGGAGCCGTTGAAAAATGCCGTCGTCCGGCGCCCCGCCGTCGAGCGGCGGAAAAACCGCGAGGGGGAGATCCGCGACGTGCTCGGCGGTCCAATGCAGGTGCTCGCCGTCGACGACCAGTCCGGAGCGGGTCAGGAAAACGCGTTCGCGGCCGCGCCAGGGGGCCTTCCACAGCGCGAGGGAATCGGCGTCGTCGAGCAGGACCACGCGAATCTCCGCGCCGTCGGCTCCGGGGATGCGGTGGGCGACATCGCGGCCGGGGGCGAGGACGGCGGGCGCGGTGCCGTTGAAGGCTAACTCGGCGGGAACGCCCGGCGTGGCGGCGAAGAAGACCGTCGGCGTTTTTCCTTCGTCGATCCGGCAGAGGAGCCGGGCGGTGGCGTGGTCGAGGCGGACGCCGGGCGCGAGGTCGAGGCCGAAGGGCCAGATAAAGGCGGAGTCGGCGGGAAGAGTGACGGGTGAGGCGGGGAACTCGACCCGGGTCTCGTCGGGCAGCTCGAGGAAAAAGCGGACGTCGGGCTTGGCAGGTAGTGGGCGCAGGCGCTCGTAGTTGTTGATGAATACGAATCCGCCGCGGCCGTCGGAGCGCACCGCCCAGCGCAGCGTCGAGGTGTCGTCGCGCGAGGCCGGTCGTTCGGCGGGGAAACAGGCGGGCAGGCCGGCGAGGAGGGCACCGAAGTCGCGCACGAAAAGGTGCAGGCGGCGGAGCCGGTGGTAGTGCGGGCGCAGCTGGCCGGCGGCGCCGAGCGGGGCCTGGAAGTCGTAGTTTTTTTCGGGGAGGTCGTTCCAGTATTTCGTGGCCTGCGATTCCTGGAGGGAGGTGCGGCCGACCGGATTGATGCCGCCGTGATACATGTAGTAGCCGGGCAGATTGCCACCGGAGCCGAGCTTGGTCAGGGCGACGGACTCGATGTCGCGCGGATCGATGCGGATGCGGCGGTGGTAGCTGCTCATCATGCCGCCCCCGAGCTCGCAGGTCAGGAACGGGTAGCGGGCGGTGTCGGGGGCGTCGGCGGCCGCGCGTTCGCCGAGCAGGTCGGTGGCGATGGCGGCGTCGGTGCGCAGCGGGGAGAAGCGGAATCCGGCCGGGTAGAAGCCGGGCATGGGCGCGAGGTCGCGGTCCCAGAAACCCTCGGGGTAGGCGCCGTAGAGGGGGAGGAGTTCGCCGAACGGCAAGGGCGTGGCGAGGTCGGGCCAACCGGTGCGGGTGTAGAGCGGGGCGTCCAGGCCGACTTCGCGGGCGAGGCGTTTCAGGGTGAGCAGGTGTTCGGCGGGGCCGCCGTATTCGTTCTCGATCTGGAAGGCCACGACCGGGCCGCCCTGTTTCCAGAGCAGGCCGTCGAGCTGGGCGGCGATGGCGGTGAAGTGGCGGCGCACGACGTCGAGGTAGGCGGAGGCGTCGGTGCGGGCGGCGTCGCCGAAGGTTTTCACCACCCAGTCCGGCAGGCCGCCGTTGCGCACCTCGCCGTGGCACCAGGGGCCGAGGCGGACCGCGACGTGGAGGCCGACCGCGCCGGCGGTGGCGACGAAGCGGCGCAGGTCTCGATCCCCGGACCAATCGAAGACGCCTTCGACTTCCTCGTGATGGATCCAGAAGACGTAGGTCGCCACGATGTCGATACCGCCCGCCTTCATTTTCAGCAGTTCCTCGCGCCAACCGGCGGCGGGGAAACGGGAGTAATGAAATTCGCCCATCACGGGCATCCAGCGCGCGCCGTCCCTCCGCAGGCTCAGCGGGTCGGCGCCGATGACCGAGCCGGCGGGGTTTGCTGCGGCGCCGAGGCCGTAGGTTTCGGCGGGTGGGGCGACCGCGAAGGGAATGGAGAGCTGCGGCATGGTTGCGGATGAGGGGCAATCGGGTGGCGGACGTGGGGCCGCTCGGGGTCAGCAGGCAGGGAAAAGGCTTCCCGCTGCGGGGAATGGGTCGAGGGCGTCCTGTGGGATCGCGTCTTCGTGTTGCGGGCGGTAAAGCAAGGAGGAACCGCGAATCGGGGCCTTTGGGGAATGGCGGCTTTGGAGCCCGCGAATAGCTCGGGTGCCGGTCTCTCCGCGCGGCGCCGCGCCGCCCACGCCGGCAATCTGGCGCAGGAACCGAGGGCTCACGGCCAAGGCGCAGGGGATGGGAACGCCGACGACATTCTGGGCTGGGTCGGGGTTCATGAGGGCGGTGGGGCAAACGAAGGCACGCGCGGTCTCCTCCCGCGTCGCGGGTTTCGGCGCGAGGTCGGGGAGGTGTTTACTGTATGAAACTCGCGTCTTTCCCGGTTCAGCGAGTGCCCTCGCGCCACTGCCTATCGGTGACCGCGGCGGCTTTGATCGTTCCGAGACCGAAGGCGCCGGCGCGGGCCCCGGGGGCGGCGAGGCGGACGGTGACGTGGGTTTTGCCCTGCGTGAGCGCCGGCGGCAGGGCGTAGGCGGCCTCGAAAAAGGCGTCGCGCGGGCCGGCGGGCAGGCGCACCGGGATGCGGTGGTCGTCGATCCAGAGTTCGTATTCGCGGCCGCGGTCGCCGCCCCAGTGGGTGGTGACGAGCGCGACGGGTTGGTCGGGACTCACCGCCAGGCGGTAGGAGAACCAGCCGCCGGGCAGGGCGTCGCGC
The DNA here is from genome assembly GCA_945874545.1 of Akkermansia muciniphila. Lineage (GTDB taxonomy): Bacteria > Verrucomicrobiota > Verrucomicrobiia > Opitutales > Opitutaceae > IMCC26134_A. Next base: position 542 of record CAMCHD010000213.1, on the reverse strand, counting down.
CACTTCCGGTTGCGGTGGTCGCCGGTCTCGCTGCGGTCGGAGGCGAAGCCGTGCTCGATTTCGGACTGCTGGAAACCGGGCTCTACGCGGTCGAAGGTCGCGGCTTCGAGCGCGGCGCGGGCGGCCTCCTCGGCGCGCAGTTCCTCCTGGCGCTCGGCCCATCCGGACGGGGTGTAGAGGCTGAAATAGGCGGCGTAGTGCTCCTCGTAGAGACGGTGAAGCGGGACGAGGGCGAGGTCGGCCGGCTGCATCACGCCGACGGCGCGGAAAGCGGCGAAACCGGCGGCGGGGTCGGGCCGGAGGGCGGCGAGCGCGGCTTCGGCGTCGGCCGCGACAAGCACGGGCGGGTTGCCGGGGATGCGGCCGGGGGACTTCAGGTGGTCGCCGTAGCGCTGGCGGGCGGGATCGGGCGCGCCCGGGGCGGACGGGACGACGGCGGCGAGTTGGAGCGGGCCATACATCAGGGCGACGATCTTGTCGTCGGAGTGGGGCAGGGGCTCGGTGCGCAGCGTCATGGGCAGGCGCAGCTCGACCACGTCGCC
>CAMCHD010000212.1 GCA_945874545.1 Akkermansia muciniphila | reverse complement strand
AGGCGCGGGGCCGCGTTGTCGGTGGCGAAGGTGAGCTCGCCCTCTTTGCCTATGCCGAGGATGACCGTGCCCTCGAAGGCGTTTTTGCCCGCCGTCTCCACCCGCGGCAGGGTGATGTTGAGCGTGCCGGGCGAGCGAAACTGCATCGTGACGAACGAGAAAAACACCAACATGACGAGCACGTCGATAAGCGGGACGAGGTTGAGCTCGGGACGCCGGCGACGACGGGATTGCAGGCCGCTCATGGTGACGTGAGCTCAGGCCTTGGGCTGACCGGACAACATCCGCGCCAGCAAAACGTCGAGCTGGGCGGCGAAGGTATCCACCCGGCGCTGCAGGATGCCGCCGCCGATGAGGGCCGGCAAAGCGATGCAGAGTCCGATCACGGTGGCCGAAAGCGCCAGCGAGACCCCGCTGGTGAATTTGGCCGGATCGGGCAGACCACTCGTGCCGCTGATGCTGGAGAAGACGCGGATGAGCGACCAGACCGTGCCGGTGAGCCCGATCAACGGCGCGCCGGCATAGATCACGTCCAGGTAGGGCAGCCCCCGCTCCATGCGCGAAACCTCGAGCCGGGCAAAGGCCCGCACGCCTTCCGGATCGCCCGGATGGGTCTGGGCAAAACGCACGATGCGCCCGAGGACCGAGTGTTCCCCGCCGGTGATGGGCTGGCCGGCCACGATGGCGTCGGCCAGATCGTCCGGGATGATCGCGCTCCGCCGCAACGCGTGGGTCCGCTCGCACAGGATGTAGACCAGCACGAGCGAGCACAGCGCGAGCGGGTAGACGAGGATGTCGGCACCCTTGAGGAGGTCGATGATGGCTAAGGGCATGGGAGGAGCGAAAGGAATGGTAGCAACAAAGACGCCGACCGGCGACGAATGTTGCCCAAACGCAGACGACGCGGCGTTTTCACCGTCTCGTCAACCCACCGCGAGTTCCCGCCCGACCCGCCCCGGCACGGTTTCGCCCGCCGCGAGATTGGGCTTCCGCCGCCGGGCCAGGTGCCCGCATCCTGCCTTACTCATGGCAAATCTGGGCAAACTAAACCTCCTCCGCGTCGTGCGCGGCGCCCCCCCGGGCTTCTACCTCGACGGCGGCACCCTGGGGGAGATCCTGCTGCCCGGCGCCATCATCCCCGCCGGCGCCAAGGTCGGCGGCGAGGTCGAGGTGTTTCTCTACCGCGATTCGGAGGATCGCCTGGTCGCCACTTCGCAAAAACCCCTCGCGCAGGTGGGCGAGTTCGCCGCCCTGCGCGTCGTCGCGGTGAACCCGCGCGTCGGCGTTTTTCTCGACTGGGGCCTGGACAAGGACCTGCTCCTTCCCCTGCGCGAACAAACCGGTCCGCTGCGCACCGGCGAACGCGTGATCGTGCGCGTGCTGATCGACGCCCGCAGCCAGCGCGTCGTCGCCAGCGCCCGCCTGGATCGCCACCTCGACCCGAATCGCCCGACCTACCGCGACGGCCAGCCGGTGCGCCTGCTCGTCACCGGCGAGACGCCGCTCGGCTACAACGTGATCGTGGAAAACACCCACCGCGCCCTGCTCTACCGCTCCGAACTGGGCCAGGCGCTCCACCCCGGGGCGACTTTTCAGGGCTACGTGCGCCGCGTGCGGGAGGACGGTAAAATCGACGTCGCCCTCGACCCCGCCGGCCACCAGCGCATGGCCCCGCTCACCTCTACGATCGTGGCCAAACTCCGCGCCGCCGGCGGCCGCCTGCCTCTTCATGACGGCAGTTCGCCCGAGGAGATCCGCGCCGCCTTCGGCATGAGCAAAAAGGCCTTCAAACAGGCCATCGGCGCACTCTACAAAAACCGCGAACTGGTGATCGAGACGCACGGCATCCGTCTGACCGACACGAGCCCGTAGGCGCCCGTCCGCGCCGCCCGGGCAGCTTTAGGCTTTTCAGGGCCGAGCTCAGTCGCTTGGCTGGCGCACCACGCCGATTCGGCGTTTATCGATCGCTTCCCTCACCACATGAGCAACACCACCATCAGCAGCATCACCGCCCGCGAGATCATCGACTCCCGCGGCAATCCCACCGTCGAGGTGGACGTCCGCCTGGCCGACGGCACCCTCGGCCGCGCCGCCGTCCCGTCCGGCGCCTCCACCGGCGAACACGAGGCCCACGAACTGCGCGACGCGGACGTTCCCGCCAAGGGCCTGCCCAAGGGCGTCAACGGCAAGACCCGTTTCCTCGGCAAGGGCGTGCTCGCCGCCGTCGGCAACGTGAAGTCGGTCATCGCCCCCGTCCTCGTCGGCGCCGACGCCTGCGACCAGGTCGGCATCGACCACCTCATGATCAAACTCGACGGCACCACCACCAAGTCGAAGCTCGGCGCCAACGCCATCCTCGGCGTCTCCCTCGCCACCGCCCACGCCGCCGCCAACAGCCTCGGCCAGCCCCTCTACAAATACATCGGCGGCCCCAACGCGAAGGTTCTGCCCGTGCCCATGATGAACATCATGAACGGCGGCGCCCACTCGGACGCCCCCATCGACTTCCAGGAGTTCATGATCCGCCCGATCAACTTCGACACTTTCTCCGAAGCCCTCCGCGCCGGTGCCGAGGTGTTCCATAACCTGAAGAAGGTCCTCAAGGCCAAGGGCCTCGCCACCGCCGTCGGCGACGAGGGCGGCTTCGCCCCCAAGCTCGCCTCCACCACCGACGCCCTCGACGCCATCGCCGAGGCCGTGAAGGGCGCCGGCTACAAGCTCGGCAAAGACATCACCCTCGCCCTCGACGTCGCCGCCTCCGAATTCTACGACAAGAAGACCGGCAAATACGTCTTCAAGAAGTCCGACGGCCGCACCTTCACCGGTGACGAGTTCGTGGCCTACTACACCGAGCTCTGCGCCAAATACCCGATCGACTCCATCGAGGACGGCTGCGCCGAGAACGATTGGGCGACCTGGAAAAAGCTCACCAACGCCTTGGGCGACAAGATCCAGCTCGTCGGCGACGATCTCTTCGTCACCAACGTCGAGTTCCTCAAGAAGGGCATCGCGACCGGCACCGCCAACTCGATCCTGGTCAAGGTCAACCAGATCGGCTCCCTGACCGAGACCCTCGACGCCGTCGAGCTCGCCCACAAGAGCCGCTACACCGCCGTCCTCTCCCACCGTTCCGGCGAGACCGAGGACGTCACCATCGCCGACATCGCGGTCGCCACCAACTGCGGCCAGATCAAGACCGGCTCCGCCTCCCGCACCGACCGCGTCGCGAAATACAACCAGCTCCTCCGCATCGAGGAAGAGCTCGGCTCCACCGCCATCTACGCCGGCCGCCTATAAAGTCCGCCCCAGATGTAGAACCGGTCGTCGACCGGTTCCCTCCGCAGCCGCCCACCGAGCCCCGTCCCGCCCCGCGCGGGCCGGGGTTTTTTATGTCCCACCGCGCCGCCGAAGTCCGATTTTTGCAACTTCTTGCGCATTTTGTGGCCAACCCGTCTGCAAATCCTGCCTCCCCGCGCTCCCAAGCCGCGGCCCCTCACGACCCTCCGCCGCCCCGTTCGTGATTTTACCCAGTCGTTCTTGAACCTCGCCGCCCAGCCGCTCACACCTCCTTCACGCATGGCCGCTACCGACGCGAAGTCCGCCTCTCTTTTCGCCCTCGCCACCGCGTCGGCTGGGTTTTACGAACGGCCCGTCTCCTTCGCCGCCTACATTAACTGATACCGCGTTCACTCGGCCCTCGGCTTCAAAAGTCCTATCGCCTACGAATCAAACCTCAATTAACCAACATCATCCACGCTCTTGGCGTGCCCGTTTTGTCGGGGGAAGCACAAAAGCGCCCCCCCCCCGTCACCGCCCTCGGTATTCAAGCCGAGATCAAGTCGCCAGCCGACTTTGTTACCCGCGACTGTATAAAACCAACCTAAAGACTAAGCATGCAGCTGCCGCGCATGCTATCTGATCCATCCCACGGACATCGCGCGTTTTCTCAAAATGAAAGTTATCTCCATAAAAATAGAGCATTTTCGCTGTCTCAAAGAGGAGACCGTAAACTTCGGCGACTATACGTGTTTGGTCGGTCCCAACGGCGGGGGAAAATCAACTGTTCTTAATGCGCTCAATGTCTTCTTCCGCGAGTCGAAGGCAGGCTCCACCAATCTCGTCACCCTGTCCAAGGAGGACTTTTTTGAGAAAGATACTTCACAGCCGATCCGCATCACCGTTACCTTCGGGAATCTACCCGATCAGGCAAAAGAAGACCTCAAAGACTACGTTAGGCAGGATAAGCTGGTCGTGGCCGCTGTGGCGAAGTGGGATGAGGGCACGCAGTCGGCAAACGTAATGCAGCACGGATTGCGGATGGCCATGACCGATTTCGCCCCGTTCTTCGGCGCTGCTGGAGAAGGCAAGGCGGTCGCCGAACTCAAAGCAATTTTCGCCGAAATCAAAAAAAGCTACTCCGACCTGCCTGCCGCGAGCACCAAGCCAGCGATGATAGACGCCTTGCACGCGTATGAGGAAAGCCACCCAGATAAGTGCACCCTGATCGAGAGCGGAGACGAATTCTACGGGGTGTCGAAGGGAGCGCATAAGCTCGGCAAATACGTCCAGTGGATATTCATCCCGGCGATCAAAGACGCGACAACCGAGCAGACCGAAGCAAAAGATACGGCGCTAGGCCGCCTCATAGAGCGGACGGTGCGGGCGAAGGTAGAGTTCGGTGGGAAGATCAAAGAGCTCCAGAAGCGTGCCCACGAGGATTACGATAGGATACTTGCGGAGAATCAGCCCGCCCTTGACACCTTGTCGTCGTCGCTGACGAAGCGCTTGTGCGAGTGGGCCCACCCCAACGCGCAGTTGGAAGTTCGATGGGACAAGGACCCGAAGAAGTCCGTGCAGATCGAGCAGCCGTTTGCGAAGATCTTCGCTGGCGACCAGCAGTTTCTCAGCGAACTCGGCCGCCTCGGCCATGGGCTCCAGCGCTCATACATGTTCGCTTTGCTTCAAGAATTGGCGGGAAGCGACGCCGCTGACGCCCCGAGGCTGCTTCTCGCTATTGAGGAACCAGAGCTGTTTCAGCACCCGCCCCAAGCACAGCATCTGGCGGATGTTTTGGAGCGTCTGAGCACTCAGAACGCCCAGGTCTTTGCCTGCACGCACAGTCCGTATTTTGTCAGCGGAAAGGGCTTCCAAGACGTGCGGCTGGTGCGAGGGCCCAAAGGGACCGTAAATCGGATTCGGGACCTTTCATTCCAGCGGCTCTCAGCGCATCTCGTTGCCAGACTGGGCGAAGATCGTTACAAGCAAGCCCAAGGCGTGCGCGCGAAAATTAACCAGGCCCTTCAGCCTGCGCTCCGAGAGATGTTCTTCGCGACGAAGATAGTCCTCGTCGAGGGCCTAGAAGACGTGGCCTACATAACATCCGCGCTGCACCACCTCGGCCACTGGGAGAGGTGGCGAAGCGGGGGTGTCCATCTGGTTCAGGTGCAGGGAAAGAGCGAACTGGTGCAGCCGCTTGCCATCGCCCAGCTCCTCGGGATTCCCGTCTTCGTGATCTTCGACGCGGACGGGAACGTGGCCGAAAAACATAAGGAAGTGAACAGGGCGGACAACGAGCGGCTCCTTAAGCTTCTGGGCGGGGACGCGTCCGTGCCGTTCCCCGCAGCCCCGATTTTCGCTCCGTCCCACATAGTTTGGGTCGAAAATTTCGGGAACAAGGTGGAATCCGACTATGCTCCCGCCGAATGGGACTCGTGGAAGACTGCCGCCAGCGCAGAGCTGGGTTCGGTGGGAGGACTCGGCAAAAACTCTATGTTCATCGCTAGCGTTGTAGAAAAGGCGTGGGCGAGTGGCAAGCCACCCAAAACGCTGGTGGATGTTTGCACTGCCCTTGTAGAGTTCGCAGAGGCCTAGAACAGAGCCAATGACGTCATGCCTTGATTTTTAACACCCAAGACCGCCACGGCCCGCCTCGTTGTATCAAGCCATTAAACAATCCGATTCCTGCCTGTCCTCGCCATGACCGACGAACCCAGCCCCTGCACGTCTTCGCCCTTCGAGCAAATCCGCCGCGTCAAGGACGACAGCATCGACGTCAGCGGGCGGTGGATGCGATAAACGAGCCATGTCCAAGCCCGCCAAACGCGTTATCGAAGTCCAAGGCGCCCCGGTCTCGGTGATCGGGGTAGGTGATGCCGACTACATTTCCCTCACCGAAATGGCCAAGCGTTTTGGCGATGAATCGCTCATCTATAACTGGATGAGAAACCGAAACACCCTGGAATTCATCGGCATTTGGGAGCAGCTTCACAACCCGAACTTTAAAGGTCTCGAATTCGAGACCTTTAGATCCGAGGCGGGCCTCAATAGCTTTTCACTCACGCCGCGCAAATGGATCGAAGCGACGAACGCGATTGGCTTGGCGCGCTCAAGGATCGGAGTGAATGCACAATCTGACGCCTGATTCCGAGTATAGAGCGGCTGTTATCGTCGAGTATAGGGGCAAGGACGGCCCGGCCACGGGACCAGAGGAGAGGCCGCGGACCCGGCTTGGCGGGTCCGCGGGCT
>CAMCHD010000211.1 GCA_945874545.1 Akkermansia muciniphila | reverse complement strand
TCGCCCTCGGCCTTGGGCTTGGCGTCGGGGTCGTCCTTGTCCTCCTCGTCCTCGTCCCACTTCAGGGAGGCGTCGCCCTTGATGGCCTCCTCGTCCTCGTCGTCGACGGACGGCAGGTCGGCGTCATCGATCTCGGCGTCGTCCTCGCTGGCGGGCACGCGTTCGCCCTCGTCGTCGTCCTCGTCGAAGCCGGCCGGGGTGTAGTCGAGAATACCGCAGAGCTCGTCGAAAACGTGGACCGCCTTGCCCTCGATGAAGCTGGCGTTCTGTTCCTCGCGCAGCTCCTCCTCGACCTCGTCGACGGTGAGCTTGGCCTCGAACTTGAACACATCGTTCAGCAGCTTCACGCGGCAGCGGGTGAGGTGGTCGAGCAGATCGGCGAAGGGGCCGTTTTCGTCGTCCACCACGTCGGCGAGGACAAAGAGTTTCTCCTCGGAATCGAAGACCGAGTCCTTGACCCGCTTCAGGCGGATGCGGGCCTGACCGGCCTCCTTCTCGATGCGGAAGGGGATGAAGGCGGCCTCGAAGAGATCCTGATCGAACCCGTAGTCACGGAGGGGCTCGCAGAGGTCGATGAGGTGGGAGGCCTGGCGCGGATCGATGATGCTGAGCCCGTCGGTATCCCAGCGCACGGGGTCGCTGACTTCGTCGACCCACCAGTTGTGGTCTTCACCGAGACGGACGATGCACCAGTCGAGGATAGCGGAGGTATTTGCCATGGGTTACGGAGGAAAAAGAGGGAGACGGCGCGCAGCCATGCTCAGGGGTGGGGGCGAGTCAAACCGCGAAAATCGGGTTTTTCGCGCAGTCAACGGGCGACGTGGCGAGGTGTGGTTGCACGGGAAAACGGGCGCGCAGGTTTGGGGGTGGATGGGTGGTGCCAAGCGCAAAAAGCGGGGTGCTTGCGTTCGTGCGCGCGGCTTGCGGGGATGCGGGTTCAAATCATGGGCAACCTTTACCGTCAGGTCTTGAAACCGCTTCTGTTTCGCCTCGATCCGGAGCAGGCGCACGAACTGGGCGTCGACGCGCTCGAGTTGCTCGGGCGCCTCGGACCGCTGTGCGGCTTGCTGGAGCGTTGGCACGGGCTCGATCGGGCGCTGCATCGGCCGGTGCGCGCCTTTGGTCTGGAGTTTCCCAACGCCATCGGTCTGGCGGCGGGTTTTGACAAAAACGCCCGCGCCTGGCCGGCGGCGGCCGCGCTCGGTTTTGGCCACGTGGAGATCGGCACGGTCACGGCCCGGCCCCAGCCGGGCAATCCGGCTCCGCGGCTCTTTCGTTATCCGGCGGAAGGCGCGGTGATCAATCGCATGGGCTTCAACAACGAAGGCGCGGAGGCGGTCGCGGCCCGCCTCGCGACCCGACCGGGCCCGGGGCGGCGGCGCATCCCGTTGGGGGTGAATCTGGGCAAGTCGAAGGCGACGCCCAACGAGCAGGCGACGGGGGATTACCTCGAAAGCTTCGGGCGGCTGGCCGACCATGCCGACTACGTGGTGGTCAACGTCTCCAGCCCGAACACCCCCGGGCTGCGGGCCCTGCAGGACGAACGGCCCCTCCGCGAGTTGCTCGGGGCGCTCAGCGCGGCCAACCGGGCGCGCGGAACGGGGCGGCGGCCGCTCCTGCTCAAGATCGCGCCCGATCTGGGCTGGGCGCAGATCGACGCGGCGCTCGGGGTCATCGCGGAATTCGGCCTCGACGGTATCATCGCCACCAATACCACGCTGGCCCGGCCGGGGAGCTTCGCCGAGGTGGGCCAGGCGGGCGGCCTCAGCGGCGCGCCGCTGCGCCGGCGCAGCACGGAGATCGTGGCCTACATCGCGCGCCGGACCGGGGGGCGCCTGCCCATCGTGGCGGCCGGCGGCGTCTCCGACCCGGAGGGAGCGGCGGAGAAGTTGGACGCGGGCGCCAGCCTGGTGCAGGTTTACACCGGCCTGATCTACGAGGGGCCCTTCCTCGCCGCGCGGCTGGCCCGGGCGGTTGCGGAGCGCCAGCGCGGGGGCGTCGGGCGTTGATCAGCGAAGCACCGGATGTTCGTCCCGCGGCAGCAGATCGCGCATCATCACCTGGTCCGGGTAGTCGAGCCCCGGCGCGGACGGCAGGCGGCGCAGGCCGGCGGCGAATTCACGCAGTCGTAGCGCGAGGGTGACCGGCACCGGGTCGTTGAGCAGGAGATGGCGTGGCGGCAGGGAGGCGGCGACGCGTTCCAAGCCGCCGGAGATCTGCTCGAGCAGCAACGGGTTTACCTTGATCAACTCGAAAAGCTCGCGGCGGTCGGCCGAGGAAATGCCGTCGGCCCGGCCGAGCACATCCAGCACGCGGCGGGGCGAGGTGGTGAGTTCGTCCGGCGAAAAGCGCGTCTCCGACACGGTGCGCCCGGTCTGGGTGTAGGCCGCGGCGAACTCCGGCGCCGGATTCAGGACCAGGCCGTTGTAGATCACCGGCCGGGCGGGCACGATGGCGGTGGAACTGTGGCTCTCGGTGGTGGTGCGGTAGGCGAGGGGGACCTTGGCGGTGAGGCTGGAATCGAGCAGCCGCCGCAATTCCAAGCCGGCCTGCACCGGGGTGAGCAGTCCGGCGAAAAGGCCGAGATTCACCGGCTGCGGGCTGCGCAGAAAAACCGCCCGCTGGCGGGCGGCGTCGATCGCGGGCTGATCGGTTTTGAGCCGGGCGAGAGCGAATTTTTCCCACGGCACGAGGGTGAGCGGGGCGGCGGGCTGGGTCACGACCACGAGGCCATCGGGGCGAGCCTCCCAGACGCCCGCAAAATCGACCTCGCGACCGTTCGCCCCGACCAGGCGCACCGGGCCGTCGGCCGGCGTCACCGGGGACGTCGGGAGCGGGTCGATCGGCGGAAACGATCGGGGGGCCGGGGAAACCTCGGGTGAGGTTTCGGTGCCGGGCAGGGCGGCCGGCAAGGCGGAGAGCAGCACGAAGGCGGACAGAACGGTGGAGCGGGCCATGGGATGAGGGAACAAACGCCGGACACGGCGGCCGGACCGCGGGTTCCGTGGGCGGACGCCGAACGGTGGGGAGGGGGCGGGGCAGGAAAATGGAAATCGAGGAGGAGGAGAACGAGGGAAGCCGGGATGCGGGGTTGCACTGCGGGGGCGGGGCGGGTTTCTCCTTGGCGGTCCCATGACCCTGATCGACCGGCATATCCTGCGCGAGTGGCTTGCCATCCTCGGCCTCGTGCTCGCGGCCACGCTCGGCCTGCTGGTCATGCACGCGCTCTATGACGAACTCGACGACCTGCTCCGCGCCGGGGCGGAGGCGGCGGACGTGGTCGCCTACTGTCTGGTCAAGGTCCCCGGTTTTCTCGCCACCCTGCTGCCCCTTTGCCTGCTGGTTTCCTTGCTCTACTCCCTCGGGCGGCTGCACCAGGGAAACGAGTTTATCGCCCTGCGGGCGGCCGGGCTGGGCTTGGGGCGGATCACGCGCTCGGTGTGGGTGGCGGGGTTGTTTTTTTGCGGTCTGGTGGGCTGGCTCAACTCCACCGTGGTGCCATGGTCGGTCGAGGAGGCGCGGCGTATGCGGGAGACGCTGCAGGCGCGCCAGGAACTGGCGGGCAAGACGGCCGATCGGGTCGGTCTGCGGTCGGCGGTGACCTTTGACAACGCGAGCGGCGGGCGGCTGTGGTTTCTCAACCGCTACAGTCAATTCACCCGGCGGGGCTACGGGGTCACGGTTTCCCTGCGGGACGCCCAGGGACGGGAAACGTCCCGCTTGCTGGCGCGGGAGGCCTGGCGGGACGAGGTCCGGGGGGGCTGGGTGTTTCGGGTCGGCCGCGAGCTCACCTTCGATCCGGTCGGCGGCGAGGTCACGCGCACGGCGGCGTTTTTTGAGCAGACAAGGCGCGATTTCGACGAGGACCCGGCGCTCATGCAGGTCTATGATGCCAAGCCGGACCGGCTGTCGTTGTTTGAGCTGAAGCGGGTGATGGCGCACCACGAGGCGGCAGGCAGCCCCAAGGCCCGCGCCTACGCCCTGCGTCACGCCAGCGTGCTGGCGGAGACCCTCATGCCGCTCGTCATCATCGCCTTTGCGGTGCCTTTCGCGGTCTCGGGCGTGCGGGTGAACCCGGCGGTGGGCGTCACCAAGGCGCTCGGTCTCTTCGTGGTCTACTTCATCGCCCTCCGGGTCGGGCTGGTGTTGGGCGGGCGCGGGTCGCTGCCTCCGGGCGTGGCGGCGTTGTTGCCCCATCTCGGCCTTTTGGGCGCCGGGGCGTGGGCGTGGACGCGCCTGCGGTAGGCGCGGGCCGGATCAGCGGGGCGGACGGGGCAGGGGACGGTCGTCGCCGAGGGCGAACTCCGAGAAATCGTTCACGATGCCCTCGTGGGGGCGGTCCTGCTTGTAGATCTCCAGGATGCGACCGTGTTCGGCGTCGCTGGTCGGAAAAATCCGCGGCGGCTCGCCGGGCAGGAAAATGCCGGTGTAGGCGCGGCGACGGTCGGTGAGGCGGCGGATGACGATCACGGCATCAGCCTGCGCGGCCGGCCGGAAAAGTCGAATCCGGGTCAACTCCAGGCGTAGTTGAAACTGATGCTGATGCGCTCGGCGGCGACGCGGTTCTGCGCGACCTCATGGCGGAGCCAGCTCTCGAACAGGATCACGTTGCCGGCCTCGGCCGGGTAGGTGGTGTGGATCCGGTTGGACTCGCGGGCGGAGGCGAGCCGGGGGGGGGCGGCCATGAAGGAAGACAGCCGCGGATCCTCGAACTTCAGGCCCGGGCAGCCGGGCGGGGTGGCGACGTAGTAGGTGCCGCTGATAAAGCTGTTCGGGTGCAGGTGCATCGAGTGCGCGGCGGATTCCGGCATGATGTTCACCCAGCAATCGGTCATGCGCACCTCGCGGCCGCGCAGATCAAAATCCAGGGTCTTGGCGAAGGCCCGCACGTGGCGGCCGATCTTTTTTTCCAGACCCTCGAAGGTGCTGGAGAAACGGTGGAGCGTGTTCATCGACGCGTAGCTGGTGTAGCCGCCGGGGTAGTTTTTTTCCGACCAGCGGCGGCCGTCGACATCGAACTCGCGCAGCTGGCGGCACTCGGTGGCGAGCTCGGCGTTGAAGCGGTCGAGACCGGCGGTCTGGAGCGGGGTGCAGTAGACGAGGGTGGGGAACCAGGCGCGCACGGGAGCGGCGGCGGGGGACGAGGAGGACATGGCGACGAGCTTGGACGGTCCGGCCGCGCCGGGGCAAGGGCGGGAAAGGTCCTATGTCATCGCGTTCGGCACCTCGCCGTTGGCTTTGGGATAGCCTCCGGTCCCGAGGCTTCGCGTGGCACGCGTGTGCGTCCCGGACCCGTTTGGACCGATGTAAGGCGCGTCAGGGACAACGCGCTCCACCCTGGGCTTACGGGGTGCCGTGGACCTCGACTTCGATGTAGTGGTTCATCGCGGAGGTGGTGTTGCCGCCGCTGTAGAGGCGAACGTAGCGGGCGGTGTGGCCTTTGGCATCCAGGATGCGGCCTTCGTTGTTTTCCAGGTAGAGCGGGTCGGCGCCGGCGCCGAGGCCGAGCTCGTTGGCGGTGTCGCTGTTCCAGATCGTCTTTACGCCGGAGATGAAGTCGGGGTCGTCGGAGAGTTGCACCACGACGTTTTTATAGACGCGGCCTTGGGAGTGGAAATGCCACACGGCGATGGCGTGCAGGGCGTGGGCGGCGCCGAGGTCGATCTGCACCCATTGTTTGCCGCGGCCGAGCTCCACGTAGGAACCCTCTTCGCCTTCTTTATCGCCGTCGGTGACGAGTTCGAGGTCGCCGAGCAGGGGCTCGTTGTCGGAGGAGGTGACGGGTTTGTTGAGCGCGAGGTTGACCGTCCCGGGGGGCACGTAGAAGGGCGGGCGGGGGCCGCTGCGGGGGGCTTCGAGGTTGGCTATTTTGATCGGGACGGGGGTGCCGACAAAGAGGGGGCGGGGGAGCTCGAGGCGGAGGGGGACCTTGTCGGCGGGGGGCGCGTCGGAGGCGCGGGAGAGGGGGGCGACGGCTAGGGCGGCGGCGGCGGTGAGGGCGGTGAGGGAGAGGAGGCGGGAGAGGCGCATGGGAAAAAGGACGGTGTGGAATGAAGTTTTATACCAATCGCTGAAAGTATTAAGACTTTAACCACAGATATCACAGATGAACACAGATACCGAACCGACGTATCGTCACTCGTGTCTTATCTGTGCTTATCCGTGTGATCTGTGGTCAAAAACTCCGATCCTTAAGGGCCGATAACATATCGCTGCTGGTTTTGGCCGCAGAGAACGCAGAGAGCGCAAAGGATCGGAGGTTAGTTGGGTGGATTTGAGATTTTGGGTTTAAGATTTGAGATCAGACGGGGCGTCAGAGCCGAGCTGGAGCTCGGCGTTCCCGGGGGGAGGCGGGGGCGTTTTTTAGACTTCGAAGTCGGAGGGTTGGAAGGTGATGCGGGTGTTGGTTTCGACCGCTTCGATGGCTCGGTAGATGGTCATCTCGCTGCGCAGGGCCTCGTCGGCGGGGCAGTTGAGCTTCGCCTGGCCCTTGATGGCGGCGAAGAAGTTTTCCAGGTGGGGCTGGTGGATGGCTTTGTTGAGCACGACCGGGATGTCGTAGGCGGCGAGGGCGGC
>CAMCHD010000210.1 GCA_945874545.1 Akkermansia muciniphila | reverse complement strand
CCGAATTGATAACCATCACCAACGATGCCGGTGCCGGTGGCGAAAACGTTCATGTAGCCCTGCCAGCCATCGGCCAGCGCGGAGGAGGAGAAAAGGCCGGCCACGGAGAGCAGACCGACGAGGGATAGTTTCTTTAGCATGGGTATCGGGTGTTTTGAGGTTTTTGAAAAAAAACGACGTTTTAGCTTTAAAAGCGCCGCTTTCAGGTTCTAGTTGTTGCATAGAATTGCAGTCGTCAAGTTTTCTTTCCTGTAACCTCCCCGGAAATTCCCCTCCGGTCCCCAGCCCTCCCGCCCCATGCACCACCACGCCCCCACCCGCCGCCTCCAAGCGTTCACCCTCATCGAGCTGCTCACCGTCATCGCCATTATCGGCATTCTCGCCGCGATCATAATCCCCACCGTCGGAAGTGTGCGCGATTCGGCCAAGGGCAGCGCCTGCCTCTCGAATCTCCGCCAGGTCGGCCTCGCCGCCCTCGTCTACGCCAACGACAACAAAAATTTCCTGCCCGACGCCGGCGCCGGCAACGACCCCGCCTGGGCCCGCACCCTGTCGTCCTACATGACCATCCCGGCCGCCCAGCGTGCATCGATTTTCACCTGCCCCGGCGCGCTCGTCCCGATCGAGGAAACGACCAACCCCTACAGCGCCTCCAATCCCACCGGCGACATCGTGATCACCTACGGCATGCACGCCGGTCTCATGCCGCGCGGGGCCAAGGCCCTTTCGCTTTCCAAGGTGATCCGCCCGTCGAACATCATCCTCGCCGCCGACATGTGCCAGGACCCCAACAACAAGGGCTGGAGCCCGAATTCGATCGAGCAGCCCTCGATTTTCGCCTCCCAGAGCGGCGGCCGCGGCGGCTCGATCGATCCGGCCGAATACATCAGCACCGCGACCGACGACGACAACGGCAGCAACAAATGGATGCGTTATCGGCACAAGGGTAAGGTGAACGTGACGATGGTGGACGGTCATGCCACCGCGTTCACCAAGGGCCAGATTCAAAACCGCAACGTCGTCTACACCACGGAATAAGCCCGCCCCTCGAGCTCGGTCGTAGTTTCGGCGGTCCGCCCGGACCGCCGGCATCGTTTTCTCCCCTCCGTTCGTCACCCCACCCGTTTACCCATGCACCCCTCCCTGACCCGCCGGGCCCTCCGCCTCGGCTCCACCCTCGCGACCCTTTCCGGCCTCGCCCTCACCTCCGCTTTCGCGGCCACCGCCACGCTGCTCGACCTGAACTTCAACACCACCGGCAGCGGCTTCTCCGCCTTCGGCTCGACCGCGCTCACCGGCACCCCCGCCGCGGGCGGCTCGGTGGTCTACCCGACTCTGCCCGGCGCGGCCGGTTTCAACAGCGGACTCTTCGCCACCGCCCCGACGAGCGGATACCTCGCGCTGACGCCCAACGCCTCCGCCGTCACCTCCTCCACCTATTTCGGCGGCTGGGCGGCCAACGTCACCCTCGGCACGATCAACAGCCCCTACACCGCCGGCGGTCTCGGCCAGAGTGATCTTTCCAAGGTGTCCTACACCGCCCGGGTTCGGGCCAACGGCCTGCCGACCAACGGCGCCGTCGTCATCCTCGAGCTGCGTTGCAGCGGCGACAACCCCAACAGCCCGCCCAGCGCCTTCTCGGCCAACGGCTACAAGCGCATCCGCTTCGAGCCCGTGTTCTTGCCGCCCGCGGTGGCCAACGGCAACGACTGGGTGACCATCGGCGGCACGCTCGACACCGCCGGGCTGACCGCCGGCAAGGGCTCGACCTACGCCTTCCTGACCAACGCCGCCCAATACACCTCGTTGGTCGAGATCAGCGGCTTCAACCAGTTCGGCCCCACGCCACCCTACGTCGCCTACAATAGCCCCACCGGCGCCTCCAACGGCGGCCGCAAGAACCCCGGCTTCGGCTTCGTGGGCGGCATCCGCGTGGAAGTGGACGACGTGAAGCTGGTCGTCACCGACCCGGCCACCACCGGCTATGTCGCCGCCACCACCCCCGCCCAGCTGCTGCGCAACGGTAATTTCAACACCGGCGACGCGAACTGGACCTTCTTCGAGGGCGCCTACGCCTCGAGCGAGGGCTTCAGCGAGGACGGCTCGATCTTCGCCTACATCCCCGGCTGGGGCGGCAGCCCCTACGCGGGCTTCATGCAGAACGGCGTGGTGGTGAATTCCGCCAACGGCGACTTTTTCACCGCCACCTTCCGCGCCAAGTTCGAGACGAACTACAAGGCCGAGCGCACGATCGTCGCGTTCATGGACGGCGGCGGGGTGAACACCTTCCTCGAGGTGGACATCGCCGACGAGATCGCCCCGCGCCTGGGCCAGTGGGCCACCTACCAGGCCACCTTCCGCGCCTCGGCCGCCAACATCACCGCGATGAACGGCACCATGTCGCTGAAGATCCAACCCCTCGACCGCACCGCCGACGGCACCGCGTTCTCCAGCGCGTTCATCGACGATATCGTGCTGTCGCAAGCCACCGCCGCCAGCGTCGGCCCGCAGATCAAGGTGCAGGTGGCCGGCGCCTCCCGCGCCGACGGCGACACCGCCACGCTGTTCAGCCCGGTGATCGGGAAGACGACCCCCTACGCGATCAAAGTGGAGAACAACGGCGGCCAGGACCTGACCGTGACCGGAGTCAGCCTGACCGGCACCGGCTTCGCCCTCTCCGGCGTGAGCACCCCGTTCACCCTGACCCCCGGCGCCAGCCGGACGATCACCGTCACCGCCAGCCCGACCGCCCTGGGCTCGCTGACCGGCGCGTTGACCGTGCTGAGCAACGACAAGGAGACCGCCGACCAGAGCTACGTGGTGAATCTCGCGGCGAGCGCCGTCACCCTGTCCGACACCTTCGACACCGCCTCGACCGCGAGCGAGCTGGGCTGGTTCACCTTCGCCTCCAGCACCAACCTCGGCACCACCAGCTCGCTGACCGCCGCCGGCGGCACCCTCGTGCTGAACGTCGATTCCAGCACCGACGATTATCCCTGGACCTACATCGCCAGCAAACCCTTCGCCTCCCCCGGCTCGATCGACCTGTCCTCCAGCTCGCTGGTCGTGGCGCTGAAGGCCGAGGGTGTCTTCACCGGCCTGAGCACCAACAAGGTCCAGGTCCGCCTCGAATCCCTCAACGCCTCCGGCGGCGTCACCGGCCAGATCGAGCTCGGCGCCGCGGTGGACGAGACCACCGCCGGCGCCGCGCCCGGGGCGAACGCCTATTTCGTGGGCGACGGTATCTCCGACCGCGTGGCCGTTTCCCTGCCCGAGGGCGGCTCGTTCACCACCGTCGGCGGCACCCTCGCCTCGACCGGCGTGAACACGAGCTTCGACCCCGACGCGCCGCAGTTCCGCCTCGTGATCCAGATGACGGATTTCGACTTCGACCTCGACGCCGGCAACCTCGTGACGGTCGATTCGATCACCCTCAACCTCGCCACCCGGGCCTTCTCGGTGAGCAACGGCAGCTTCGAGTCCGACGCCGCCGACCCCGGCATCGGCGCCGCCCCCGCCACCTGGCTCCAGTTCCCCGCCGACGGCGTGAACAAAAACGTCATCGCCAACGGGACCGGCCTCTACAACGCCGGCCTCCAGGACGTGGACCCGACCGCGACCTTCGCCGCCTACGCCGGCACCAAGGCGCTGAAGGTGTATGGCCAGAACTACTACGTCGGCGGCGTCTGGCAGGGTCCTAGCCAGACCGGGACGATCTACCAGTCCTTCGTGCCCGGCGACACCACCTCGCTCGCCCCCGGCTCCCAGATCCACGCCCGCGCCGTCGCCAAGGTCTACGGCATCGACCCGCTCACCGGCGGCAGCTCGTTCCGCTTCGGCTTCAAATTCCTCGACGCCTCCGACCTCGAGATCGATCGCGCCGTCACCACCCTGACCGCCGCCACCGACACCCCCGACCAGTGGGTCGCGCTCGTCGCGAACGGCACCATCCCCGCCGGCACCGCCCGGGTCGACCTGATCTCGGAGTTTGTGCAGAACGCCGCCACCGACGGAGGCTCGGTCTACCTCGACGACGTGTCCGTCGGGCTCGGTTACGTGCCCCCCTCCGTCACCGTCGGCTCGACCGATTACGTGCTCACCTGGTCCGACGAGTTCAACGGCAACAGCTTGAACACCGCCAACTGGACCGCCGAGCTCGGCCGCGGCCCGAACAACGACGGTTGGGGCAACGGCGAGGCCCAGACCTACGCCGACAGCGAGGACAACCTGCGCGTGTCCGGCGGCACCCTGAAGATCGAGGCCCGCAAGACCGGCGCCGATTGGACCTCCGCCCGCATCAAGACCCAGGCCAAACGCAGTTTCAAATACGGGAAGATCGAGTTCCGCGCCAAACTCCCCACCGGCGTCGGCCCCTGGCCCGCCGCCTGGATGATGGGCGAAAACATCTCCACCGTCGGCTGGCCCGCCTGCGGCGAGATCGATGTGATGGAGTGGCGCGGCACCGGCACCGACGCCAACAGCGTCGGCCACGCCACCCACTCGCCCAGCCGCTTCGGCGGCAACCCGATCGAGGCCCGCGTGGCCGTGGCGAACCTCGCCACCGAGTTCCATACCTTCGCCGTGCTGTGGGAGCCCGGCCGCGTGACCTTCAGCGTGGACGGCCTCACCTCGGCCACCTGGACCACCGCCGACACCGGTGATCCCTTCGAGAAGGAGTTTTTCCTCCTGCTGAACATGGCCATCGGCGGCGCCTACCTCGGCGGCCAGATCGACTCCGCCCTGACTTCCGCCCTCTACGAGGTCGACTACGTCCGCGTCTACCAGGCCCCGGCCCTCGACGCCTACCAGACCTACCTGCAATCGGTCGGGCTCGCCACCGACGTGGCCTTCGACGCCGACGGCAACGGCGACGGCGTGGCCGAGGGCGTGACGTATTCCTTCGGCGCCTCGTCCCCCCGCCTCGGCGGCTCGGCCCCCACCCTGACCAGCGCGGGAAACACCCTGACCTACACCTTCGACTTGCGCGACGACGACGCCCTGATGCTTGTCCCCCAGGTCAGCACCGACCTGGCCACCTGGGACACCGCCACCAACTACACCCTGACCGACGGCACCGGCGCCGCCTCCGGCTTCGTGCGCAAGGTGCTCGCGGTCACGTCCACCGCCTCGCCACGGGTGTTTTTCCGGCTCCGCGTGTCGCGATAATCACGGTATCCGGGAAAAACCCGACGCAGCACTCCCGCCCCTCGGCCCTCCGGCTTAAATCCGGAGGGCTTTTTTTGCCCCTCCGCCCGCGTCCCTGTTGTCTTCCCTCCGCCGGCCACGCATGGATGCAGCCCCCGCCATGTCCGCCCCCGCCGCCCGCAAACCCTGGCCCATGCGCTGGATCGTCGCCGCGATCCTGCTTTTCATCGTGCCCTACACCTACCTGAACCTGAAGTTCCGCAAGCCCGGCAAGGCCTTCGAGCCCTACGCGGACATGAAGGCCGAAGCCAACGTGAACCGCCTGCTCAACGCCGGTTACCGCCGCCTCGACGTGCGCGCCGAACGCCCCTTCCCCGCCCTCGCGCCGACCGAGATCACCCGCGGTCCGGCCGCCGCCCCCGCGGCCGCCCCCGGCGGCCTGCCCGCCCCGCTGGCCGAGACCCTGCTCGAGACCCCGCGCCTGCCCGCCGCCTACCACAGCCTCATCGCTCCCGCCGAGGGCAACACCCTGCTACCCTGCCGGCTGCAGTTCACCGCGCGCCTCGAGAGCGACCGCGAACAACTCGCCGGCGCCGATCTCTACCAGCGCGACCGCGATCTGGTGATCGTGCCGGTCTTCGAGCCCGTGCCCGAGGGCCTGCACGCGCGAACGACCGAAAGCACCGTCCTGCTCACCCTGCCCGCCGGCCTGCTCGCCCCCGGGCGCCACGCCATCACCTTGGTCGGCACCCGCGAATCCCTGCGCTGGGACGTGCTGGTGCGTTGACGCGCGCGCCCCCTTGTCCGACAAGCACACCGTCTCCATGAGCGCCTCCGTCTCCGGCCCCTTCGCCTCGTCCTCCGCCCTCCCGGGCACGCCGATGATCAAACCCACCGACCTGCGCGGCATCCTGCGCTACGTCCCTCGTTTCCAAGGCCAGAGCTTTGTCCTCGCGCTCGACGGCGCCATCGTGGCGGACGAAAACTTCGGCAACCTCGCGGTCGACATCGCCGTGCTGCGCTCCCTCGGCATCAAGGTCGTGCTCGTCCACGGCATCGGGCACCAGCTCTCCGAACTCTCCGTCCAGCGCAACATCCCCATCACCAACGTCGACGGCACCGGCGTGACCGACGCCGCCACCCTCGACCTCGCCCTCCGCGCCTCCGCCCGCGTTTCCCATCTCATCCTCGAGGGCCTGACCCAAAACAACCTGAAGTGCGCCATCACCAACGCGGTGCGCTCCCTGCCCGTCGGTATCCTGAAGGGCGTCGATCTCCAGCACACCGGCCGGGTGGACCGCATCGACAAGGATTTTCTTAAACACCTGATCGACGCCGACATCGTTCCCATCGTCCAACCCATCGGCTACGGTCCCGAAGGCCATTCCTACCGGATCAATTCCGATCTGCTGGCGGCCGAGCTCGGCGAGGCCCTCGGCGCGTC
>CAMCHD010000209.1 GCA_945874545.1 Akkermansia muciniphila | reverse complement strand
GTGTTGGCCTGGCCGGCGATGAAGAAGTTGCCAGCCACGTCACGCGTGGTCGGACCGGACGGGAACGTGCTGTAGGGCGTGGTGCTGCTGATGGTGGTGGGTTGCTGGCTGTCTTTGAGCGGCTGGGCGTTGGTCAGCCAGTCCTCGTAACGATCGGCGTTACCGGCGTAGCCGATGAGCATCTTGTAGTCGATGTCGGTGGCGGCGGGATAACCGTCGGCGTGCAGGGAATAGACCGGGAAGCCGGCGCCCTCGTAAACGCCGACCACGCCCTGCAGGTTGGTTTTGCCGGTGGCGGCGTCGGCGTTGACGGCCAGGGCCTGGAGCTGGGCGAGGGTTTTGTTGGCGGCGCCGATGATATTCACGCCGGCGCACTCGTGGTCGGCGGTGATGACGACCAGGGTGTCGGGGTTGGCCTGGGCGAAGGCCTTGGCGACTCCGATGGCTTTGTCGAACTCGACGGTGTCGAGCAACCAGCGCTCGGTGTCCATGGCGTGGGCTTGTTTATCGATCGAGGCGGCCTCGACCATCAGCACAAAGCCTTGCGGGTCTTTCTTGAGCACGTTGAGGGCGGCCGAGGTCATCTCCTCGAGGAGGGGCTGGTCGGGCAGGCCGTAGGCATCGACGATGGTCGAGTCGCCGCGGCGCTTATCCAGTTTATCCTTGGCGACGTTCATGTTGGAGAACGCGAAGAGACCGAGGAGTTTGGTGGCGCTGGTGGAGGCGGTGTCGAGCTGGGTCTTGGTGGCGGCGTAGGTGAAGCCGGCGGTCTGGAAGTCGGCGAGCAGGTCTCGGGTCGGGTCGGAGGCGTTGCCGGTGGCGACGCCCCAGGCGGAGGCGAGCTCGGCGGGAAGCGCGTAGTCGTTGCTCGAGGTGCGGGCCGAACCTGCGGTGGTGCTGGGCAGGAACCACTTGCGACCGCCACCCATGAGGACGGTGAGGCCGCCGGTGACGGAGGCTTCATCGAGGTATTGATCGCAGATGCCGGTGCCGGCGCCGCGGTTCGAGGTGTGGGTGCCGAAGGATCCGGGGGTGGCGTCGAACACGTCGGAGGTGGTGACGATGCCGGTGGACTTGCCTTGGGTGCGGGCGAGGTATTCGCCGATCAGCTCGACGCGGGGATTGTCGAAGGCGTTGGTGGTGTCGTCCGGGAACACGCCCTGCTGATTGTTGTTGGACTTGTTGCCGGTGGCGTAGCAGGCGGCGCCGGGGGACGAGTCGGTGATGATGGAGTTGAGCGAGGCGGTCTGGACCAGCGCGGTGTGGGGGAAGGTGTCCATCGCCAGCGGGTCGAGGGCCTTGCCGGCGGCGACGTTCTTGTAGAGGATGCGCGCGGCGGTGCGGTGGGCGATGCCCATGCCGTCGCCGATCATGTAGATGATGTTCTTGGCTTTGCGGCCGGTGGCGGTGATGCCGACGATCTCGAATTCACCGGTGGCGGTGACGGTGGAGTTGTCGCTCTGCACCGCCGTGACGGTGAGGGTGTAGACGCCGGGCGCGGTGATGGAGTGGGCGCGGAGCGTCGGGCTGACGCTGTTGGCGGCCAAGCCGGCGGTCGTAACCGTGGTGGGGATGAGGGTCACCGTTTTATTAACGGTAACACCGTTGATGGCGAAGGTGGCGCTGGTGATGGTCTGGCCGGCGTCGGGGCTGACGGTGGCCGCGAGGTCAAAACGCTGGCCGGGGAGGAAGCGGGCGATGTAGGGCGCGCCGGCTTCACCGGTGGAGAAGCGCAGGCTGGGGGGGGTGAGGCGGCTGACCGTGGGTGCGGAGAACGCGGTGGCGGCCGTGGCGGCGACCAGCGCGGAGGAGCGGAGGAGGAGTTGGAGGTTCATTGGTGTTTGTTTTTTCGGCCTGCTAGCGCGGGCCGGAAAGGGATGGGAAGACCGCTCATGCGACTACACGAAGCGCCGCGACGGGCAGGTCCTTAAGCTCGGGCGGTCCGCAGGTGCGATGCGGACCGAGCAGGGTCCGCCGGCGCACCTCGACGCTGAATGCCGCTGGTTCGGCGTCCGGGAAAGTGGGCGGCGGGGTCACTACAAAGGACTGCGTCAAATCGGTGCCAGTGGCGAAAAGCGTGACGGCGCACACGTGATCGTCGGGCAGCGGTTCGGCGTGGTGGTGGTGCGACTTTTTCGACGCTGCACGGCCCCGAACGTGATGTGGGCCGGAAGCCGTCTCGGAGGCGCAAAGCCAGCTATGCAGCTCGGGGAAAAAAGCGGCGCAGCCGAGCGCCAGCACGCAGGCTGCGCACAGGGCGGCCAAGGCGGGTCGGACTCGGTCGAAGCGAGACATCGGGAGCGGTCGGCGAATGGTCAGGGAGCGGTCGGGACGATCGGCAGGACCGAGGCGGTTTGCGCGGCCTGCCCGTCGACCGGCGTCGTGGCGGCGTCGGCGCGGGTTTCCAGGGCACTGGAGTCGGGCTCGGCCGGAGTGAGTCCCGCGTCCTCATCCAGCACCAGGCGCAGGTGGGAAACGCGGCCGTCGGCCTCTTCCCGCGGGGTGGTTTCGAATCGACCGGTGAGCAGGAGCGGACCCGGCGTATAGGGGACGGCGATGTCCGAAAAATGCGGTATGACCACGAAAACCGTGTTGGCCGGGATGTCGTCACTCAAGGAATACTCAACTTCGTTGGTAACCAAAGGATAAGGGGAGAGCATGGCGACTCCGGGGGACGGCTTGGTCTGTTTCACCATAAAACCGAAAAGGCGGACGCGTTGACCGTTCAGGGCCGCGGCTTGAGGGGTGAGTTCAAGTCCCTTTGGCCCGATCGGCATCACGTAGATGTCGCTTAGCGCCAGGTCGGTCACGCCGGCCGGGGCGGTGTCTATCTGCTTCGCTTCGCGCAGGGCGGTGGCAAGGGTGTCTGCGTGGCCGAGGTGTCCGAAATCCTTTGCCGGGGCAAAAGTTGCCGAGACTAAAAGCAGGATAAGACACCGGGAGAAGTGGCGAGGGGCGGGCATAGTGATGGGAAAAGGGCGGGGGCTTCAGAGCCTAACCGCGTTATCGATACGGAAGAGTTGAGTCAGGGCCCCGGGCGGGCCGGCGGGGGCGAAACGCAACACCCCGCGCACGGTCACTGGCACGTCCATGGTGACGACGAGGCCGGGGGCGGGGGCGCGGACCACGACAAACTCGTTAGCCGCCGGCATTTTGCCGAAACAGCAGGCGTTTTGTGTCCGCATCAGCAGGAACTCGCGGGTGCGGCCGGCCTCTGTCGCGAGAGGCAAAAGATAACCGGTGAGACGCACCTCGCGTTCGCCCAGGGTGCGAATCACTTCCGGCCAGTTGGTGGTATCAACGGTCAATGGCGTCAGGGCCAACTGCGAAAAGGTAAGCCGTGGAACTCCCTGCGGTGTCTGGCCGTAGAGAGAGACGAGCGAACCGAAGCAGAGCGCTAAAACGATTCCGATAGAACGGACGGCGGATGACATGGAAACTGACGGTCGCGGAAGGTGAGGCACGGTGGATTTGAATCAAAACCATGTCGTCGGAAATGGCACAACAGAGCTTGTGAAAAGCTTTTGTGTCGATTTTATCGATTTGAAGACGCAAGCAACAAGCATGCAAATTCCGGGTGACGAAATCCCGGCATGGTTGAAGCGTGTTCCGCGGTCGAACCGGTTGATTTTCCCACCGCCTTGTTTGCGGACGAGGCTGGAGCTGCCTCGCGAGCATCACTTGTCCTCCTGTGGTCTTGCGGGTCGAGGGGCGCGGCACCACGTTCCTGGTTTTGCCCATCGACGCCCTGCCATGAAACTTTCCGTCAAAGTCGATTACGCCTGCCGGGTGTTGGTGCAGCTCGCGCGCATGGATGGGCGCGAAGGGCTGGCGCATATCGAGGAGCTGGCGCGGATCGAGGCGGTGCCGGCGACCTACCTCGTTCAGATTCTCGGCGAGTTGCGCAACGGGGGACTCATCACCAGCCGGCGGGGCAAACAGGGCGGCTATGCGCTGGCCCGTCCGCCCGCCGCGATCTCGTTGCTCGACATCATCACCTTGATCGAGGGCGACGTGCTCGAGCTCGGCGGCGCGGTCGAAGGCGCGTCCGGCCGGCGTGTCGCGCAGGCGTGGCGCGAAGTGCGCGCGGTGCTCGCGACGAAGTGCGCCGAGGTGACCATCGAGAAGCTCGCGGCGCGCAGCGGCGGCGAAATGTATTACATCTGAGCGGCGTTGGGTGCGAATCGGGCGTTGAACCCGGCGCGGCGGCGGGCATGCAAGTGGGGTATGCCGCATGCCGTGTTGACCCAGTTGCTGGTGGTGCAGGATCGCGACGCTCGTCGTCGCCAGCTCGAGCAGCAGCTCGCAGCCGTGCCCGGCGACAGGGCGCGGGTGGAAAAGGACATCGCGGCCGACAAAGCCGGCATCGACGGGGCGCGCGACGAATTGCGTGGTTTGGAGACGCGAAAGAAGTTGCTCGAGACCGAGATCGGCTCGGCCGAGACCAAGCTCGCGAAGTATCGCACCCAGCAGCTCTCGGTGAAAAAAAACGACGAGTATCACGCACTCGGCAAAGAGATCGCCACCATGGTCGCGGAGATCGGCACGCTCGAGGGACAGGAGCTGGAGATCATGTATCAGATCGACGAGGCCAAAAAGCGCTTCGCCGCGGCCGAGGCGGTGCTGAAGGGAAACATTTCCAAGCACGAGGGGCGGCTGGTCACGCTGGCGGAGCGGGAGAAAAACCTCGCGGCCGAGCTGGTCGAGGCGAGGGCGGCGACGGCGGAGTCGCGGGGTGGCCTGCCCGAACTCGCGACTAAGGTCTACGACCGTGTGGCGGCTCGACAATGGCCGGCCATCGCGCCGTTGCGCGGCGGCAAGTGCGGCGGGTGTCACTTGAAGGTCTCAAGCGAGGCGGAGTCGGGTTCTCGCAGTGCCGATCCAGCCAAACTCGGCATCTGCGACCAATGCGGACGCATCCTGTATTGGGACCACGCGTAAGACTCTGACGTAGTCTTTTTTCGCTGTTTTCGCCCGCCGTCGGCTTTGCGGGTGGCGGGCTCCTTAGACTCTTTCTTCTGCCCACGATCCTCAAGGGGCGAAGGTTTGTTCTTTGCTTCGCGCCTCGGTGACGGGTGAACGGTAAGTGCTCGGCCGGGGGCCCCCATTGACTGACGATAGAAGAGGCGAGGTTGGTGACCCATACCAAGTTGTGTCCGTCAAGTTCAGCAGCTCCTTCAGCTGGAAGAGCAGCTGCGCGCGGTCCAGCTTCTCGCTCTTTCCCGGCCCGAAGACCTGCCGCTGCAGCTTCTCGATCTGCCACTTCAAAAGCGCGTTCGTGCCCTTCAGCTCCTCGACTTCGCGCGCAAGCGCGAGGTAGGCGGCCGGAAGTTCGGCGAGCGGCGGCAGGACGGCCGCGTAATGAGTAATTGGATACGAATCTGTCCAGCCCTATCCGCTCTCATGCCACGCTTTTTTTGCGCCGTCCTTGAGGTCGATGCCCGCGAGCAGCATCGAGAGCGCCGCCGGCTCCAGGTCCACCCGTGTGGCCGAGCCGTCGGCCGAAAGCGGACAGCTGAAGCGGCCCTTCTCCAGCCACTTCGCCAGCACCCACACGCCCGTGCCGTCCCAGTGCAGGAGCTTGATGCGGTCCCGAGTCTTGTTGGTGAAGACGAACAGCGCGCCACCAAACGGGTCGAGCCGCAGGTGCTGCTCGGCCAGGGCCCACAGGCCGTCGTATTGCTTGTGCATGTCCACCGGCTCCACCGCCAGGTAGATGCGCAAGTTGGCCGGTAGACCCAAAGGCGGCAGCGACATCGGCGTTCCCTTAGGTCAGTTCGCCCGCAACGCCCGCACCAAGGCGCCCAGCGCCACCGGATACGCGAGCATGTATCCGGACTGCGCGGAAACGGGTTTCGTGAACCCGCGCAGGAGATTGCCTCGCTTCGGCCGGGTAGGCGCTCGCGGATTTCCGACGCCTTTTGAAACATTCGTTCGCGGACGGACATGGTGTGCACGCGTCTTTCTTCGCGGAGCGCAAGGCGCCTTGGACGTCTGTTCACAGCAAACTGCCCCTGAAAACATGTGGGGCCCCGTGCACCCGCTCCGAAGGCATTCTTATCCGATTCAGGAGTTGACTCTAATCGTTGTGGTATAACGTGTTGTATTCTAATATGAGCAGATGCTCTTTGGGTGGGATTGCACACGAAAGAGTTGAGATCGAGGGTGCAGAGGAGCTTAAAAGAGCGATGAGGGGGCATCGAACGTGAAGGGTCAGCTTGATCCCAAGTAAAATAGCACTTTAACTTTTGTTAAATATTCGTTTACAAATTTATTTCCGGCCATTAAAAAACAAGCTTGATGAAGATGAGGTTGATCGCACTGTCGCCCCTCCCATCGATTAGCCGGCTAGGTTTGGCGAGGCGATGGGGAGTTCCTTGAATCGATGTCCCGCCGAAATTTTATCTGACCCTTAAAAAAGTCATTGACCGAAGGAAGCGGGTTTGGTTTATTTGAACTCTTTCCCCTAAATCGGGAAGCGATCTTTGAAAGATACATTGTGCGATTGATTGGGACCCCCAATCAAAACTTATTAAACAATGGTTCTTTTGCCTTCGGGCAAAACGAACCAGTAGTTCATGAATCACTAGGTTCTGAACT
>CAMCHD010000208.1 GCA_945874545.1 Akkermansia muciniphila | reverse complement strand
AACAGCGTCACGGTCGACAAGGTGCCGTCGGGGTCGCCGGAGTCGACCGGGGCGTCTTCCGAGGCCTTGAGCTCAAAGCTAACCCGAATCGTATCACCCGGCCGGACGGTGGTGCTATCGTCCACTTCGATGGAGCCGGCGGTCGCGATACCACCCGTGGTGGCAAAGGGACGAACGACAAAGTCGCCGGAGGCGTCATCGGTCACACCGACATGTTGAAGCGATTGGAACCCGGTGCCGGCGGCGTTGAAGGTGATCGCGGTCCCGGCGGTGGCGTCCGCCTCGCTCAGGGCGAGCTGTATATTGTTCTCATCCAGTCGTATGGCATAATAAACCGTGCCGGCGGTCAGCCCGTCCACGGCGGTGTCGCCTTGATCGAGCAAGGAATAAAGAACCGCGTCGCCGGTTTGCAGGTTGTGCGAACCGCCCACGAAGTTGATCGTATTATCACCGGCCACAAAGACGGAGGCATCGAAAAAGATCTGGTCCGCCAAGGCAAAGGTGGCGGAAATCGTCTGCGCTGGTCCGGCGTTATCAAAGTTAAGCTGCGTATCTACAATACCGCTGTAGCCGATGCTCACATTCACCGGGTTGGAGAAAGCCGTGGACGCAAGGGTGACCTGGCCGCTGTAGGCGGTGGCGACGGTGCCGTCGGAGTTTACCGCGACGACGCGGGTCGGGAACGAGCGGCCATCGGAGATGAAATACCCCCCCAGCGGGCGAAGGGTTCCGGCAACCGGGAAAGGGAAGGGATAACCGGTGCCGAGCTGGCCGAGGCGAATCCGGGCCGGGGCCACGTCAAACGTGGCGGGCGCGCCGGTGGTAGCATCGAAGTTCGCATTGTAGGTCGCGATGTTGCCGTCGGTGACGGCCACCCGGCGGTTGCCGGTGCCGGCATGAATCGGGGTGATGACAATATTATCCGCCACGCCGTCCACGAAATCCGCGGCCAGCACGGTGACGCTAGCGTGCCGGAAGTCCGGGAAAAGAGGATCCGGCAACGAGACGAACACGTCGCGCGAATAGGTGGTGACGACCGCGCCGGAAGCATCGACCGCCGTCACCCGGATGTTGGCATCCACGCCAGCCTGCAAGGGCGCCGTCGTGGTCAGCGGATTTGTGCCGCCAGCCTCGGTGACCACAAAACGCGTGGCCTGGGCAAACACGAGAGTGGGAACAAACGCGGCGAGCGCGCAGCCCACCTTAAAGAGGTTCCGAAGGGATATCATGATAGGGGATGACCTAACCGGTAAATGCAGGAGGGTAAAAACGCGCCGGGCACCCGCGCCGAGATTGGGATCGAGCGCGGGACGGGGGCTTAGTTGTTGCGCGTGCGGGACTCGGAGCCGCTCGGGGTGACCATGGAGGGGTTCTGGAAGGTCGAGCTCGAAGGCACGCCGCGCAGGTCCTGCTTCTTCAGCGAACCACCGGGCGAAACCAGATTGGCCGTCACAAAGATGAGGAGATTGCGTTTCTGGCTGGACTCGCCCTTCGACTTGAAGGCCCGGCCGAGGTAGGGGATGTCGCCCAGGATGGGCACCTTGTCGTTTACGCGCTTAACCTCTTCGCGGGTCAGGCCGCCCATGACCAGGGTGGCACCGTCCCAGACCGTGACGCGGGTGTTGATCTCGCGGGTCGAGAAGATGGGTTGGAAAAAGCCGGAGGGCACCGTGACCGTGGTGGATCCGGAGATGGCGATCGAGGCGCCACCGTATTCCACAAAGCCCTCAAACTCGGTCACCCGCGGATTTAATTCCAAGCTGATCGAGTAATCATCCTCCTCCACCGTCGGGGTCACGGCCAGCTCCACACCCACGTTGCGCGAGGTGAAGTCCTGGGGAGTGCCGGCGGTGATGGTGACACCGGCGGCGCCGCCCGAGGTGGTGCCGCTGGCGGTGCCGACCTCGGACTGGATTTCACCATAGCTCTGGGGGAAACGGAGTTCCTGGGCTACGGTGATCGAAGCGCGATTGCCTGAGAGCACGGTGATCTTCGGGGCGCTGAGCAGATCGCTGCCGGTGCGCTGGGAGAGGGCGCGGAGGGTGGCGCTGACATCAAAATCACCGACCACGCCGGTCGTGGTGGCGAGCGCGCCGGCGGCGCCGCCCAAGTTCACCGTGCCGGGGAGGCTAGGAGCGCTATTGCTGATCGGGATGGTCAGACCACCGGTGGTGATGCTGCCGCCGTTGGCCGAGGAGGAGCCGGTGAAGGCGCTGACCAAGGAACGGTTTACGGTTCCGAGGGTGGTCTTGTAATTGCCCACCACCTGGTTACCGTCGGTGCCAATCACCGGATCACCGGTCACGGTATCAAAAAGCGGGCTGCCGCGGCCGTTGGCGGTCCAGGAAACTCCGAGTTCATCCAACGCGCCCTCAGCCACGTCCATAAACTTGGCCTCGATCTCCACCTGGCGGATGTCGTTGTAGCGGGCGAGGATGTTGCGGATACGGTCGATGTTGCGGCTGGTCTGGGTCACCAGAATGCGGGAGCCGTCGTAGGCGATGCTGGCGTTCGGAACACTGTCAAAAGGCACGCCCGCGGCCTGGAGGAAGCGGCGGATGGCATCGGACTCGCCACCGCCCGAGGGGCCGGTCGCGGCGGGGGCGGGGGCAAAGGGATCGGCGCTGGCGGCGGGAGTGGAGCTGCCACCGGAACCCACGCCGGTCATGCGGGTGACGGCGGACTTGGTGACGGGGAACTCCTCATTGACCAGGTTCACGTCGGTGCCGCTCGGCTTGATCAAAACGAGGTCGGGCTGGATCTCGATCTGGTAGCCGTGGTTTTCCGTGATGATATCGAGGATGCGCTTCAACGACATGTTGCGCAGGGTGATGTTCACCTGGGGAACGGCGGTGCCGGCCAGTTGGCTGCCTAGCACCAAGTTGACCCCGCGCTCGGCCTCGACCGGGTTGGTATCATACTCGGTGGAAAGGGCGGCGAGGGTGCTGACCACGCGGCCGAGCTCGACGCCGGTGAAGGACACGCTGGGGATGACGATCGAGCCGAGCTTGTCGGCCATCGCCTTGGAAGAAGGATCGTTGGGGCCATCGGGCCGGGAGCCTGGCTCGACAAAACGGCCGGGGCGTTGCCAGCTCTTGGCGACCTCCTCGATCATGAGCGAACGGGTCTTTTCGCGATTCAGGGTGCCGAGTTTGGCCTTCTCGTCGGCGATGCGCTTGAGGAAGTATTTGGCCTCGGCGTTTTCGGAAGCGATGGTCTCGACGATGCGGAAGGTTTCCTGGGCACCTTCGATATCACCCGCCACATATTGGCTGCGGCCCTTGCCGAGGAGGGCGGCGAGTTTTTTCTGCTCTTCGACGTAGTCCGGGTTGACCTTTTCGATCGGCTGGATGGCGGGGTTGAGCTCGGCTTGATCGATCTTCGCGGCCTGGCGGCGCGCGGCTTTGCTCTCGGGCGAGGTGGCGGCGACATAGGCGTCGAGCGCGGCCTGGGCGCCGACGGTGTCCCCCTTCTTCAGCAAATTCTGGGACTTACGAAGGAGAAGTTCGTTTTTGGCGGAGTTCAGCTCTTCGATCTTCTCTTCGGTGAGGGTGTTGACCGGCAGGCTACGGGCGGCGGCCTCGTATTTGGCGGAGGCGGCTTCAAAATCACCGTCCTTGGCAAGACGGGAAGCGGCTTTGGCTTCGGCGTCGGCGTCGGCCAGAAGTTGACGCACGCGAGCCTCCTCGGCTTGGGCGAGGGCGGCGGCGGGGGACTCGGGTTCGGCGGCTGCGGCGTTGGGGTCGTAAACGACTTCCTTCACCGGGCTCGCTTCGGCGGCGCCTTCGGCGGGCACCGGGGCGGGGTTGTAGACCACTTCCCTGGGCTCGGAAACGACGACCGGCGCGGCGGCCTCCACGGCGGGCGCGACGGGTTGGGCGAGGCTCTCATTCACCCCGGAGAGCAGGCGCTGCACGGTGACGTCGTTCGGCGCCAGCACCAGCAATTGTTCAAAATTGGTTTTGGCGCTCGTCAAATCCCCGTTGTCGCGCGCCCGGAGCCCCTCGGCCATGAGGCGGATTTTGGTCTCGGTCTGGCTCTGCGCGACGAGTTTCCCCGCCGGCACGGTCAGGGAAAAAAGAACGGGAGTCGCAAGGAGCAGGAGCACCTTCTTCGGGAGCTTGGTGTAGTTCATTTAGGGGATAGGGGACGGAATGTAAAAGGGATGGGTTTGGAAAACGATTCAAAAGTCGGCGCGAAGACTAAAAGAGCGGGGCCGAGCCGGGAGACAGCGCGTTGGGGTCGATGGAGCCATCGATCGTGGGAGGGGGTGGAGGCGGGGCGGGCGGCGGCACGACGAGGATTTTGGTCTCGGTCACCTTGGGCACGCCTTCTTCCCGCTTCACCTCGGCACTCGGGGGGACGACGGTCAGCGCTCCCACCGTGAAGGTGGTCTCGCCGTCCTTAAACACGTCCCCGGTCTTGGCCACCCGCAGGCTGCCGTCGGGCAGCTTAAAGGTGACCTCGGGATCGCCTTCGGGCGTGCGGACGGTCGCGTCGAGCTTGGTCTCGACTCCGGTCACGGTGTCCCGCACCACGGCGAAGGCCACGGTCTCGACGATCGAAGTGCCGCCCTCGACCGCGACTTTACGGCGTTCGGCCGAGAAGCTGACGATCTCCAGGTTCAGATCGGGAATCTTTTTTCCGGTCGTGCCAAAAACCACCTCATCGGTCTGAACCTTCAGGAAGTTGCCCCGGGCCTTTGGACCTTCGCCGATATAACCGACCAGCTGCAGGCGGAAAAGAGGCTGGAATACTTTTACCAACTCCAGGCCGAAACGGTCCTTGGGCGTGGTATCCTCGACCGGCGTCACCTCGATCACCTTGGGGGTGTAGCGCGGCACGGTGACCGTGAAACGTTTGGTCTCCAGGTTGTAGTAGATTTTGGGGGGGGTGAAGACGTCGTAGACCCAGTTTTCGCCCGCCGCCTGCTTCGGAGCGACGGCCCACTGGCGGGTTTCCGGTTTTACCACCGAGATCGGCGAGGATTCGTAAATCGAGCCGGAGAGCGGGGGATTGACCGCCTCGCGCAGCGAAGAGATTGCGCCTTGCTGGAGAAAAGCCCAGCCGCAGGCACCGAGGAAAACCAGGCCGCCGGCGGCGATAAAGAGGGTGTCGTTGGTTTTGGCGGACATGGGGCTCAGGGGGTGGCGACGGGCGCGAGGTTTTTGTCGACGAGCGAGACGATCTCCACCGTGACGGTGAAGCGGGACTCGGTGGGCACGACCAGAGGTTGTTCCTCGATCACGGCCACCGATTGACCGTTGGCGTCGAACACGGTGGGGGCGGCGGCCGGCCGGGGCGTCACAATCTGGCCGGAGCCGTCGCGGTTCAAGGCCTCGACCTCGACCGAGCGCACGACCACGGGAAGTTTGAACGTGGCGAGTTCGTTGAGGAAATTCCGCAGCGCCGACGTGTAACCGACAAAGGTGATGCGAAAGGGCTGGGAATCCACAAAGCCCGGCACCCGGGCGGAAGTGCGCGGATCGATGGTGAAAAAATCACCGGTGGAGCCGGAGTCGAAGGAGGTCGGGGTCTGGCCGGCGGCGATGGCCTCTTCCTGCAGACGTTTCTCCTCGGCGGTCAGCGGGCGTTCGCGTTGCAGACCGACAAACTCCGCCGGTTGCGCGGCGATGAGCGCGGTGAGCAGATACTCGGCATACTGGCGCTGGAGAAAAACGGCGGGGATCAACTCCAGTTCGGGACCGGTCTTGACGTAGTCGGAGAATCCGAAGCGGGTGTCCAACGTGATACGCACCGGAGCGGCCTCGGCGGCGGCGCGCATGCGCTCGACGTAGTAGGAAAGATCAAAATACGCGTCGGTCGGCGTGGCCGGCACCACGGCGGAGGCGATCTTCTGGGCGACATCGCTGGTGGACCGGAGCTCGCCGCGAATGTCTTCGCGCACCTTCTCGACCTCGGCCCGGGCGGCCTCGACCGTCGCGAGGTTATCCCGCGAAGGGAAAGGCGTCTGAAAGGCAAAGGCCTGCAGGGTCTGCTTCTTCTGGTCGATCAGCGCGCGCTCCTTGCGGATCTGGCCGCTCTGGGTGAAAATCAACCAGGCCTGACCGGCGGTCAGGGCGCCCGCCAGCAGCAGGGACGTGTAAAAAACAGGATGGGATTTAAAGCTGGCCATGGGGTCAGAGGGGACGCGCGGGATCGATCACGAGAATGAAGTCGAAACGCAGGATTCCAGGGGTGTCGGCGTCGAAGCTCTCCTTCTCGACGGCGGAGATAAACTGCGAGTCCACAAAACTGGCGAGGAGCGACTTCACCCGCTCGTAGGAGTCGGGCGAAACGCGGGAAACGGGGTTGTTGCGATCCAGAAGACGGCCGCTCACCTGCAGGCGCAAAACGGGCTTCACCGGGTTCCCATCGGCGTCGAGCTGGGGCTCGGCCGGGGTCGCCTCGGCCCCGAAAAGCCCGCCTGCGGAGGCGTCGGCCGGCCCGGCGCGCAACACTTGGAGGCTTTCCAGCCAGACGTCCTCCACCTTCACCAAGCGGTCCTGGAGGTCGGAGAAGAAGTTGATCCAGTTGTTCTTGGATTCGGCCAGACTCTGCACCGCCACGATCTCCGCCTTCGCCTGATCAAGCGCCTCGATGTTCTCCCGGATCTT
>CAMCHD010000207.1 GCA_945874545.1 Akkermansia muciniphila | reverse complement strand
TTGCGCTGGAGCTCGACCGACATGGTGGTGGCGCTCTTCACGATGCCGCGTCCGCGGCAGTAGGGGCAGTCGACGTAGAGGTTGCTGGTGAGGCTCTCCTGCTGGCGCTGGCGGGTCATCTGGAGGATGCCGAGCTGGCTGATGGGCAGGATGTGGTTCTTGGCTTTGTCCTCGGCCATGACCTCGCAAAGCTTCTCGTAGACGCCGTTACGGTGGCGGCGCTCCTTCATGTCGATGAAGTCGATGATGATCAGGCCGCCGAGGTTGCGCAGGCGGATCTGGCGGGCGGCCTCGACGGCGGCCTCCAGGTTCACGGCGTAGATGACGTTCTTCTCGTCGCCGCCCTTGTTTTTGTGCGAACCGGTGTTCACGTCGATCGCGATGAGGGCCTCGGTCTCGTCGATGATGATCTCGCCGCCGCTGGGCAGGGCGACCTTGCGCTGGTAGGTCTGCTCGATCTGGCGCTCGATGTTGAAGCGCTCGAAGATCGGGATGCTGTTTTGATAGAGGGCGATCTTGCCCTTGGAGCGCTGGCTGATCTGGGCGACGGAGGCCTGGCAGCGGACGTGGTCGTCGGGGTTGTCGATCAACACGCGATCGACCTCCTCGGTCAGGAAATCGCGCACGGTGCGCTCGACGATGTCGGGCTCCTGGTAGAGCGCGAGCGGGGCGCGCTGGGTGTTCAGCTTGGCCTGGATGTCGGCCCAGGTCTTGAGCAGGATGTAGAGGTCGCGGACGAAGTAGCGGGACTTTTTGCCCTCGCCGGCGGTGCGCACGATCACGCCCATGCCCTCGGGGATGGTCAGGCCGTTGAGCATCTCGCGCAGGCGGGCGCGTTCCTTCGGGTCCTCGATCTTGCGGGAAATGCCGCAGGAATCGGAGAACGGCGTCAGCACGAGGTAGCGGCCGGGAAGGGAGAGATTGGTGGTGGTGCGCGGGCCCTTGGTGCCGATGGGGCCCTTGGTCACCTGGATGACGATCTCGGAGCCGGGCGGGTAGAGCTGGGGGATGTCCTTGACCGTGGGTTCCTGGCCGGCGGGCAGGGCGTTTTTCTTTTTGTTCACCCGCACCACCTCGACCGACGAATCGGTGGCGGCGGGCAGCATGTCCCAGTAGTGCAGGAAGGCGTTTTTGGAGTAGCCGATGTCGACGAAGGCGGCCTTCAGGCCGGGGTCGAGGTTCTTGACCCGGCCCTTAAAGATGCCGCCGACCATGCGATCGGCGTCGTGGCGCTCGATCTCGAACTTCTCCAGCACGCCATCGACCAGCAAGGCGACGCGTTTTTCCAGCGGCTCGCTGTTGATGATGAGTTCGCGGAAGGAGGTTTTCTCCTTTTTGAACACCGCGAGGATCTTTTCGAGCAGCGGGCGCTGTTTGGAACGCTCCTGGGCGCCGGCCTTGAGTTGCGTGCGATCGACCGGTTCGTGGTCGGGCTCGGCGGGCGGGTGGGTGAGTTCTTCGTCCAGGCTTTGCGGCGCGGGGGCGGGCGCGGGGGGAATCGGGTCGTGGTCGTCGTCGCGATCAGGATCGCGGTCGGGCGAATCGGGCGGGGTGCGGTCGTTCATGGCGGGTGTGGTCCTGTGTTTCGGGTTGGACGGGGCACCCTGGTGCGCAGGCGGAGGCGCAGGAAATTCCGGTCGGGAGGTCGGTGGCGCGGGAAAGGTTCAGTTTCACGTGAAATCCTTTCTGAAGCGGTAGACGCTCTGGACGAGTCCTTGCAGCAGACAACAACTGAGCACGAAGGAGCCACCGTAGCTGATAAAGGGAAGCGGTATGCCCGTGATGGGCACGAGGCCGATCGTCATCGCGATGTTCACGAACACATGCACGGCGAACAACACCGTGACCCCGACGGCAAGCAGAGTGCCGAAGCGGTCGCGGGCGAGTCCGGCGATGCGGATGCCGTTGAACAGGACGATGCCAAAAAGACCTAGCACGGTGAGACTTCCCAAAAATCCCTTCTCCTCGGCGATGACGGAGAAGATAAAATCATTATGCGCCACGGCGCGGGGCAGGTAGCCCAGCTGGGCCTGTGTGCCCTCGGTCCAGCCCTTGCCGGTGAGGCCGCCGCTGCCGACCGAGATGAGCGACTGGCGTTGATTCCAGCCTATGCCCATGGGGTCGATCTTGTCCGGCGCGATAAAGCTGATGATGCGGTTGCGCTGGTAGTCCTTCAGCGGCACCCACGAGACCGCTTCGTAGCGACCGCGGTCCTTTTGATAGGACAACTTGTTCGTCTCCACGAAGTTCATGTAGCGACCCATATCCACCGAGACCACCGCCACCAGGACCACGAACGCGCCGAGCGCCCCCGCGAAAAAACGGGTGGAAAGCCGGGAAACGTAGAGCATGGAAAAAACCATGGGGGGCAGAACGATGGCCGACTTGAGGTCCGGCTGGAGGAGAATCAGCAACATGGGCCCTCCCGCCGCAAGGGCCAACTTCCCCAAAGTGCCCAAGGATTGGCGGATGGAGCCCAAACGCGCCCCGACCAAAAGCGAAGCAGTGGCGAATAAGACCGCCGCCTTGGCCGGCTCACTCGGCTGGACCGCCAGAATCCCCAGGTCCAGCCAGCGTTGCGCCCCATATCGCTCCTGCCCCACCCCGGGTAGCAAGACCAAGATCAACAACAACAAACACGCCAGGTAGAACCAGTGCCAGACACTCAACCAGATGCGGTAATCGACCAGGGAAACGACCAGGTAGACCCCCGCGCCGGCAGTGAGCCACACGAGTTGGTTGATCCAGTTGGAGAGGTTGGTGGAGAACTGGGCCGAGTAGATAAAAGCCACCCCGATCGCGCTCAGCCCCACAAGGGCGAGCGGAGTCCAGGCATCCCAGCGCTCGCGGGTGGTGGTCTTGAAGACGCTGAGGTAGGCGCTGGCGGAGCTCGGCATGGGAGGGCGCCAAAGTCCACGCCAGCGGCCCCAGGCGCAAGAGCGGGATACCGGTCGGAGAGCGGTGGCGCGCGCGTTTACCCCGCCTCGGCCCGTTTGACCTCCTCCCAAAACGGGAAATACCCCCGGGTCGCGTGCGGCCACCAGGTCGCATCCCAAGCCCGGCGCAGCCAGACCAGCCGCACCCCGGCCAAGCCCAGAGCGGCCTCCGCCCTCAGCCCCTCTTCGCGCCAAGGTCCGATCGTCGGTTCGTAAGCCAGCACGCGGGTCAACCTAGCCTCACGGGCCCAGGCGACAAGCGCGTCGGCCCCCTCGCCCACCCCAGGTTCCTCGATCGTGACCGGACAGCAAAAATGTCCGCCCGCCCGGGCGGCGCCGTCGGCCAGAGCCGCCCGGGTCCAATCCGCCACGGCCGGGCTCCAACCGGCCCCGGCCGCGAGGTTTGCCGGCCAGCCGGCAAAGACCGCGCCGACCGGCGCTTCGGCCAGACCTCCTAGCTCCGGCACCAGATCCTCGGGGTGCAGCCAGAGGCCGACCGGCCCCGCGCCGATCGTGGCCGAAACGTCTTTCCAGCCAGTCGGCCGGACGACGGGCGCGACCTGGCGCAAGGGCTCCTCGGTGAGGGCAAAGGCCTCCACCGCCAACCGGCCGGCGGGCGGGGCGAGATCCTCGCCTTGGTATTTGGCGATGTTGTCGGCCCGGGCGAGGTAGGTTTTTCCCGGCGTTTGCAGGCCCGCCACCCAGCGCCACGAGAGGGTGTTGCTGGCGGCGTCACCATCGAGCAGATGCTCGTAAAAAAACGCCGCGCCGAGCTCCCACGGCAGCCGCAAAGTAAAGATCCAGATCGATGCAAACCACATGCGGGCATGGTTATGCAACCAACCGGTGGTGGTGAGCTCCCGCGCCCAGGCGTTAAAACAGGCGATATCGGTCCGGCCCGCGCAGGCGGCCTCGTAAGCGCTGCGCCGCTCGCGGGTCAGCCCCTCTTTGAGCCGGGGCACCGCGGCGCGCCAACGACTCCAGACCTCGGGCCGGCGCTCCAGCCACCCCTTCCAGTAGGTTCTCCAGTAAGCCTCCTGGATAAACTTTTCCGCGCCGCGAAACCCCCAGCGCCCGCGCGCGGCCGCCACCAGCTCCTCCTCGAGGACCAGCCGTTTCTGGATCCACGGCGACAGACCGGAGACGTTGGCGTGGTCCGGGCCGACCACAAAGTTTCGCCGCTCCGCGTAGTCGGCGCCCGCCCGGGGTAAAAACGCGTCCAGCCGGCGCCGACCTTCGGCCCGGGTGGCGATGGGAGAAGAGGTGTTCACGCCGGAGCCAAGCCACCCGGCGCAACCGCGCAAGGCCCGCACCCGGGCCGGGCGTGGTTTACTCCATGCCAAAGGCCCGCCGCAGCTCCGCCAATGCACTGTCCGGCATCGGCACCAAGGGCCCGAGCGAACGGCTGAGCAAGAGCGCCTCCGCCGTGGCCTCGAGCACCTCCAAGCGGTCAAAGGCCTCCAGCAGGGTGCGCCCCACGATGAGCGCGCCCTCGTTCTCGATCAGCAGGACCGGACACTTCCGCACCGAGACGCGCGCCGCCAGCGCCTCCGCATCCCGGACCACGCAGGCGAAGGGCACCTTGGGCGCATCCCCCAGCACGAGATAACTTTCCGGGATGGTGCGGCTGGAAAACTCCGCCGCCGCCATACAAAAGGCGCTGGCGTGCACCGGCTGGGCGTTGATCACCGCGCCGACCTCCGGATTCGCGGCGTAGATGAGACCATGTAAACGACTGGCGCGGCTGGCGCGTTTGCCCGCCTCGGCGGCGGTCGCGGTGGCCCGCACCAAGGAGGCGGGCGCGAGATCCAGTCGATCCCGGCGGCGCGGGGTGATGACAAAACCGTTACCCTCGACCCGGGTAGAGATCGCGCCCGCCGTGCTGATCATGAGCCGCTGACGGTAGGCGCGCTGGACAAAGCCGCAGAGCTCGGCGCGGAGCGCTTTTTCCAAGTTGGTCGGCGCGACCGGGTCCAGTTGCCCCAGGTCCGGCACGGCGAGCCCGGCGAGGTTGTCCGCCGGCAGGGTGCGCAAATCGCCGAGGGCGGAGGCGCGGATCACGGTTTGGGCGACAAACTCGAGGGTCTCGAAGCGTTGAAAGGCCTCGGCCAGATCGCGCCCGCCGATCACCACGCCGTGGTTTTCCAGCATCACGCAGTCCGCCCCGCCGGCGAAGGCCTCGGCGATTTTCGCCCCCAGCTCCTCGCTGCCCGGACAGGCATAGGCGGCGTAGGCAACCCGGCCGCAAAGGTGATGCGCGTGGGTCTGCACCCGCGTCTCCGGCAAACGGCGCACGATGCTAAAGGCCACCAGCGCGCCGGGATGCGCGTGCACGATGGCCCGGATATCGGGTCGGCGACGGTAGATCTCGCGGTGAAAGGGAAACTCCGAGGACGGCGGGTGCAGGCCCTCGCGGGTGCCATCGGCCGCCACCCGAACGATGTCGGTGGCGCGGAGCGAGCCCTTGTCCACCCGCGAAGGGGTTATCCAGATCGAGCCGTCGGGATCGAGGATGGACAGGTTCCCCCCCGAGGTCGTCGTCATGTGGTAACGGTAGATGCGATCCATGG
This sequence comes from Akkermansia muciniphila, assembly GCA_945874545.1. Taxonomy (GTDB): domain Bacteria; phylum Verrucomicrobiota; class Verrucomicrobiia; order Opitutales; family Opitutaceae; genus IMCC26134_A. Next base: position 1,116 of record CAMCHD010000207.1, on the reverse strand, counting down.
TCGCCACCAACTCGTCCCGGGGATGCTGCCAGTTCTGCGTCTCCATGGACGCGAGCATCGGCGGCTTTCGCGGCGGGGTCAAAGCCGGGCCAAACCTCGCCCCGGCTTGACCAAAATACGCGCCACGCCACCCACCGGCGGGCAACCTTCGAGGCCGGGCGAGGTCGGATTCGACACCGCGCCTCCCCCACCCTACTCCTCGCTCCCCTTCCCTCCTCCACCCATGCAAACCTCCTCCCTGCTCCGCCGCCTGCTCGGCGTTTTTGTCTTATCGCTCGCCGCCCCCCTCGGTCTCGTGGCCGAGGAGGCCGCTCCGGCCGAAACCAAACCCGCCGTCGAGGCCCCCGCCGCCATCACCGACATCCGTGTCGTGGTCAAAACCGACAAGGGCGACATCGAAAGCGTGATCTTCGCCTCCAAGGTCCCGATGACCGCCGCCAATTTCCTCAACCTCGCCAAACGCGGCTACTACGACGGCCTCACCTTTCACCGCGTCATCCCCGACTTCATGATCCAAGGCGGCGACCCGCAAGGCACCGGCCGCGGCGGTCCCGGCTACCAGTTCGCCGACGAGATCGACAAGACCCTGCGCCACGCCAAGCCCGGCATCTTCTCCATGGCCAACGCCGGCCCCGGCACCAACGGCAGCCAGTTTTTCATCACCCACGTCGCCACCCCCTGGCTCGACGGCAAACACAGCGTCTTCGGCGCCGTCACCAAGGGCATGACCACGGTCAACGCCATCGCGAAGGGCGACAAGATCGTGAAGATCGAGATCCTCGACCCCACCGACGCCCTCTTCGCCGCCCAGGCCGAAAACCTGGCGAAGTGGAACGCCGTGCTGAAAAAGTAACTACCACCGGTCGCGGGCCCGTCCCGGCGGAAACACCGGGGCGGCTCAGCCGCCGCGGGATTTTCCGCCGCCCTTGGGCGCGGGGAAAAAGGGCCGAGAGGCGGGCTTGGCCGCCTGGGGGCGTCCCGAAGCGCCGCCGCACGGCGGGCGATTGGTCCCCGGGGTCTGGCGCGGCTGCTTGGGCAACCCGGGCGAGCCCTGCGGGACCCTCATGCCGCAGGGCGCGGTGGTCATGCCGGGACCGGCCCCGCCGACCGGGGTGA
>CAMCHD010000206.1 GCA_945874545.1 Akkermansia muciniphila | reverse complement strand
AAACGTTACAGTAGCGGCATGTATGTGCGCCTAGCCTTCGCCGTGGCGGCGCATCTGGAGCCGGAGATCCTGATCGTGGACGAGGTGCTCGCGGTGGGGGATGCCCAGTTCCAGAAAAAGTGTCTCGGCAAGATGCAGGACGTGGCGCGAAACCAAGGTCGAACCGTGCTTTTTGTAAGCCACAATCTATCGGTCATTCAGGCGATCTGCAAACGTTGCGTGGTCCTCCAGCAAGGAAGGGTGATCGCGGACGAATCAACTGGCCTAGCGGTCCGCGAATACCTGCAACCCGAAGGGAGTGAACAATGGAAAAGCACGGTCAACGACGACAAACCCAACCAATTCCGCAAGGCCTCCGCGGAATTGAAATCTAGCCCGGGCGGACAGGAAACCCTCACCCTTCACCTTGAAATCCACTGCGCGCAACCAGTCAAAACGGCGCTGGAAGTGATCCTGCACGACGCGACCGGCCAAAACGTGGCGATCGGGCTGCTCGGTGCGGTCGACCGCCTCTCGCTTTTCGCAGGGATCAACCCCCTCTCCATCAACATCCCGGTGCATCACCTGGCGCTAGGACGCTATGGCCTTTCGCTCCGGTTGACCGTGCCCGGGGTGGAATGTCTGGACGAGGCCCTGAACGCCCTGTTTTTCGATTTCCAGGCCGCTCCCGCCGCCGGCCAGTCCTATCGAATCGCGCAAAACTGGGGCTTTGGTTCGTTCATCCTCGAACTCGAGCAAGCCGGCGGATCTCCCCAGGCCCGGGTTTAATCCAAACGCCGGCCCCACCATGCCCGAAACCTCCGCATCCCGCCGACTCGTCGTCCATCGCGACACGCGGAACGTCCAACGTCCTGTCGCGCCTGGGTCAGCCAAATCTTTCCCGTCTCATTCCAGCCCGACTTCAAACCGCACCTCCCTTGCGCAGGCGTTAATCTGGCCGGCCCTCTGGAAGAGCCGGGGAAGAATCAGCTGGCTACGGCTGCACGCATGAAGGCGAGCGTCGTCATCCCCGCCCATTCGACGCCCCCCGAACGGCTGGCGCGGGTCTTTGCCGCCCTTGCGGAGCAAACCCTCTCAGAAGAGGAGTGGGATATCATCCTGGTCGACAACGCCAGCCCGGAGCCGCTGCACGTCTCGGCCCAACCGGCCGGCCCCGCGTGCCAGGTCATCCGAGAACCGCGCCTCGGCGCGACGCACGCCCGCGCCACCGGGATCCGAGCCGCGCGCGGAGAACTGATTGTGTTCGTGGACGACGACAACCTCCTCGCGCCCGACTACCTCGAGCAAGCCTGCGCGCTCCACGCCCTCCACCCCGACTTGGGCGCGTTCGGCGGCGCCATCGTCCCGGATTTCGCGGTCCCTCCCCCCGCTTGGGCGAAAAACCACCTGCACGAGCTCGCACTAAGAGATCTGGGCGCGGAGGCCTTCATCCGCACCGATACCTTCCCCGTCCGCGATTACCCTTGGTTTTCCCCCTATGGCGCAGGCCTCGTGATGCTTCGGACAGCCAGTCTCGCCTATCTTGACTGGATGGAAACGGCCGACTCGCCCATGACCGATCGGGTGGGCCGGCAACTCGGGGGCTGCGGCGACACCGAAATGATTTGGATCGGCGTCCTGCGCCGCGGCCTCGGCGTGGCCTACTCCGGCCGCCTGCGCCTCACCCACCTCATTCCTGCCGTCCGGCTCCGCTACGGCTACTTCATGCGTCTGCAACTTCAGGGTGGCTTCAGCTGGGGTAGATTTCTGGTGAGCCATGGTCTGCGTCCCGCCGAAACGCGCGTAGGTCTCGTCCTCAAAGGTCTAAAATCCCTGTTTGTGAACCTACCGCGCGGAGCGACGGGCGTTCTCTCCTTCCTGCGCCGCTGGGGAGAACTCCGCGGCGCTCTGGACCCGCAGCGGCGCTTATCATTATGACGAACGCCGGCCGCGCACACGAGACCGGGGTGGAGGGGTTGCGGGGCTTTGCCGCGCTCTGCGTTCTCTACACCCATTTCCTTTGGGCCAGTGATTTGGATCCAGGCTACGAATTCTGGCGCGGCTGGGCCATTTTTGAAGTAAGCCAGGGGGCGGTCCTCCTGTTTTTTATCCTTTCCGGATACGTTATCGGATTGACCAACACCCGGGATCTGACGCCCGCCGGATGCCGGGATTATTTTCGCCGAAGGCTTCTGCGGCTCGTGCCCCTATGCTGGTTGGCGATCGGCCTCAGCGTGTTGGTCAAGCCGGGCGACGGCGCGATTCCCATCGTCGCCAACCTGGCCTTTCTTCAAAACAAAATCCCGTATGGCGACTGGTTGCTACCAATTTTGGGGGCCAACACCAACCTCTGGACCCTGAACTACGAGGCCCTTTACTACGTCGCCTTTGTATTGGTCTGGTGGCGTCCGCGCCTTTGGCCCGTTTGGCTGGCAATCGCAGTCGCCGGATCTATCGTAGGTTGGCTTCTGCCGGGCAACTGGGCGCCGATGGTCGCCTGCTACTCATTGGGCTGGATTTTCTGGCTAGCCGGCCTGGCCCTCGCTCGCTGCACCGTCCGCGCCCACGCTCCCGTAGGATTGCCCTGGCCCTCCATGTTGCTGCTTTGGGTCGTGGTTTGGCAAACCAAGCCCCTCTGGGCGTTGTGTAATCGGCTCTCCCTCGTTCCGCCCGACTCGCCGGCCTGGGCGAACTACGCATTCATCGACTTCCTGCCCGCTTCGTTGGTCCTCATGCTCGCCGCCTCGGATCGGCGCCCGCGCTGGACTCTGCCGCTTTGCTACCTCGCCGCCGGCATCCCCATCCTGTTTCTAGCCTGGACCTGGTTGCGCGGCCGGCTTGAGTTTTCTTTCCAGAATCACCACCTGATGCTCTGCATTCTCGCCGCCGCTCTGTGGCGCTGGCGGCCGGACGGGGTGAAATGTTGGAGCCGGCTGGCGTGGGTGGGGGCCATTTCCTACGGTCTTTACGTGCTGCAGCGTCCGGTCCAATGGTTCGTGCACGACGCATCTTGGCTGCCCCGCGGGAACCTGGCTTCGTTTGGTCTGCGCCTCGCGCTGGTGCTCGTGTTGACATTTCTCCTGGCTTGGTGGGCGGAGAAACAGCTGCAGCCTTGGGTTCGTCGGCGGATGATGCCGGCCTCGACCCCGCGCTGAAATACCGGCCAATGCGCATCGGACTGCTCACCAATTACCTCGCGCTCCGCCCGGGTTCCGACAGCGGGATCGGTCTTCATTTTAGAGTGCTTGCGGACGCCTTGGCCGCGCTCGGCCACCAGGTCCATGTCGTTTACGTTTCCCCTGATCTCGAAACCGACCGGGCCGCGCTCGCCGTCCTGGCCCCGTCGTGGAGCTGCGACCTCGTGGCGGCGAACAGTCCCGCGTTTATTCGACGTGGGCTGCACTCCAGTTGGCCCGCGCAAGTTCTGGCCACCGAGTTGCGCGCAAGCGCGGGTGCGGCGGCGGCGTTGAGCCGCGCCGTGCGACGGCGCAGGCTGGAAATCGTCGAGACGCACGCCACCGGTTGCCCCGGGCTCGCCTACCTCGCCGTCCCGGGCGGCGTCCCTCTGGTCACGCGGCTATCGACCTCCGCCGCCCAATTGCATGGTAACCTGCAGGTCAGTTCCCTTGTCCATCGACTAGCAGCCCGGATCGAACGCGCGGCCGTCCGCGCTTCCGCCGCGATCCTCACCCACACTCGCCTGCATCGCGACGAACTCGTGCGTGTCGAAGGTTACTCCCCACGCGCCTTCGGGCTGGTTCCCCATGGCCTGCCGGACATCCCCATGCCGCCCGCGCCGCGCGAACCAGGCGCCGACTCCGGCGAGGAAATTCTGTATGTGGGCCGCTTCGAACACCGCAAGGGCGTCGACGTCCTCCTGCGGGCCATCCCGTCCGTGCTCGCCGCCCGCCCTCGCGCCCGGCTCACCTTGGCGGGAACCTTCGAGGGCGATCGGACCTGGCCCGACTTCGCGGCCCGACACCCCGAGCTGGCCGGCCACCGGGTGCGCGCGCTCGGCCGGGTGCCCGCCGACGAACTGGACCGGCTCTACGCCGGGTGCGACGTCTTCGTCGCGCCCTCCCGCTACGAGTCTTTCGGCCTCATCTACGTCGAAGCCATGCGGCACGCCAAGCCCGTCGTCGGTTGCCGCGTGGGGGGCGTGCCGGACGTGGTGACCGACGGTGAAACCGGCCTGCTCACGCCACCCGGCGACGCATCCGCCCTGGCCGACGCCCTGATTCGCCTGCTGGCCGATCCCGGCTTGCGCTACCGCATGGGGCGGGCGGGACGCGCCGATTTCCTCCGCGGTTTCTCCGCCCGCAGCCTGGCCCGGGCGAGCACGGACTTCTACACCTCCGTCTTGAAATCACTCGGGCCTTCCGGCGTCTGACCATGTCCCGCCCGCCCGCCGCCCACCACGCCCAGCTCGACGCCCTCCGCGCCTTCGCGGTCGGGGCCGTGCTGCTGGCGCATTTTTCCCCGACGGTGCACGGGCTGGCGCCGGATCTCGGCTTCGCCGGCGTGCGCCTGTTTTTTGTGCTGAGCGGCTTCCTCATCACCGGAATCCTGCTGCGCGCCCGCGACGCCATACGCTCCGGCGAATCGACTCTCCGGGCGGAAACGCGCCGCTTCCTCGTTCGCCGCGCCCTCCGCATCCTTCCCGCCTTCTACCTCCTGCTTCTCGCCAACGCCCTCCTCGACATCGGCTCGACGCGCGCCGACTTGTGGTGGCACGCCCTTTACCTGAGCAATATCCCGATGGGCCTGGACGGCCGCTGGCGCGATCTGTTGACCCACCTCTGGTCCCTCGCCGTCGAACAACAATTCTACCTCGTGTGGCCGTGGCTGGTGCTCGGCCTTTCCCGCGTTTCCGTGCCCGCCCTGCTTGTCGGCGCCTGCGCCATCGGACCGCTGTTCCGGCTGGGGTGCGTCATGTTGGCGCCCGAAAACACCGTCGCTCCCGTGGTCCTGACCCCGGCCTGCCTCGACCACTTGGCGGCCGGTGGACTGGTCGCCTGGCTCGGCCACCACGGCGCGACGGCCGGCCCCGCCCGCGCCCTCGCGCGGAAAATCGGCCTCGCATGCCTGCCCCTGGCGCTCGCTTGCACCCTCGTGGCACCACCCCCTTGGCAAGGCTTCCTGACCGTCGTCGGACCGGCCCTCCAGGCCTTCGCCTTCGCCGCCTTGGTCGAGAGCGCGGCCATCGGATTCGCCGGCCCGGCCGGCGCGCTGCTCTCCTGGCGTCCGCTCCTGCGGCTGGGCTCAATCAGCTACGGCATCTACCTGTTCCACAACAACGCCCATTGGATCGGACCTCGCATTCTGCGCCAACTCACCCGCTACGAGATGGCCTACCTGCCGTCCGAGTCGCTGCACGTCGCCTATCTCGTCGTGCTCTCGATCCTCGCGGCGGCGGCCAGCTGGTGGTTCGTGGAAAGGCCCATTCTTCGTCTCAAATCGCGGTTCGCCCCCTAGCGGACGAGGAACCGATACTGCGCCCGCCGGCCCGTCCTCCCATGAAACTCCCCCCCTTCTACATTCGGGTCCAACGCCGACTGATCCACCGCTACCGGGAGTATCCCGTCCTGCGCCTGCTCTACCTTCTGGGTCTGGCCGCCCTGCGCCTGCCCCCACGTGGCGCGCTGACCTACTGGCGTCTGAAAATCCGGGCACCGGCCACCCCGAACACCCCCTGTCACATCCGACTGCCCCGGGGCCGGTCCCTGCGCTTGCGCGACACCGACACGGACCTGTCGATCTTCGAACAGATCTTTCTGCTGGATGATTGCGCCCTGCCCCCGACCCGCGTCCCGATCCGCTACATCCTCGACGCCGGTGCGCACATCGGCTGCAGCAGCCTGTTCTTCGCCCAACAACACCCGTTCGCTCGCATCCTGGCGGTGGAGGCCCACGCCGGCAACCACGCCCAACTCGCCGCGAACACCGCGCAAGTCCCCGCTATCCAGACGCTCCACGGCGCGGTCTACCATCGCAACGGCCCCGTGGGCATCGCCAATCCCGCAGACCGCCCGTGGGGTTTCCAGGTCTCGGACAAACCGGACGGCGGCGCCGTCCTAAATGGTCACACGATCCCCGAGCTGATGCGCCTCGCCGATTTTCCGCGGATCGACCTGCTGAAACTCGATATCGAAGGCGCGGAACGCGAACTCTTCGACCACGGCGGGGCCGAGTGGCTGCGCGGCGTCCGGATCATGATCGTGGAGTTCCACGACGAGATCCAACGCGGTTGCACGGAGAGCTTCCAGCGCGCCGCCGTCGGCATCCCCTGTTCCACCCGCGAGCGCATGGACAATCTCGTCTGGATAAACCATCTGCACGACCGACCATGAGCGCGTCCGCCCGACCCACCGTCATCCTCTGCACGCACGCTCCGCGCGCGGATTATCTGACGCGCACCCTCGCCGCCCTGGCCGCCCAATCCATCACGCCCGGCGGTTACGAATTGATCGTGGTAGACAACGCCTCCCGCGACCCGGTGGCGGGACGTTTCGATCTCGCGTGGCATCCCTCCGCCCGCGTCGTAGTCGAACCCACCGTCGGCCTCGCCAACGCCCGCCTCCGCGGCATCGCCGAGGCCGCGACGGAATTGATCGTGTGGGTCGACGACGACAATCTCCTCGCCCCCGACTA
>CAMCHD010000205.1 GCA_945874545.1 Akkermansia muciniphila | reverse complement strand
CTGGAGGCCTTTTTCGCCTGCATAAGCCTCGCCGCGGTCATGATTCTGGCCAAGCCCGGGGGAAGCCCCGACGCCGTTTTCGCCCAGGGCGTCGCGTTGTTTTTGCACCATGCGACCTTCGGCCTCCTGCCGGTCCCGCTCGCCCATGGGTTTGCGCTGCTGTGCTTCGCGACCTTCATCTTCGACACCCTCGACGCCTGCACGCGGCTCGCCCGGTATGTCCTGATGGAGCTTCTCGGGTGGGAAGGCACGACGCGTTCCCTGCTCGCGACCGCGTTGACCCTGGCCGGCCCGCTGGCGCTGGCGCTGCTCCCGCCGGCGGAGGTGGCGGGCAAGACGCTCCCGCTCTGGCGCGTGTTTTGGGGCCTCTTTGGCGCGTCCAATCAGCTCCTCGCCGCGCTCACCCTGCTCGGGCTCACGGTCTGGCTGCACCGCCGAGGCCGCGGCGCGTGGCTGACGCTGTGGCCCGCCGTGCTCATGCTCACCGTATCGCTCTGGAGCCTCGGCCTCATGTTGCGCGGACACGTGGCGCGGGCCACCGGCGACGTGCCGGTGGCCTTCGTGCACCACGTCGAGGCGGGCGTCGCCGGGCTATTGATGGTGCTCGCGGGTTGGTTGGTGGCCGAGGCCTTGTTGTTGACCCGCTCGATCGGGCGTCGCCCCGCGGCCGAAGGGGGCCCGGCCTGAAGCGGGTCCGGTGGACCTGGAGGCGGGTGGAGGCGCCCCTCGCGAGAAGGGCGGTCCGGGTGGCCCGCCCCTCGTTTCGCGCCGGCGGTGCTCAGGCCGGCTTGCCGGAGCTCTCGGGTTTTTTCTCGGCTTTGACCGGCAGGGCGCGGGTGGCGATCTCGTGTTTCACCCGTTCGAGGAAGGCGGCGAAGGGCAGCACGCCCTCGTCGCCCTTCGCGCGGCTGCGGACGGAGACGGCCTGCACCTCCGCCTCTTTTTGGCCGACCACCAGCATGTAGGGGATCTTGGCCAGCTCGGCGCGGCGGAGCTTGGCGCCGATCTTGTCGGGGTCGGCGTCGAGGGTCACGCGCACGCCGGCCTCGCGGAGCCGGGTGTAGATCGCGGTGGCGTAGTCGTTCACCTTTTCCGAGATGGGGGCGATGCGGACCTGCTCGGGGGCGAGCCAGACCGGGAAGTCGCCCGCGAAGTGCTCGATCAGCACGCCGCAGAAACGCTCCATCGAGCCGAAGGGCGCGCGGTGGATCATCACCGGGCGGTGTTTCTGGCCGTCGGCGCCGATGTAGTGCAGGTCGAAGCGCACGGGGAGCACGTAGTCCACCTGCACGGTGCCGAGCTGCCACTCGCGGCCGATGACGTCCTTGATGACGAAGTCGATCTTGGGGCCGTAGAAGGCGGCCTCGCCGGGCTCCTCGGTGAAGGGCACGCCGAGGGTGGAGGCGGCGCGGCGGCAGGCCTCCTCGGCGACGTCCCACTTGGCGGGGTCGCCGGTGAACTTGTTGCCGTCGGGGTCGCGCAGGCCGACGCGCACCCGGTAGTCGGCCATGCCGAGGGTGGTGAGCACGGTCTTGACCAGGCTGAGACAGCCCAGGACCTCGGCGGCGACCTGTTCCTCGATGCAGAAGAGGTGGGCGTCGTCCTGGGTGAAGCCGCGCACGCGGGTCATGCCGTTGAGCTCGCCGGACTGTTCCCAGCGGTAGACGGTGCCGAACTCGGCCAGGCGGACGGGGAGGTCGCGGTAGCTGTGGGGCTGGGAGGCGTAGATCTTGATGTGGTGGGGGCAGTTCATCGGCTTCAGGAGGAAGCCGTCGAGCAGCGTAACGGGGTCTTTGATACGGTCCTCGCCGATCACGGTCTTGCCGGCGCGCTCGTTGATGGAGGCGGCGAAGGAGGGCGAGACGGCCTCGAGGCGGGCGGTCATTTCGGCGCAGCCGCAGCCTTCGGAGGCGATTTGCGCGAGCTGGTCGGGCTCGATGATGGCGGGGAACTGGGCGTCCTTGTAGTAGGGGAAGTGGCCGGAGGTCTTGTAGAGGGCGAGTTTGCCGATGTGGGGGGTGAAGACCTGGGAGTAGCCCTGTTTTTGGAGCTCGGTGAGGATGAAGGACTGGAGCTCCTGGCGGAGGATGGAGCCGTTGGGGGTCCAGAGGACTAGGCCCTGGCCGACGTCCTCGTCGATGTGGAAGAGCTGGAGGTCGCGGCCGAGTTTGCGGTGGTCGCGGAGTTTGGCCTGCTCCATGCGGTCGAGGTATTGGGCGAGCTCGTCCTTGGAGGCGAAGGCGGTGCCGTAGATGCGTTGGAGCTGTTTGTTTTTCTCGTCGCCGCGGTGGTAGGCGCCGGCGATGGAGAGGAGTTTGAAGGCTTTTACCTGTTTGGTGTAGCGCACGTGGGTGCCGGCGCAGAGGTCCATGAACTCGCCGTTTTCGTAGAAGGAGATGGCTTCGCCGGCGGGGATGTCGGCGAGGCGGCCGAGTTTGTAGCGTTCCTGGCCGCGGGCGCGGAGGATGGTTTCGGCCTCCTCGCGGGAGACCTCCTTGCGGCGGAAGGGCTGGTTTTCGTCGATGACCTTTTTCATCTCGGCCTCGAGGCGGGCGAGGTCCTCGGTGGTGAGTTTGTGGTCGAGGTCGATGTCGTAGTAGAAACCGGTCTCGGTGGGGGGGCCGATGTCGAGCTTGGCGTCGGGGAAGACGCGGAGGACGGCGGTCGCGAGGATGTGCGAGCAGGAGTGGCGGATTTCGTCGAGGGGGGACATCATGGTGGGAAAAGGGGGAGGTGGGAAGTTATGGAAGCGCGAAGACGCGAAGGCGCGAAGGTCGGAGAGCTTAGGCGAGGAGGGGGCGGAGGCGGGCGGTGGTGGCGTCGCGATCGAGGCGGGACGCGGCGACGTCGAGGACGAGTTGTTCCCAGGCGTCGAGCGGCAGGGCTTGGGCGGGAATGAGGTCGTTTTGGTCGAGGAAAACGAGGCAGGCGGCGAGCGCGGTGCGTTTGTTGCCATCCACGAAGGGGTGGTTGCGGCAGAGGTAGAAAAGGTAGGCGGAGGCGATTTCTACCGGGTCGCATAGGATCGGCTCGCCGCCCCAGGAAGCCTGAGGGGCGGCCACGGCGGACTCGAGCAGACCGGGGTCGCGCAAGCCTTCGCCTCCACCGTGGGCGGCCAGCACCTCGGCGTGGATCGCTTGCACCGCGGAAACGGTGAGGTGTTTCCAGACGCGACTCATGAAAGGCGGCGGAAGAGTTCGTGGTTTTTCGCGATGATGGATCGCGCCGAGGCCGCCGCATCCTCCGGCGTGACCACCGGATGGAGCGGGGTGAGGTTGATCACGCCGCCTTCGTGGACGGTGACGTTCACCTGGTCGCCGACCTTCAGGCGGGCGAGGTCCATGAGCGCGGCATCGAAGGTGATGCCTTGGGAATTGCCGATTTTGGTGATGGTTTTGATCATGGTAATACGATGTATTACTTGAGGGCGGAGGCGAGAGAAATGGGTTGAAGCGCGAAGACGCGGAGACGCTAAGGACGGAGGAAGAGGAGGCGACGGGGCGGAGATATCGAGGGGTCGATCTTCGCGGCTTTGCGCCTTTGCGCTTCAAAAAGGATGGGGGAGTTACTTCTTGGCGGGTTCGAGGGAGTAACCGTCCTTGCGGTCGAGCATGGACCAGCCGAGGGCGGCGATGGCGCCGCGCAGGCGGTCGGCCTCGGCCCAGTTTTTGGCGGCCTTGGCGGCCCAGCGTTGCTCGGCTAGGGTGATGACTTGTGGGGGCGCGACGACAGTTGGAGCGGCGATATCTAGGTCGAATCCCAAGGCATACAAGGCCCTACCAAATTCTCGCCTGTCCCCAAGTGTGGCCCTACCGGATGATTGGGAACGGTAAAGAAGGTCGTGACGTAGCTGAAACAACTCTCCCAAGGCGGCCGGTGTGTTTAAGTCATCTTTGAGGGCGGTGAAAAATCTATTGAAGTCACAACTTGGAGTTTCGCTGGGATCGAGTGTTCCAATTTGTGTGAACACGACGGGAATGGACCTCAATGTTTTCAGCCCGCTTTCGGCCGCGTGCAGCGAATCCAACGTGAAATTGAGTTGTTTTCTCGGATGCCCCATGAGCAGCGCATACCTGATGGCCATGGGCGAGTGGCCCATCTCGCGGAGCTGGTCGAGGGTGTAGAGGTTGCCCAGGGACTTGCTCATCTTTTTGCCGTCCACCAGGAGGTGTTCGCTGTGATACCAGTGGTGGGCGAAGGTGGTGCCGTTGCAGCACTGGCTCTGGGCGATTTCGTTTTCGTGGTGGGGGAAGAGCAGGTCGACGCCGCCGGTGTGGAGGTCGATGGTGTCGCCGAGGTGTTTTTTGCTCATGGCGCTGCACTCGATGTGCCAGCCGGGGCGGCCGGGGGCGGCGTCGCGCGGGCCGGGCCAGCGGACCTCGCCGTCCTCGGGTTTGTGGGCCTTCCAGAGGGCGAAGTCGGAGCCGTCCTCCTTTTCGTCGGCGTCCTGACCCTGAGGTTTGGCGGCGAGGGCGGAGCCGACCTTGAGTTCGCGTTCCTTGACGCGGGAGAGGGCGCCGTAGCCGTCGAAGGAGGAGACCTTGAAATACACCGAGCCGTCGGCGGCGCGGTAGGCGTTGCCCTTGTCCATGAGGGTTTCGATCATGGAGACCTGTTCGGGGATGTGGCCGGTGGCGGTGGGCTCGACGTGGGGGGGGAGGCAGTTGAGGGCGGCGCAGTCGGCGTGAAACTTATCCGTCCATTGTTTGGTGACCTCGGCGAGGGGGCGGGCCTCTTCGCGGGCGCGGCGGATGGTCTTGTCGTCGACGTCGGTGAGGTTGCGGACGTGGCGGATCTTGTCCGGGCCGAATTCGAGTTCGAGCAGGCGGCGGAGGAGGTCGTTGACCACGAAGGTGCGGAAGTTGCCGATGTGGGCGGGGGCGTAGACGGTGGGGCCGCAGTTGTAGAAGCGGTAGACGCCGTCCGGGTGGGCGGGGCGCAGCTCGCGGTGGTCGCGGGAGAGGGAGTCGAAAAGTCGTATGGGCATGGAGCGGAAGCGGAGAGCCGGGAGAGGGGCGGAGCGAGGAGCTGGGAGCGAGGAGCCGGGAACAAGGAGCCGACGGGACGATGCCCGTTCGCGCGAAGGCGCGCCTGCGATCAAGGGGTGGCCGGAGCCGGGCGGCAGGGCCCGGGGAATCACACGGCGACGCGCGGTCCCGTAGTTCGCCAGGTGGCGACCTCCCGGGCGCAAGCGGTGCGGAAACGTGTGGCGAGCGGACGCATGGCGTGCTTAGTGGGGCGGACTAAACATGCCCACCCCCGCCGCCTTCAAGCTCGATTTGCCCGTTCGTCCCCGGCGCCTGCGCCGCACCGCCGCCCTGCGGGAACTCGTTCGCGAGACCGAGGTGCGGGCGGCCGACCTGATCGCGCCGCTATTTGTGGTCGAGGGCGAGGCGGCGCCGGAAGGGATCGTTTCCATGCCCGGGCAGTTTCGCCTCGGGCTCGCCGATCTGGTGCGCGAGTGTCGCGAATTGTGGGCGCTCGGGGTGCGGGCGGTGGCCTTGTTCCCCAAGCTCGACGCCGCCCTCAAGGACGCGGAAGGCACGGAGGAGCGCAACGAGAACGGGTTGATTTTGCGGGCGGTGCGGGCGGTGAAGACGGCGTTGCCGGACCTGGTCGTCATCACCGATGTGGCGCTCGACCCCTACACCAGCCACGGGCACGACGGGGTCTTGAACGCGGCGGGCGACGACGTGGACAACGACGCGACGGTCGCGCGGTTGGCGGCGATGGCGGTGCGGCAGGCGGCGGCGGGGGTGGATTTCGTGGCGCCCAGCGACATGATGGACGGGCGGGTGCGGGCGATCCGTGCGGCGCTGGACGCGGCGGGCTTTGGCGAGACGGGCATCCTCGCCTACTCGGTGAAATTCAACTCGGCCTACTACGGCCCCTTTCGCGAGGCGGTGGGCAGCGCGCAGGCGGCGGGCACGAAGCTCTTGAGCAAGGCTACCTACCAGCTGGATCCGGCCAACCGGCGCGCGGCGTTGGCGGAGGCCGTCCTCGATGAGGCGGAGGGTGCGGACATCCTCATGGTCAAACCGGCGGGGGCGTATCTGGACATCATTCGCGACGTGCGGGAGCGCTCGGGCAAACCGCTGGCGGCCTACCAGGTCTCAGGCGAATACGCACAAATCCACGCGGCGGCGCGGCTCGGCTGGCTCGATCTTGTGCGCACGCGGGACGAATCGCTTCTGGCGATCAAGCGGGCGGGGGCGGATCTCATCCTGACCTATTTCGCGAAGGACGTGGCGAAGGCGCTGGCCTGAACCGGCGGGGGCGCCCGCGCGGGCCGGGTGGGAAAAAAAAAGGCCGCCCGTGCGGGGCGGCCGGAAAAATCCGAGGTGCGGCGGAGGAGCCGGGTTTAGCGGCTCTTTTTCGGAGCGGGCTTGGCGGGCGCGGGTTTTTTCGGCGCGGTTTTCTTTTTCTTGGGTTTGTCCTCGTCGTCCTCGTCGTCGTCGGAGTCCTCCTCCTCGTCCGCGTCTTCGTCTTCCTCGTCGTCTTCGCCCTCGGCCTTGGGCTTGGCGTCGGGGTCGTCCTTGTCCTCCTCGTCCTCGTCCCACTTCAGGGAGGCGTCGCCCTTGATGGCCTCCTCGTCCTCGTCGTCGACGGACGGCAGGTCGGCGTCATCGATCTCGGCGTCGTCCTCGCT
>CAMCHD010000204.1 GCA_945874545.1 Akkermansia muciniphila | reverse complement strand
AGGTGGGGCAGGTCGCGGTAGATGGCGAACTCGACGATCTTCGGGTCGATCAGCACGAGCTCGAGCTCGTCGGGGCGAAACCGATACAGCAGAGACAGGATGACGTTGCTGATGCAGACGGATTTACCCGAGCCGGTGGCGCCGGCGATCAGGGCGTGGGGGGCCTTGGCGAGGTCGCAGATCACCTGGCGTCCCGTGATGTCGACCCCGAGCACGATGGGCAGGTCGGCGCGCGACTCGCGCCACGCGGCGGACTCGAACGCGGCGCGCAGGGCGAGCGGCACGGAGTGGCGGTTGGGGATTTCCACGCCGACGAAGCTCTCGCCCGGGATCGGCGCCTGGATGCGCACGGCGTTGGCGGACAGGGCCAGGGCGACGTTTTTTTCCAGGGCGGCGATGGTCTCGACGCGCACGCCGAAGCCGGGCTTGACCCGGAACTGGGTGACGCGCGGGCCGACCACGGAGTCGTAGACAAAGGCGTCCACCGCGAAACTATCCAGCGTGGTCTGGAGCAGTTTTTTATTGGTCTCGATCTCCTCGGCCGGGACCAGCTCCTGCTCGGCGGCGGAGGCGGGGCGGAGCAGGTCGAGCGTGGGCAGGCGGTAGCCGGCGACATCGTCGGGGGTGAAGGGCGCCGGGGGTGGCGCGACGGGCGCCGGAGCGGCGTCCGGTGCCGAGGAAGGGGTTTCGGCGGGGTCGACGGGGAGGCCGGCCGAGGCGAGGTCCGCCTGGCGGTCGCGGGTGTTTTGGCGCAGCGAAGCGAGGTGATCGAGGGCGTCCTCCAGCCGGTCGCGGTGGCGGGCCTGGATCTTGGTGCGTTCTTCGCGTCGGGCGGAGAGGTCCTCGTGCCACTGGGCCAGCAGGCGGTGGTCCTCGGCGAGGGCGGCGTCGGCGCGGGCGACCGCTCCGGCCGCGGCGGGGGCGACGGAAGGAGGGGACGAGGGGGGCGGGGACGAGGCCGTCATGCGGGGGGAAGAGGACAGGCGGGCGGGCGGGGCGATGCAATCCCCGGGCGGCAAGATTTTCGCGGAGCGCTGCCGGGCTTGCGGTCGGACAAAGGACTCCCCTTGCTCTCCCTCCATGCCGCCCGCGAACCCCCGCGCAGAATGCTGAGTCTGCGTCACATCGCCAAGACCTACCCCGGTGCGCGCGCGTTGCGTGGGGTGGAATTGGAGCTGCGCGCGGGCGAGGTCCACGCCTTGCTGGGAGAGAACGGCGCGGGCAAAAGCACTTTGATCAAGATCGCCAGCGGGGTGGTGGCGCCCGACCCCGGCGCGGAGATCCGCCTGGGCGGGGAACAGGTGACCGACGCGACGCCGCGGCGCATGCAGGAACTCGGGCTCGCGGTGGTCTACCAGAACCCGACCCTATTCTCCGAGCTCTCGGTCGCGGAGAACCTCTGCCTGGGCGAGGACGGGCCGGTGATATCGTGGCGGGCGCGGGCCGAGCGGGCGCGCGCCAGTCTGGCGCGGGTGGGCGCGGACTTCGACGTGGAGCGACCGGCGGGCGGTTTGCGCATGGCGGAGAAACAGCTGCTCGAGATCGCGCGGGCGCTGAGCCGCCGCGCGCGGGTCCTGATCCTGGACGAACCCACCGCCTCGCTGGCCCAGGGCGACGCCGACCGCCTCCTCGACCTGGTGGAGAAGCTCCGTGCCGAGGGTGTGGCCATCCTCTACATCACCCACCGGCTGGAGGAGGTCCTGCGCATCGCGGACCGGTTCACCGTTTTGCGCGACGGCGCCTGGATCGGGGTCTATCCGCGGGCCGAGGTGGACCGCGCGCGGCTCATCCGCCTCATGGCGGGGCGCGAGCTCGCGGAGTTGTTCCCCAAGGCCGGGGCGGAGCTCGGCGAGGTCGCTTTGGAAACCCGTGGATTGGGCCATGGCCCCTCCGGGCTGCGCGACATCAGCCTCACGGTGCGGCGGGGCGAGATCCTCGGCCTGGCCGGACTGGTGGGCGCGGGGCGGACCGAGCTGGCGCGGGTGTTGTTTGGTCTGGCGCCCGCCACCGAGGGCGAGATTTTGGTGGGAGGCCGGCCGGCGCGCATCCGCGAGGTCGGCGACGCGCTCGCGCTCGGTTTGGCCTACGTGCCCGAGGATCGAAAGGAGCATGGCGTGGTCGAGGCGCTGCCCCTGGTGGAGAACATCTCCCTCGCGGTGCTCCGGCGTCTCGGCGGCGTCTGGCTCGATGAGACGGCCGAGGAGAAACTCGCGACCGGGCTCGCGGCGCGGCTCGGGGTGAAGGCCGCCTCCATCCACGTGGCGGCGGGCACGCTCTCCGGCGGCAATCAGCAAAAAGTCGCCCTGGCGCGCTGGCTGGCGACCGAGCCGCGCGTGCTCATCCTCGACGAGCCCACCCAGGGCATCGACGTCGGCGCGAAAGCCGAGATCCACCGGCTGATGGGGCAGCTGGTGCGCGAGGGACTCGCGATCATCCTCATCTCCTCCGAGCTCCCCGAGTTGCTCGGCCTGGCCGATCGCATCGCGGTCTTGCGCGGCGGGCGGCTCGCCGGGGTGCTTCCGGCGGGTGAGGCGACCCGCGAGGCCGTCCTGCACCTCGCGATGGAAGGAGCGGAGACATGAAGGACTGGGTGAAAAAACATCCGCGCGAGGCGGCGCTGCTGGGCGCCATCGCGGTGCTGTTTCTCCTTCCGCTCGGCGGGGTGGACGGCTTCTACACCGCGGGCAACCTGCGCAACCTCGCGATCGACAACCTTCCGGTCCTGCTCGCGGCGGCCGGCATGACGGTGGTGATCGTGGCGGGCCAGATCGACATTTCCATCGGCTCGCAATTCGTCGCCGGCGGCATCGCGGCGGGGCTTCTGGCCAGGAGCGGCCTGCCCATGCCGGCGGTGGCCCTGGCCACGCTGGGGCTCGGGGCCCTCTTCGGCGCGGCCAACGGCCTGCTTGTCACGGTGGCGCGGATACCGGCCATCATCGCCACCCTCGCCACCATGGTTCTCCTGCGCAACGGCGTGCTCCGCGCCACCGGCGGCGACTGGATCCAGGGTCTGCCGTCGGGTTTCCAGTGGTTCGGCCTGGCGCCCGCCTCCGCCCCGCTCGTCTACCTGGCGGGCGCGGGGCTGGTCTTCGCGGCGGCGGCCTGGGCGCTGCGCCACACCACGGCCGGGCGGGCGTTTTATGCGGTCGGTTGCGACCACGAGGCCTCGCGGCGGGTGGGGTTGAATCCGGAACGCCGGGTGGTGGCGGCCTTCGCCGTCCTCGGGGTGGCCACCGCGGCGGCGGCCCTGCTCAACTACACCCGCTACCCCACGATCGAGACCAACGGCGGCCTCGGGTTCGAGCTCAAGGTCATCGCGGCGGTGGTGGTGGGCGGCACGGCCATCACCGGCGGGCGGGGTTCGCTGATCGGCACTTTCCTCGGCGTCATCTTGCTCGGGTCGATCGGCACCGTGTTCACCTTTCTGCACGTGAACCCGGCCTGGGAGAAGGCCATTCAGGGCGCGATCCTGCTGGTGGCGGTGGTGGCGGACACGGCTTTTGGCCGCCGCCGGGAAGGGACCTCGCCATGAACGCGGGCGGCGGACGTCCCGGCCGGCTGGCCCGTCACTCGCCCAACGGCGAGTGGGTGCTGATCGTCGTGCTCCTGGCCGAGGCGGCGGTCTTCGGCTGGGCGCATCCACGGTTTTTGTCGTGGGAGAACACCTTCGAGATCGCGCGCCTGGCGGCGGAGACGGGCCTGCTGGCCTTCGGTCTCACAGCGGTGATCAAGACTGGCGGTATCGATCTCTCGGTGGGTTCGATGATGGGTCTGGCGGCGGTCGCGCTGGGCGGTTCGTGGTCGCTGGGTTTGCCGGTCGGTGCGGCGGTGTTTCTCGCGCTGCTGCTCGGCGCGGCCGGCGGCGCGCTGCACGGCCTGTTGGTCACGCGGCTGCGGGTGCCGCCTTTGATCGCGACGCTGGGCACGTTCTCGCTTTACCGCGGCCTGGCCGAGGCCCTGACCGGGGGCTACACCAGTTACACCGGGTTTCCGGCGGGGTTTCTGGCCCTGGGGCAGGCCTACCTTTTTGGTTGGCTGCCGGCCCAGTTGTTGATCGCCGGCGCGGTGTTTCTCGCCCTCTGGGTGTTGCTCCACCGCACGGTCTTCGGCCGCGAGCTGGCGGTGATCGGCCACAACGCCGCCGGGGCGCGTTTCGCCGGCGTGCGGGTCGGCGCGGTCACCTTGCGGGCCTATGTGATTTGCGGGGTTTGCGCGGCCCTGGCCGGCGTGATCTACGTGGCGCGCATCGGCCAGGCCAAGGCCGACGCCGGTCTCGGCTACGAATTGACCGCCATCGCGGCGGTGGTGCTGGGCGGCGCCTCGATCAACGGCGGCCGCGGCACGCTGCACGGGACCTTGCTCGGCCTCCTGTGCCTGATCGTCCTGCAAAACGGCCTGCGGCTGGCGGGCCAGCCGAGTGAGATCGCCGGTCTGCTCACCGGCGCGGTGCTGATCGCGGCGATCGCGGCGGCCCAGGTCCTTTTCCGCCGGTCGGTGCGCCCGGTCGCGGCCGACGCCTCCGTTTCCGAAAATCCCGAAGAATTCACCATGAAAAACCACCAGCTCGCCCTGCTTATCGCCGCCATCCTCGGCGGCGCCGCGCTCATCGCCGTGAGCAACCTCTTCCTCGCCCGTTCGGTGGTCGAGGCCGGCGCCTCGATCCAAACCGCGACGCACGCCGCCGTCGCCGCCGCGCCCGGCGGGGCGGCGACGGTCCCGCCGCCGCCGCCCCAGGCCCGCCGGGTCGTGGCGCTCACGCCCAAGGCCAAGGCCGACCCCTATTTCGTCTCCTGCAAACAGGGCGCGGACGCAGCGGCGGCCGAGCTCGGGGTCGACCTGCTCTGGGACTCGCCGACCGATCCGGATCCGGCGAAACAGACCGAGGTGGTCGAGGCCTGGATCACCCGCGGGGTGGACGTCATCGCGGCGAGTTGCGCCAGTCCGGAGGCGCTCTCCTCGGTGCTTCGCAAGGCGCGCGCGCGCGGGATCGGCGTGATCTCGTGGGATGCCGACGCCAAGGCCGACGCGCGGCAGTTTTTCGTGAACCAGGCCACGGCCGAGGGCATCGGCACGACGCTGGCGGACGAGGGCGCGCGCCTCGCGGGCGGTTCGGGACGCTACGCGATCGTCACGGCCTCGCTGACCGACGCCAATCAGAACGAGTGGATCAAGTTCATCCAGGCGCGCATGGCCGCGGCGCATCCCGGCATGGCCCTCGCGACCATCCAGCCCTCGGACGGCCAGCGGGACAAGGCGATGACGGAGACGCGCAACATCGTCCGGGCCTATCCGGACGTGAAGGTCATCATCGCGGTGGCGGCCCCGGCGGTCCCGGGGGCGGCCGAGGCGCTCAAACAGGAGAACCGTCGCGACGTGAAGCTCACCGGGCTCTCCGTGCCCAGCCTGTGCAAGGCCTACGTCCATGAAGACTGGATACAAAGCATCGTGCTTTGGAACACCCAGGACCTGGGCTACCTCACGGTGCGCGCGGCGGTGGCGGTGGCCGACGGCTCCTTGGCGCCGGGCGCGACCAGCTTTTCGGCGGGGCGTCTCGGCACGCTGCGGGTCGAGGGCGACCAGATCCTCCTGGGCAAGCCCTTCGTCTTCAACGCGGGCAACATCGACGACTTCGACTTTTGAAGCCTGATCGCGCGATCATCGCGGGTCGTCCGGGACGGCGGACGAGCTGGTGATCACGCCGATCCGGCGTTTTGTCGGCGCGAACTCCGAGCCATGAGCGACGTCCCCACCACCCCGACCGCGAAGCTCCTCCGGGCGCTTCGCGCCGCGTTCACGTCCGAGGGGCGGACGTTTCTGGCCCGCCGCATCCACGCGCGTTCGACCGGTCTCTATCTGGCGGTGGCGGGCCTTTACCGGGCCACCTTCGCGCGTCATCAATACCTCATCGTCGTGATCGGCAGTCTGGGCAAGACGACCACGACGCGGGCGGTTTTGCGCGCCTGCGGCCTGCCGGAGGGGCGGGTCCTGGAGAACGCCAACAACGGGCATAGCCTTGCGGCCGCTTTTCTGGGCATTCCGTTGCGGCAAAAAATTGTCGTGCTGGAGGTCGGCATCGCCGGACCGGGGGACATGCGCCGGCTTACCCGTCCGCTGCGGCCGGACTGCATCGTCTTCACCTGTGTCGCCACCGAGCATCTGCTCTCCTTTCGCAACATCGAGCACATCGCGGAGGAGAAAGCCAAGGCTTTGGCGGCGCTGCGGCGGGGTGGGCGGGTGGTCATCAACGGCGATGATCCCCTGGTGCGGGTCGCGGTGGGGCCTTATCCGGTGCCGGCGACGACCTTCGGTTACGGCGAGGGCAACGACGTTCGCGGGCTGGGCTGGTCGCCGGGGTGGCCCGAGGCGAGTGTCCTGCGACTTCGCGCGGACGAGCGCGAATATCGGTTGGAGACGGAGTTGCTCAGCCAGGTGTCCAGCTACGCGCTGCTCGCGGCCTGGGCCGCGGCGCGTTCGGTGGGGCGGACGGACGAGCAGATACGCGCCGGCCTGGCGGGATTCAACGCGGTCCCGGGGCGACTGCAA
This sequence comes from Akkermansia muciniphila, assembly GCA_945874545.1. GTDB lineage: Bacteria > Verrucomicrobiota > Verrucomicrobiia > Opitutales > Opitutaceae > IMCC26134_A. Next base: position 182 of record CAMCHD010000204.1, on the reverse strand, counting down.
CGGCAGCGGACGCCTTCGGGCGCCTGGCTTTTGCGCGATGAATTCAAATCGACCTACGAGACCATCCACCTCGCCCTCGACGTCCTTGCGACGCTGCCCGGCCGGCGGGTCGTGGTCATCGGGGGCGTCGATGCCGTGCCCAATCCCCAGCGGGTCGCCTACCACACCGTCGCCCGACGGCT